>NZ_CP098806.1:4389000-4702500 GCF_023822005.2 Dyadobacter fanqingshengii
AAGCATTGATTGGGCCCATGAAAACGGCTTTTCACTCATTGTAACATTGGATTGCGGAGTTAAATCGGTCGACAAGGTTATTGCTGCCAAGGAAAGGGGCATTGATTTTATCATCTGTGATCACCACCGTCCCGGTTCCGAATTACCGCCTGCCATTGCAGTGCTCGACCCCAAAAGGGACGATTGCGCATATCCTTATAAAGAGCTCACAGGTTGCGGCGTTGGGTTCAAATTGCTGCAAGCCTTTTGTATAGACAATGAAATAGATCCGGCGGGCTTGTTCGATCATTTGGATCTGCTGGTGATCAGCATTGCTTCGGACATTGTGCCTATTACGGGCGAAAACCGGATTTTGGCATATTATGGTTTGCAAAGATTAAATGCTGCGCCAAGATGCGGCGTTAAAGCGCTGATCCAGATTGCCGGACTGAATGGAGTCCTGGACATTACGAATGTTGTTTTCGGACTAGGGCCAAGAATCAATGCGGCTGGCCGGATTAAGCATGCAAAAGAGGCGGTCAGGCTTTTGCTATGCGAAGAGCATGAAGAAGCAGCCGATTTTGCTCAGGAAATTAATAAACACAACAGCGAGCGCAGGACTTTCGATACAAGCATTACGGAACAAGCGCTTTTCATGATCGAAAACGACGACTGGTTTGCGACTGCAAAAAGTACAGTATTATATAAGGAAGACTGGCACAAAGGCGTGATCGGAATTGTGGCGAGCCGGTGCATTGAAAAATACCACCGCCCTACCATTATATTAACGCAGTCACACGGAAAAGCCGCCGGATCGGCGCGGTCGGTTCCGGGTTTCGATGTGTATGAGGCCATTGAGGAATGTGCGGATCTTTTGGAACAATATGGAGGCCATACTTTCGCAGCCGGACTTACATTGCCTTTGGATAATGTGGAAGCATTCAAAACGCGTTTCAATGACATTGTAAGCAGCCGCATCCTGCCGGATCAGCTGATCCCGATGATCAACATTGATATGCTGCTGGAACTGGATGTGATTACGCCGAAATTTTATAACATTCTTCGTCAAATGGGCCCTTTTGGTCCCGGAAACATGACGCCGATCTTCGAATCCCGCAATGTTTCACTCGCGGGACGGCCTACGATCATGAAGGAGAAGCATCTGAAATTTGATGTGAAGCAAAACAATTCGGGAATATTTACGGCCATCGGGTTTGGTATGGCGCACTTTTATCCTGATCTGGTCAACGGAAGGCCGTTCTCGATTGCCTACTGCCTCGAAGAAAATAACTTTCGCGATAAAAAAACGTTACAACTGTCTTTGAAAGACATTAAACTGCTGTGAGCGGATTTTCCACTCAGCAATTGAAATAGAAATAAAAACGATGATATTAAGAACCGAAAACCTTGTAAAAAAATACGGGGTTCGTCTTGTCAACAACAATGTAAGCTATCAGGTTGAACAAGGGGAAATTGTAGGTTTGCTTGGTCCGAACGGTGCCGGTAAAACCACCTCCTTTTACATGGCCGTAGGATTGGTGAAACCCAATAGCGGAAAAGTTTTTCTGGACGATAAGGACATTACAAGCCTTCCCATGTACAAGCGTGCCCGCCTGGGCCTGGGCTATCTAGCGCAGGAAGCGTCGGTTTTCCGGTCGTTAACGGTGGAGGAAAATATTCGCGCAGTGCTGGAAATGACCGATATGTCCCGCACGGACCAGAAACAGAAAGTGGAAGAGCTTCTCGAAGAATTTCACCTGACACACGTTCGTAAGAGCAAGGGAATGGTGCTTTCAGGAGGTGAACGGCGGAGAACTGAAATTGCAAGATCACTGGCTGTCGATCCGAAATTCATCCTGCTTGATGAACCTTTTGCAGGCGTTGACCCGATTGCGGTGGAGGACATTCAAAGCATTGTTGCCAAATTGAAACACAAAAACATTGGCATCCTCATCACCGATCACAATGTAAATGAGACACTTTCCATCACGGACCGGGCTTATTTATTATTTGAAGGAAAGATTTTGAAACAAGGAAGCGCGGAGGAATTGGCAGAGGACGAAGTAGTAAGACGCGTTTATTTGGGTCAAAACTTTGAATTAAAACGTAAAATATAACTGCTTAGACATAGAAAAGGGAACGCTTCGCGGCATTCCCTCTCTTACAATTATTCACCATGAACTGTTGGGCTCTTTTCAGATCCCGCAGTTATTATTTTTTAGGGCACTTTTTACAGTGTTTACCTTTCTTTTTATATTTCTCACAGCACTTTTTGAATACACATTCTGTATTCTCGCTGAATGATTTCATCCATGTTACTTCTCCAACTGCACAGTCCGCAGGATCATTCAATGTAAAAGCGCTCATTCTTTATATGCTGTTATATACAACAAATGTAATTGCTATTTAGAATCATTCAAACAAATGATAAAAATTATTTTGAACTGATCTAAATTATAGCTTTTCAGAATGTGCTATTGGATCTTTTCCCAAATCTCGTGAACCGGTTTCCCATCACTGCTTTTGCCGCTGTGATCCCAGCGCCCGTTTTCAAGTTTATGGTCAAATTTCAGTGAAGAGCCAACGCGGTTGTTGTTTTTAGAGAAGAATTGAATGTTCTCCGTGTATTTCCCATCCTTAACTGTGTAAGTGCCGCCGCCGGTTGCGTAAAACCCTTTAACAGCCGGATCGATGGCAAACCATTGGAAACGGGTAGCAGACAGTAATTTCAATGTTTTCCGTGTTCCTTCCTGATGAATTTTTACCAATGTTCCCTGGTCGTCCGCTTTTTCTGTAATGTGCCACGCACCGGCCATAGGCGCTGAGGTTGCTTTATCTACGCGCATCCAAACCATTGCTTCCTCGTATTTTAAAGTCAAAATATCATCTTTTACCGTCACTGTAAAAACAATGGGAATGCCGATTTTTAATGAATCCGCAGAATTAAATTCCGGTGTGTAAGTCATCTGATCGCCATTCATGGTAAAAGGGCCACCCTCGGCTCTCTCAAAATATTTATTGCCAATACTATAGGAAGCAATGGCCATATAATTATCAGCAACAATTAGAGTTGATGCGCTGCCCGTTGGCTCCTGGGACTTCCATGCGCCTTTCGGAACCTGCGGCTGGCGTTCCTGCGGCAGGCGTTCCTGGGCAAATCCGATTATGGAGGCTAAAACAAGTGTGGCTGTCAGTAAATGTTTCATTGGATGTTCGATTTTTGATTTAACAATATACGTTATCAAAATTATGCCACTCTTTCCGGCCTCGCGGCTCTATTTCAAAACCTCTCGTAAAACCTCGAGGGATTTGATCTCGCCCAATGCCTCCATATGTATTTTATAAAAAAAGAGAAGTTTTTCTAAAATCGATATCCTGCGCTTCCGGTCCAGAACCACATTTAAACCGTAATTCCCTGTCAGCAGCTGCATTGTCGCATTTTTTTCAACAGGATCGGGCATGTGTGGAAAATGTTGGTTTTTTAATTCGCTTTCCAAATCTTCTACAGTCTCTATGCCAAAACCTAAAAAAGAAGCGAGCTGGACCAGAAAGTGGATATGAAAATTCTCAAAAGCACTTTCCGCTTCGTCCAGATACACCACGGATTCCTCTATAAATTGAAAAAGCAAAGGATTGCTCTCTTCTTCTTTCAAGGTTTTTCCGAGCATTTCCGTTACAAAAAGTGCCAGACTTGATTTAACAACGTCATAAGGCAGACTTTGGAACGGCTGGTAACATTTCATTTCCGAGATCCGATGCATTGTATCTTCCTTATTTTTATGGTAAACGACCATATCAAGCAAGGTCAGCGGCTGAAACAATGCGATTCTGTTGTTCCGCGATTTGCTGCTTCTAACGCCATTTACTATATATGTCTGAATGCCAAAGGCTTCGGTATAAATCTTGGCGATGATCGAAGATTCGCGGTAACGGATATAACTCAAAGCGATACCTCGCGTTTTATGTAACATATATATTAGCTGGCCTTTTGGTCAAAAATAGCTATCTTTCCATTAAAGAATTGCACACAAAAAACGGCTTGTAAAAAACGGAAAAATTTGAAGTTTTTTAAGCCAAAGGATTTGTACCTTTGCGACGCATAACGAACTATTTTAGAACATTAATTCGTTAAGTTATTATTCAGGGAATACGATTTGCAAACAGCAAATAATAATATTTCTAACGCATAACTCTTCATATGAGCGACGCCATTAAGCATGAGTGCGGCATAGCACTTATCCGTCTTAGAAAGCCTTATCAATACTACATCGACAAGTACGAGACACCGTTATACGCAGTCCACAAGCTTTCGGTAATGATGGAAAAACAGGTAAACCGGGGACAAGATGGAGCCGGAGTTGCCAATATCAAGATAGATGTCCCACCTGGGAAACGATACATCAGCCGATACAGATCCGTAGAACCTCAGCCACTTACGGATATTTTTTCCAAAATTCATAAGAAATTTCGCAAGGGTTTAAAGAACCACAGAGAGCATACCAACGATGCGAAATGGTTGCAGGAAAACCTGGCTTTTACAGGCGAGGTTTGGCTGGGTCACTTGCGATACGGAACACACGGTTCCAATGAAGTTGAAAACTGTCATCCCATGCTGCGCCAGAGCAACTGGAGAAGCCGCAATCTGGTTATGGCTGGGAATTTCAACATGACCAATGTAGATGAGCTTTTTGGAAAACTGGTATCACTGGGACAGCATCCGAAAGAAAAAGTGGATACAGTAACTGTGATGGAGAAAATAGGACATTTCCTGGATGAAGAAAACCAGAGAGTGTTTGAGCGCTTCAAAGGAATTTATGAAAATCCGACGCTTTCCAATGTGATAGAGGAGAATATCGACCTGCCGCGCTTGCTTTACAGGTCGTGCCGGGACTTCGATGGGGGTTATGCCATGTGCGGACTAACAGGTTATGGCGCGTCATTTGTGATCCGCGATCCTGCCGGAATTCGTCCAGCATTTTATTATGCCGATGACGAAGTTGTGGTTGTGGCATCCGAAAAACAGGCGATTAAGGCTGCTTTTAATGTAGATTATAATCAGATTCAGGAAATTACGCCAGGTTCAGCATTAATTGTTGATAAAAATGGCGAATACAATGAGTTCCCGATCTTGCCGCAGCTTGAAAAACGCTCTTGCAGCTTCGAAAGGATCTATTTCTCACGCGGAACCGATCCGGACATTTACAATGAACGCAAGCAATTAGGCAAGCTTTTAATTCCTCAAATTCTTAAAGAGGTCAATTACGATCTTGAAAATACAATCTTCTCTTACATTCCAAATACTGCTGAAACGGCGTTTTTGGGCATGATTGAAGGTTTGGAAGAATATCTGGCTAAAAAACGCAAGCAAGCAATCATGGAAGGCATTCTTTTCGAAGCCGACCTTGAAAAAGTGCTTTCATTCAGGCCGAGAATTGAAAAACTGGTTACCAAAGACGTAAAATCACGGACATTTATTACAGCCGATGCTTTGCGCGATGATATGGTTTCCAGCGTTTACGATACCACTTTCGAGGTTGTGCGTAAGAATGTGGATACGGTTGTGATTATTGACGACTCCATTGTACGCGGAACGACGCTTGAAAAGAGCATTCTGACTATGCTGGACCGATTAAGTCCCAAGAAAATCGTTGTGGCATCGTCCGCTCCGCAGATCCGTTTCCCGGATTGCTATGGCATTGATATGTCAAAAATGAAGGACTTTGTTGCTTTCCGGGCTGTGCTTAAATTGTTAGAAGAACGCGATCTGGAATATTTGTTGGAAGACACTTATATGCATAGTGTAACGTCCATTGCAACCAAAAATCCATATCATACCAATTACGTGAAAGCATTGTATGAGCCTTTTACGGATCAGGAAATTTCCGATAAAATCGCTGAAATTATTCGTCCGAAGGATTTGAATGCAGAGCTTTCGGTTGTGTTCCAGACAGTTGATAATTTACACAAGGCATGTCCGCAGCATTTGGGAGACTGGTATTTTACCGGAAACTATCCAACATTAGGAGGAAATAAAGTGGTTAACAGAGCATTCGCCAATTCGCACGAAGGAAAATTGGAAAGAGCTTATTAATCCAAAATCATATAATAGGACGAGCCGTTGCACATTTGCGACGGCTCTTTTTTTTGTAATTCAGCTATTTTTATGGAAATTGGCACGTCCGGCAATCCTTAATTTGCCACGTATTTAAACCTAAATCCCAAATGACCCAATTTTCCAAAATAACCTGGCTGAAAACCAGCTCGTTATTCTTCGCATTTTGCTTGCTTACAACTTTTGCCAAAGCACAAACCACCACCGGAACGCTTAATGACCTCAGTTTTCTGGAAGGTCACTGGAAAGGCACTTACAACGGTGGCCCCATAGAAGCCGGCTGGACAGCTCCCGAAGGAAGCAACATTATGGGTTACATTCGCATGATCAAAGATGACAAACCTGCTCTTTATGAGGTTTTTGCATTTGAGCAAGGTGAAAAAGGGCCGATAGCAAGGGTTAAACATTTTAAACCCGGCCTCATTGCCCTGGAAGAAAAAGCCGTTTCCGACACTTACAACTTTATTGAAGCAAAGAAAAATCAGGCATTGTTTGAAAAAGACGATGTTTCCGTGCGGATCATTTATGAAAGACGTTCTCAAAACCAGTTGGTGATCCAGCGCGGGAAAATGGAGGACAACAAGTGGGTGTTTATGGACCTGTTCGTTTTTAACCGGGTTCCATAATAACCGAAAGAATAAGATCTTTTAAGAAAGCGATTCCGAAACGGGTCGCTTTTTTTAGTTTTTCAAAATCAGGTAAACGCCCGCAACGAGCAAAACTGCGCCCGCAATGCGCGGTAATGTGATCTGATGAACCGCAAACCCCTGAAATCCAAAATGATCAATGGTTATCGCAGCAATCATTTGCCCCGCTACGACCAGACAAATCATGTTGGCGGGTCCAATATTTCTCACGATAAAAATAACCGTAAGCACATAAAAAGCGCCTAAAACGCCGCCCATAAAACGGGTCCAGGATATTTGCCTAATGTCTGAGAGGCTGGGAATTGGGTTTTGATTAAAGCAGGCGAAAGCAATTAACAGGATCACAAAACCCACGAAAAAAGATGTCAGGGCTGCTAAAATCGGGTTATTTAATGATTCGCGCAGTTGCACATTCACGCCAGACTGAACTGCGTTGCTAATGCCAATTAAGAAAGCCAGAAACAGGAAAATCCAATGCATGAAATAGGTGTTTCAATAAAAAGCTTACTTTTTCAATTCGTCTACTTCGTCCGGGTCAACGGATTGATAATACCCGTAGACGCGTAAAATAATGGCCAACGCAATGGTTACCTCAGCCGCCGCAACCACAATGACAAAAAGTGCAAACAGCTGGCCGCTAAGCCTTTCCGGATCATAACGACTGAAAGCTACGAGGTTGATATTCACCGCATTTAGCATTAATTCTATACCAAGCAAAATCCCAATAAAGTGGCGCTTGGTAATGGCAATAGCCAGCCCTATGCAGAACAATGCAGCTGCAACAATCAGATAATGTTGTAACGGGATCAATGTCATGGTGCAGGGTTGCGGTTCATAGCGAGATAAGCCGCGCCAACCAGGGCAACCAGCAATAAAATGGCGGCAATTTCGAAGGGTAACAGGTGGCTCGTCATTAATTCTACGCCAATTGTTTTAATGGTCGATTTGCTGCTGATCGTTTCGCCGGTCATTTTGAAATTCGCCGTTGCAATAATTTTAATGAGCAGTACAAAAAATCCTGCACCCAATAGAGAGCCCCAGATTCCGCGGCTCAGCAATATTTCAACACGGTTATGTTGCTGCGGATCGTCGTTTTTCTTTTTCTGAGTAAGCATTATCCCGAAGATCAGCAAAACAAGAATCCCTCCGACGTAGATCATAATTTGCGTCACACCCAGAAAGTCGGCACCCGCTAAAACATACAACGCGCCAACTCCCAAAAAAGCCAAAAACAATGCGAAAGCACCATAAATCAAATTTTTGGAAAATAGAATGAAAAGCGCAGCAATGATCGCTAGAAGTGAAAATCCGTAAAATGCTGCAACCTCCATATTAATGCTCATTTAATTCAGAACGCAAGACCAATCTTAATCCTTCGACTTAGGCTTCATTGTAGGTCGGAACGCTGGCTTGGGTTTTGTTTCCGGTTGTATTTCTGCGGTAGGTTGCTCCGGTTCAGGAACTACCGCTTTTGGCTCTTCGACTATTTTTTCCGGGATGGTGACCGGTGGCTTCATTTTCGGCTTAAAGATCGGTTTCGCCGCTGCCGGTTTCGGTGCTTCCTCCACTTTCGCTTCGGGTATTTCCTCTGTTTTTACTTCGGGAATCTCTCTTACTTCTGCTTCCGGCATTTCTTCCTTTGCAACGACAGGAGCCGGTTTTTTTGGCAGAAAAACAGGACGCGCAGGTTTTGCCACGGGAACTTCCTCCTTAACCTCTTCCTTGTTCTCTGTTTCCTGAACTTTCGGCTTCATACCTGGCTTAAATACAGGCCTGGCCGGACTTGCAGCCGTTTGTTCAGCAGTAACTGCCGGTTTCGGCACTGCTTTTAATGCCTCTTTTTCTTTCTGGAATTGTTCGAGTAAGCGGCGTTTTTCGTCGGCTTCTTCGGGAGTAAGGTTGGTGTAGTTGTAAACCATATCCCGCACATCCCACTCGCTGTAATCGAATGTCTTCGTCATGGTCAGACATTCTGTCGGGCAAACGGTTGTGCAAAGTCCGCAGTAACAGCACTTGGCCATATCAATGTCAAACTTCGCAGCATATAAGCGGATCGGCGAACCGTCCGACGCTTTTCCAATCTCTTCAATTGCTCTGATCGGCTCAATGTCAATGCAATCGACCGGGCATACTTTCACACATTTATCACAGACAATGCAGTCGTCTATTTCATTGTGCAACCGATAACGTCCATTGTCGGGAATAGGGATCGTTTCCTGCGGATATTGGATCGTCACCATTCCCTCCTGCCCACCAAAAAAATCATCGGAACGGATATCCACCATTTTGCGGCGTTTACGCGCATTCCACAAGTGCCGCAACGTCAACCGCATGCCGGTCACCGTAGTATTGATTCCCTCCGATATGTTTTTAAAATACGTCGACAAATCGCTCTCTAATATTATCCGCTAATTTCAGCCTATGGCAAATATAGACTAAACTGATTTTTAAAACGTATTTTTCAAGCAAAACATCCCTGTTCCAAGAGCTTGTCTATGTTTTTTAAATATTCCCTGGCCAGGAATTCCCTGTTGAAATGCTTCCTCGCGTACGCATGACCATTGCTCCCGTGCCGGGACGCAAGCGCAGGATTTTCGAGATACATCAAGATTTTTTCAGCGAAATCTTTCGGGTTTTCCGGCTCGACAAACAATCCGGCATCTGCAATTTCGACCAAATCCCGCGATACGCCGTCGATAGCGAGCAAAACGGGTTTGCTACAAGCGAAATAGTCAAAGGTTTTGTTGCTATAAACCGTTTTAAAAACATCCGTTTTTTTCAAAACAGAAGCACCGGCATCGGCTGCTAGAATGTATTTGAAGACATCTGCCTTGGAAACGGTGCCAATTAAGCTAACGTTATGCAGATCCCGCCGTCGTGTTTCAGCAATCAAAAACGCTTTTTCAGCTCCGTCACCCACCAGCAGAAAATGCGCGATTGTGTTTTTAAGGAGTTCAGCAGTTTCAATGATCTGGATCAAGTGATTAGCAACTCCATGCGCGCCAACATAGATAATAATAAAACGATCATGTAACCCAAGTTCTGTTCGGAATGCGTTCCTATTAAATGTTTTGCTAACCCTATCCGAAAGCGTAAAATCAGAAGCATTGGGAATTATCCATAGTTTGTCCGCTTTGACCCTTTTCTGTTTAATTAGGACTTCTTTGAAAGCTGGCGTAAGCACATTAATCGCCTTAGCTCTTTTATATAAAACCCTTTCAAGCCAAAATGCAGCACGTATGAGTATTTTATTCTTCAAAACACCCGTCTCAATAGCAGATTCAGGCCACAGATCTCTGATTTCCAAAACAAAATCAATTCGCTTGATCCAGGAAATAACCAGCCCGGCAATGCCCACAAATAATGGCGGCGAAGTGGAAAGCACGACATCGTACTTGTCTCTGGCGTAAAATATTCCTCCCCAAATGGCTGAAAGTAAGAAAGAAAACTGGGCAAAAAGCCGCCCTAAAAACTTCGCATCATGAGAATTGGAAACATAACATCGCACGACCTTTACGCCGTCCTGATTCGTCCGCCTTACAAAATATTTTCCCCCATAACGCCCTGATTTCAAATGCATATAATGCCCCATTCCTGCCAAAACGGTCACATGATGCCCCTCCTCAATCCATATCCTGCTCATTTCATTCCACCGCGAACCACCGCCATCATTGTCTTCCAGGAAATATTGATGAATCAAAAGAATGCGCAAGGGCTTCATAGAGATTGCTTTTCTTCAATGACGGTCCTGATACAATTCCCGAAACTGGAAAATACGAGTCTGCTGCATTTAACTTTCCTTCCATAACTCTCAGCATACCAGCCCTCCGTCTCCTCATAACCGATTTCATGACCTTCTATATCCTCCGCTGTGATCTGGTAATGTTCAAAAAAATCGGGATGCGGGTGCCAGATTTGATGCATGGGAAGGTGGCCGGGCAGGTTTTCGATACGGTCTTCAATGAGCCAATGCGACTTTTCCTTCGATTTAATGACCCGTCTGTGATGCCTTATGCCCTTTCCTAATTCATAAAATCCTTCAAATTCAGCCTCAATTGAATAGAAATCAACGGCCTCATTTATAGTTGCCTTTGCCTTTTTTATCCAGTTAAACCAAATGAAGCGTGGGCCTTTCTTCATTTGATCAAAATTGCCTAGCATCACTGTATTGTGTGAAGCGGTTCCTGAAAAATATCGCGTCCACCTTTCATCTGCATTATAGGAATAAGAACCGGCGTCGTGCAGGAGGTTTACACCATTAATCCAAATGTCCAAGTGCAGATTATCCGCCTGGAATGGCCTGTTTTTGTAAGCTCCGCAACGCAGCAAGGTTAAAGTTTTGTTATCGCGGATAACGTAATAACCGCCATGCTCAAAACACATTAAAGATTTCGGCTCAAAAGTTTCGAACAAGTTTTGATCTGTTTTTTTGATGGAAAACCACGCAGTTTCTTCATTCCAAAGGCCTTTTTCAAAGTTGAGATCAATTCCCAAAGCGTTTCCAAGCGCTTCTAACTGCGGTCTGAAATCACGAAAATGGCATTCCGTCAGGGGAAAAAACAATGCGCCATCATTGTTCCCGTAATTGGGAAGCCACCCCGTAATGTCATCCTGGCAACTTCGTAAAAAGTAAAGCGACTTCCTTGCCCGATCGTAAACAACATCGGCCCATTTGTCGCCATTCAGCTCTGCGAATGTTATTGCCAGAGTCAGCAATTGCACGACGACGCGGTGGTAATTCATGGAGAATTGCAGAAATGTGCCGTCTGGGTAAATCTGATAAGCGATCTCCCGCACGAACCATTTTTCCCCCTTTCTTCTCCACTCCTTACTTTCGGGAAAATGTGGAAAATACGTTCCAACAATGTACAATGCCAAGGTTTCCGTAAGTGCGTGGTTATTTCTTACGACACTTCGAGCGAAATGAATGTTTGCTGCAACATGCCGCATTTGATCGTAAATGCTTTGCGAAATTTTCTTGAAAAGTGCAGGCGAAAGCGTTTCCGAATTTTTGTAATAATGCAAAGCAGAGATCCAATTGATAACCCGCAGCGAAATTTCCTGGCCGCAAATCCAGTTTGAGCCTCGGTTCACAGGATTTTGATCAATCCAATCGTCTATCAATTCAAAAACAAGTTTGGACTGATCTTTCTCAAAGTGAAAATCAGAGCGCAAAAGGTCAAACAGGAAGCAGAAACGCGATTTATCCCAAACGTATTTAATGTCTCCCGCTTGCCTGGAAAGCGTTGGAATCTTGCTCCAATGCGTGTTTTTTTTATAAGTGAATCCATATTCCGGATTCGTATGCCAATCAGGAGCTGCACGCCATTGGTCATTGAAATATAGGAACCGGTTTTCCCGGATATGCGCTGCCCTTTCCCGCAAACCCGATAATTGCGCATTTTGCGTTAATGCTGATGCGGCCCGACCAAGCGGAAATTGCTGATTTTGATCAAGCCAATCTTCTTTCGAAAAATATGACAAATGTTTGTTCGTTATCGGAAATCGAAGCATTAACAGCCCAGTCCGGACCTGGATTTCGTGCCAAAAGCGAAAAAAGACATATCGAAAGCCCATATCTCTCAAAAACCGGATCATATATGAACCCAATTATTCAGTTTCAAACTCTCTATTACCGCTAATGTCGCTGCTGTTGTATTCACGATTTCCCCGAAAGAAATCGGTGGCTGCCCTCCGTTTTTTACGAAATCGAGCAGCGATTCATACATTTCTCGGTGACCTTTGTTTTGGGTCGTTTTAATGTTGGAAAAGTGCTTGAATCCGTAGCCGCGCAGTGTTTTGAAATTGTCAAGGATCAATGTCCGGCCAGAAGCATGGACTTCAATACGTTCTTTGGGATAATCGGTATGGCCATTAGAAAAATAGTTGACAACGCCTGTTGAGCCGTTTTCGCATTTGACTATTATGGATGCGTTATCGGTCGTATCAGCCGGATGTAGCCTCATCGCATTCATACAAACTGATACGATCCTGCTTCCTGCTATAAAGGAAATTAAATCAACAAAATGGCACCCTTCCCCTAAAAGCCTGCCGCCACCCACTTTCCGATCGTGGATCCAAGAATTTTGCGGTACAAACCCGGCATTAACATGGATTATAATGTTCATCACAGAATCGCCCAGTAAACTTTTCATCTTCCGAACATGCGGCGCAAACCGCCGGTTAAATCCGACCGTAACCGACGCATTACCCGAATTTGAATGATGAAAAACGTCAACAAGCGCATTCAATTCATTCTCAAAAATGGCCAAAGGTTTTTCAACGAAAACGTGTTTTCCAGCTCTTATCGCCTCAGAAGCCATTTGCGCGTGCAGGTTATGGCGCGTCGTAATCATCACCAGATCTACTTCCGGATCATTGATAATGTCCTGATAATCAGTTCCATAATAAGCAATGTCATATTTCCGGGCAAGGTTGGCTGCCGACAACCCATTTGCGCTGACAATGTGCTTGATCGTCGCGTTTTTTAAAAGCGGAAGCAATGTTGTGGCAGTATAATGCCCGGCTCCTATAATGCCAATCACTCCCTTTGTTCCCGAAAAACATTGTTTTGTTATCTGAATTGACCGTTTTGCTGAACACCTTTCTGGATAATCGAGGGTTACTGCAATGTTGCTTTGATCATGCTGTTTTGCATAAGCATTTTTAAAATCTGCGAACAGAAAGCTTTCACCTGTCAAGTAAGATGGATCAAATGCGCCATTTGACATTAATTTAAGAATGGCCTGAAAATTTCGGTTCTCCGTCCAACGCACAAAAGCATGCGGGTAATCTACTCCATGATGTTCATAATCAGGATCGTATCTGCCAGGACCATAGGAGCATGAAACTTGGAATGTTAGTTCTTTTTCATAAAAATCTGAGCGATTTAACCGAAGATCCGCCGTTCCGATCAGCACTATTTTACCTCGCTTTCGCGAAACCCGGGCCGCTTGGGATAAGATCTGGTCAGATTGTGAATCGGTGGCAATGATCACGGCATCTGCGCCAAAGCCATTTGTCGCATTGCCAATGTAGTGTTCAAGATTAAGAAAATTGGGATTAATGGCCTCAAAACCCCTTGAAATGGCAACTTGAAGTCTATGCTCATTCGGCTCAATGCCAATCACATTGCATCCATTGATTTTTAGCATTTCGGCTGTCAGCAATCCAACAAGCCCCAGACCGATCACAACAACCGTTTCACTCACGGACGGCGAAATCAAGCGAACCGCATGCAACCCAATGGAGGTCATTACAGTGAAAACTGCCTTGTGATCAGGAACTTCCGTTGGAACTTTCGCAATCAGATTTCTCGGAACGCAGACCATTTCCGCATGCGGTCCGTTGCTCACCACGCGATCTCCGACCTGAATATCCTGCACGCCTTCACCAACTTCCAAAACATGCCCCACATTGCAGTAACCCAAAGGAATGGGCTGATCAATCTTGTTAGCAATGTTCCGAATTGTGTTAAACAAACCGTCTGACTTCACTTTTTGATAAGCAAGCCTGAATTTATCGGGTTGTAATATTGCCTTCTGAAACGGATTGGCCTTTGAAAAACGGATCAGTGCATTTTCCGTTCCCGGAGAGATCAGGCTTTTGTGCGACTGGATCAGCACATAACCGGGCTGGACGATCGGAGGTGGGACTTCCTGCAACGAAGTTTCCCCCGTTCGCAGGTTTTGCCTAAGCTGCTTCATAAAAATATAGTGTGTTATTGAGTGCCGAAAATTACAATGTTAAAAGCAATAACAAAATTTTAATATTTTTGATAATTACAATTCAAGTGAAAAAAGCAAATCCAGCTTATTAAAGCATGAAAAAACTGAATATTGGAATCGTAGGATATAAGTTTATGGGCCGGGCGCATAGCAACGCCTGGAAAAAAGCACCGCAATTTTTCGATATGCCTGCCATGCCTGTGTTGAAAGCAGCTTGCGGAAGGCATGAAAGCGCAGTGAAAGATTTTGCCGATAAATGGGGCTGGGAGGAGACCGAAACAGACTGGAAAAAGCTCGTTGCCAGACCTGATATTGACATTATAGATGTAGCATTGCCGCAAGATCTCCATTATAATGTGGCCCTTGCCGCTGCCAAAGAGGGAAAGCACATATTTTGTGAAAAGCCGCTTTCCATGAATAGCAGGCAGGCTGAGGAAATGCTGAAAGTGTGCGAGGATAATAAGGTCAAACATTATTTAAACCACAATTACCGGAGGACACCTGCTGTTTCTTTTGCCAAAAAAATGATTGAAGATGGCAAAATCGGACGCATTTTTCACTGGCGCTGCGCTTACCAGCAAGACTGGATCATTGACCCGAACTTCCCCTTAACCTGGCAATTGCAAAAGGAATATGCACAGGCCGGCCCGCAGTGGGACCTCAATTCCCACGCCGTCGACTTGGCACATTATCTCGTTGGTGACATTGCGAGCGTCTCCTCGTTAACTGCAAATTTTATCACAACCCGTCCGATTGTAGAAGGAGGTGGAACGACAGGAAATTTGACTGCGGGCGAAGTTGGCACGGAAATGGGTGACGTGACTGTGGAAGATGCTGCATTAATGATGGTAATGTTCAAAAACGGCGCTATCGGTTCATTTGAAGCCACACGTTTCGCGGCCGGACGCAAGAACAGGCTGTCTTTTGAGATTTATGGAAGCAAAGGCAGTCTTTGTTTTGACCTTGAAAGGATGAATGAGCTGCAATATTTTTCCAGGGAAGATGAAAGCGGGCAACAAGGCTTCCGAACCATTCTGGCAACCGAGGCCGCGCACCCATATGCAGGAAACTGGTGGCCAGCCGGGCATATTATCGGTTACGAACATTCGTTTGTGCATGCTGTCGTGGATTTCGTGAACGCCATTGAATATGATACGCAGATTAAACCTGACTTTTCAGATGGTTTGAAGATCATCAAAGTCTTGGAAGCTGGGCTGGAATCAGCCGCGTCCAAGCGCCAAATTGATTTATAGTAAACACTCAGAGCCACCTTCAACAATCTAAAATATGATTACGTATATACAAAATCGTTCGTTAAAGGTGGCTTTGAAATTTTGCTTGCTGACATGCGCGTGTCTGCTGTTTTCGATCGCGACTTTTGCTCAAAACGTGACAGACAAGAAAAGCATTTTCAGTCGGGAAAACCTGATTGCGTGGTGCATTGTACCCTTTGATGTAAAAGAAAGAGGGCCAGCGGAACGTGCTGACATGCTTAATAAACTCGGGATCACCATGCTTGCGTATGACTGGCGCGAGAAGCACGTGCCCACTTTTGAAGAAGAAATTGAACAACTTAAAAAACACAATATCAAGCTGCAAGCTTTCTGGTATTACTCAGGCGCCAATCCTGAAAATGATAAGAATTTTGCCACCATTATTGAGGTTTTAAGGAAGCATAATGTTAAAACAGAGATCTGGTGCATGGTTAGCGGCATCAAAGGACTAGACGAAATGACGCAGGAAGAAAAGGTCAAAGCTGTGGCAAAACCGGTTGCTTACATGGCAGACAAAGCTGCGGAAATCGGCTGTAAGCTAGGCCTTTACAATCACGGAGGTTGGTATGGGGAGCCTGAAAACCAACTGCAAATCTTTGATTATCTGAAAAAACCGAATATCGGAATCGTCTATAATTTCCATCACGCGGAAGAGCACATTCAACGCTTCCCTGAATTTTTCCCGAAACTCATTCCGCATCTGCTGGCCCTGAATCTTTCCGGCCTCAAAAAAGGAAATCCCGTAAAAGTAGTTCCCATCGACCAGGGCGACGCTGAGCTCGACATGATCAAAATCGTCAAAAACAGCAACTACAAAGGCCCAATTGGCATTATCAACGAAGACACTGCACCTGACGCCGAGGTTGGGTTAATGTTGAATATGGACGGTTTGAAGGGGATTTTGGAGAAATTAGGGGACGAGGCCGCGCTGAGGAGTTATAAGTGACATTTACCGTTCTTTCTTCCAAACTCACCGGCGGCTCACTGAAGAAGTTTGTTCGAGGCAATTATTTCTACCTTCCTCGTAAGTATTTCATTCAACCCGAGCGCCTATGTTTTATTTGTACAAACGAAGAATTTTCCTGCCTAAAATCGCCAGCCGCCCAGTCGTGAAGAGCCTGGCCTTCACGGCTATTTTAGCAACAACACTGCTTTCCAGCTGCTTTCTCAAACAAGATCGAACAACGACGGTTTATGGGACCATTACGGATCAGAACGGGGAGCCAGTTGATAGTATTATGGTGCTAGCGCAGGGCATGCACTATCTTATTTTCGAATCATTGCAACATACTTATTCCGATTCAAACGGCCATTTTGAGATGGTGATAGAGGTTCCAAAAAGGTTCGGGACGATTGACATATCTGTGCCATTTTACCCAAAGGAAAACCCAAAATTCCAAAAATACTATAAGGGCAAGAAAACCATTAAGAATGATATGGCAACAAGTAACTGCTGCATTACCTCAGTGGGTAAGAAAACCAAATATGACTTCCAACTAATCCCAAAGTAACCCGCCATGAAACAAATGCAAAGCATCTTAACTATCTCAGTAAAAGTCGTTTTCCACGTTATCGCACATTTTATAATGATCATTCAGCTCAATAGCTGCTTTCTCAAACAAGACCGGACAACGACGGTTTATGGGACGATTACAGATCAGAACGGGGAGCCAGTTGATAGCATTATGGTGATCGCACGAGGCAAGCGCGGTTTCAGCTTTGAAACTTTGAAACAGACTTATACTAATGGTGAAGGCTGCTATGAAATATTGATCGATCCGCCAAAAAAGTTTGACTTTATAGACATTTCTGTGCCATTCCTATTGATTGAAAATCCAAAGTTTTTCAAATATTATACGGGAAAGAAGACGAGAAAAGACGACGAAAAAACAAGTAATTGTTGTATTGCTCCCATTGGCGAAAAAACCAAATATGACTTTCAACTAATCCCCAAGTAATTTAATTTCTTATTTAATCATACACTAAAATGCAACACCTTGCCGCCTTCGCGAGGAGAGGACGCTATTGTCTTCTCCCAACCCTTCTTTTTGCCTTTTCAATAACGTTTGGACAGGATTATGAGCAATTACGACAGCAAAAGCTTAATAGCCTGGACTTGTCGGGCCTCGGACAAAGGCTGTTTCTCAATGCCGGTGTTACGACCAAGCATGAAATCGACCATTTCAAAAATCTAAACAAAAATGAAAAAACACTTGCAGAACCCGTGTCGGCAGAAGAATGGCAAAACCTCTATGACCGCCTAGTAGACACGGATCTCAGGCCTGCAAATATCCGTTTAGCAGAACTGACACAATTAATAGAAACGAATGCTGCTAAGCTGACCAGTAGCAATGTGGTGCCGATCGGAATTATTAACCTGGAAGGCATTTACCTTTCCGATCAGGAACTTGCGCAAAATGAAACTTCTAAAAAAGCCGGACGTGCGGTTGATTTTACAAAATACGAAACGGTCAGGATCGTTTCCTCCGCTGCGTTGCAAGAAGATCTTTACCAGGCTAAGGTGTCGTTTTACATTAGTAATGCGCTCAATATCGACAACCATGCTGAAAAAGTCTCGGCACTGGAAATTGATTTTAATGATGGAGGTGGCTTCACGACTTATCCCATCTCCGGTCAACTCATACTGCATGAATTTCAATCTATTGGCGAGCATCGGATCAACATTCGCTTTCAAGTTGGCAGTGTCGCGTATACTTTTGAGACAAAGGTTAATGTAAAACAAATGGTGCGCTATCCTTATGAGGAGTTCGATATCACCGCAAAACCGTTTTCAACAGCATCTCCCGAAGCAGATTCGACTGCCAGAACTGCATTTGTGGGAGGCACCATTCGGATCATTAAAGGTTGTGACGAAATTCTGAACAAGCCTATTATCGTTGCAGAAGGGTTTGATATGGGACAGGATGTGAACCTGGATGTATTGGAAGCGCGTTATCGCACTCCGCTCAACCAATTTCTGCTGGAGGGATATGACCTGGTGCTTTTGGATTACAATGATGGACGGGCCGCTATTCAAGATAATGCACAGGTGCTTAAAGCAGCTCTTGAACTTGTAAACAATCAAAAAAGTGGAAATGTCGAGGCCATTGTGATTGGTGAAAGTATGAGTGGACTTGTAGCAAGATGGGCGCTGAGAGAAATGGAGAACTCTGGACAAGCGCATCATGTTCAGTTGTTAATGTGCTACGACACCCCGCATCAAGGTGCGAATGTGCCGGTGGGTCTCACGCAATTAATGTATGATGCACATCCTACTTTGCTTACGAAAGTAATTTTGAAATTTTTCGCCAAAGGTTGGCGTAATTATCACTCTGCCTTGGGCACGCAAGCTGCCAGGCAGCTATTGTTGCATCATGCTGGCCATCCCAATGTCGGTGCAAAACATCCCGATTTCGATAGTTTTCGCACGCAGTTAGTCAATCTTGGAAATGGTGGCTATCCGGCTAATTGCCGAAATATTGCTGTTATACATGGCAGTATGAATGCATCAGACCGGGTGCTTTTCAATACCTATAATTATGGAAGCAGATTATTAATGAGCTGGACACCATTTGGACTTCAGAATACGAATATCGACATCCATACTAATGACTTAAATAAAAACTCCAGTGTTTTTAAGTTTTCTGCTTGGGGTATATTTTCAAAAAAGCTTGGTGTTAACCGTAAGTATACTAGCTCTTTGAATGATGACTTTCTTCCTGGTGGACGAAGTGCCGCCAGAATCCCTAATAAGCTTTTTAATGGCACTTCGTGGTTTGAATTTTGCTTCGTGCCTACATTCAGCTCGATTGACTTCCAAGGACCTAGAACAACGCAACTTGAAAGGGAGTTACTTAATATTGAAAATATGGATCCGACACAGACACCATTCGTAATGATTTACGGTACTAATGAGAATAATGCTCATGTTACTCCTGGTACAGCTAATTTTACCAATGTAGGCCTAGCCGAAGGCCTCTTAACCAGCAACCCCGCCTGTCCTGCCCTACCCGTCCCCCCAATTCCAACAATTGCCCCTTTCAACACTTGCTATCCATTCGGCGAGAAGCGCACAACAGAGGATAACACAGCGAACATTACCGTTTCACTGAAAAATGCTTCCAACGGCCAATACGTGCATAACTGGACCGTGCTGCCATCGAATCAATATTTTACAACAACTGGCGATCAGATCACTTTTCAGGCTGAGCGGGTGGATCATTATGAGGTTACTTGCGTGCGCACTTATCCGAACCGCAGGGATTTGAGCTCGACTGCCACGGCGACCATCTGGGTTTATGATTGTAATAGTGGTAACCTTCCTGCAAAGCCGGATGAAGATCAATTGGTGTTTGCAGACGCGGCGGACGTTTGGGAAGGCGATTTTTTGCTGACAACCTCGGTAGATTCACTTGCTGTATTTGCGCATTATTTTCCCGTTACTAAAATATTATATGCATCGCTCCAAAACGGAACATTCATTCCGAGAAGCAAGCTAAAAGCTAGCGGCATGTTTGACGAATTCGCTGCGCTTTTCGCAGAAAATGACCCGAGCAACCCGCTCCCTGTTCATTTGATAAAGTTTGAGGCTCGTGCTGAGGGCAAGAATGTGCTGTTGAGTTGGTCCACTTCCAGTGAAATAAATAGCGAGAAGTTCATTATCGAGCGAAGTGCCTCGGGCAAGGATTGGAATGCAATCGGTCAAGTTACGGCGCAAAAGCTGAGTGATGAGCAGAAAGAATATGCATTCTATGATTCCAACGTCGAGCTGAAGGCTGCCTTTTATCGCTTAAAAATGGTCGATTCAGACAGCACATTTGCTTACAGCAGGATCGAAAACCTGCAATTCGACGGTTCACAATCTGCCTTATTTCCTAATCCAGTAGGGATCGACGGGTTATTGCAACTGCCCGAAGGCGCCAATGCGGCTGACATTACCATTTTTGATCTTTCCGGCGTGAAAGTTTATGAGAAGAATGGTGCAGCGACGCAGATTAATGTTGAGAAACTTTCGCCAGGAAATTATATCGTTCGTATTCGACTGAAGGACGGAACCGAAACAAGTCAGCTGGTAGTGAAGAAATAAGTATTGACATTGAACAACCTGATCACGTATATAGAAATTTCGTTGGTTAAAGGTATTCTTTAACCTTCCCGTAAAACATTGACAGTTAAGGCATAAGTAAAAAAGCATTTACTTATGCCTTAACTATTTGACAGCGATCTATATCGAGAAATTTTAAAATAAACACTTTTCGCACTATGAAAACACTACTACTAATACTGTCACTCGTTTTTGCCAATCTGACTGGATTTGCGCAATGGAGTACAGATCCGACACAAGGCAATTTAATTCGACAGGGGACAAACACGATACGAGAATTTAATCTTCATACGGATAATAATGGTGGAACATTCCTTGTCTGGGAAGATTGGCGAACATTTGGACCAAATATTTACGCACAGCGCATTACCACAGCTGGTTCACCAAAGTGGGATGAAAAGGAAGGGCATATAGTGCGGGCTATGCAAGGGTACGATGAAATGATTGCATACATCGCTGAAATCGGATCCACAAGTGATGGAAATGGGAATGCCATAATCGCATGGTCAGATACGCGGGATCTTTTTCAAGTTTATGTTCAGAAGATCAATGGAACCGGTCAAACGCAGTGGCAAAACAAGGGACTTAGCATATGTACCGATTGTTATTATGCCGAAAAAGTAAGGATAATAAGCGACGGAAGTGGCGGGGCTATCATTGCATGGAGTGGTGACAAGGCTTCCTCGGAAGCAAGTGAGGTCTATATTCAACGGATTAATGCAAACGGTGAAAGCCAATGGCAAAGCAATGGGGTAAGAGTGACTAATAATGATGAAAGTGGTAAGAACTTCCTGAACATTGTGAGCGATGGAAAGGGTGGCGCAATTGTTACATGGGAACATTTGGAAAATGGGATAAGTGACATTCGGGCTCAGCATTTAGATAACAATGGTAATCCTCATTGGGCAGCCGAAGGGGTTGTTCTAGGTAACTTTACAACAGGTATCGGAAAGCAGCCCGAATCGATAGCTGATGGCAATGGTGGAATAATAACTGTTTGGTATGACGTTCGTAATTCTTCCGGAAATCTGTATGCTCAAAGAATCAACTCGAATGGACAACTTCAATGGACTCTTGGAGGACTGCCTGTTTGCACGGCAAATGAAGAGCAGATTGATCCTCGCATCATCAGTGATACGCAGGGAGGTGCGATAATCGCTTGGCAGGATTCGAGAAATGGCACTGCTAACAATGACATTTATGCGCAACGGATAAATGCAAGCGGCCAGGCTCAATGGGCAATCGACGGAATACCAGTGTGCGCCCAGTCGTCTAATCAATTTAGCCCACATATAACTCCTGATGGTGAGGGTGGAGTTGTTATGTGTTGGACTGATACCCGGAATGCTGGAGTCATTTATGACAACAAAGATGTATATGCCCAGCGCGTGGCTGGATCAGGAACTCTGCTCTGGGAAAGCAACGGCGCTCCGGTTGCCACAGGAGAGGCTATTCAGGGTACCGCAGCAATTGCGAATGATGATAATGGTGGCTTTGTTATCATCTGGGGCACCGATGACAGCATATTTGCATCTCGCCTTACTAAAGATGGCCTGCTTCCCGTGACGCTGGTGACTTTTGATGCGCTTGCAGAAAATGACAACGCAGTTCTAACATGGACAACCAGTCAGGAAACCAATAACAAGGGTTTTGAAATCGAACGCAGTGCCGATGGAAAGCATTTTGAAAAGATTGGGTTTGTAAATCCATATAACAGCGAATCCGACACAATTCAAAACTATCAATATACCGACTCTGCCCCACTCTCAGGCCCTAACTATTACCGCCTCAAGCAACTCGATCATGATGGTAAGTTTGCTTTTAGTAGAATGTTGCATCTGGAATTTAAAAGCCAGAATAAATTCTTCGTTTTCCCTAATCCTGCTTTTAAGTCAATTTATGTCGAAACTCCGTATGAAAATGGAAACATACAAGTCACTGATATGATCGGGCATGCAGTATTTAACACACCTCCAACCGGCACACGGACCCACGTCGACATCGCAAATTTACCTGTCGGCATGTATGTCGTTAAAACTATTTCTTGGAGTCAAATTTTTATGAAACATTAACACGCTCTTGAACAACTAAATAGATACACTATAACATTAACACATCTGGCCATGAAAAAACATTATCTAATGCTCCTTATTTGTCTGTCGACAGTAACATCCTTCGCTCAGTGGGTTGACGATCCAAAAGTCAACAATACCATACATGTTCCACTGGCTTCTGACTATATAAAGCAACATCAATTAATGGAGGATGGATTAGGTGGGGCGGTGTTTGTTTGGGACACTAAAAGCGATGATGCATCTCAAAGTAAAAGCTTCGGCCAAAAAGTGGATGCAAACGGAGTGTTGAAGTTTCCCCCAGCTGGGCAGTATTATGGATTAGGGGACATTGTAAATGCTATTCGAGATCCAAAAACAAACGGAACTTTCATTTGCCGAAGGTCATCAGCACATCCAGGGAGCTCCAACTTTTATATCCAATTAAACGACGCAGCCGGAAATTTGGTTTGGCAAGCTGACATTGGGACTGTTTCATATGCCGGACAACCTGTTTTTCACCATCAGGTTATAAGCGACGGCCTTGGTGGCGCATTCATAGTCTGGAGAAAGTATATTAACACATCATTTTGGTCCGAAATGAGCGACTTATACATCCAACGTGTGAACTCCGCAGGAGTGGTGCAATGGCAAGAAGGCAGCGTCCCTATATGCACAGCAGAAGGCATTCAGGATAGAATGCAAATTGCAACGGATAATAATGGAAACGCAATTATAACATGGGTTGATCTTCGGACACCATACAACAGAAACATTTACGCTCAAAAAATCAACGCCGCTGGTGAGATACAATGGCAAAAGGATGGAATATTGGTATGCGGGGCAACAGGCCATCAAATAAATCCCTCCTTAATAACAAACAGTGAAGGGGGCGCAATCATCGCCTGGGAAGATAGCAGAGGGGCAAGAACCAACACTTACATACAATCGGTGAATGGGGATGGTTCAATGAAATGGGCAGTTAACGGGATAAGAGTTATTGATGACGTTAGTATTCAGACATCTCCCCGCCTTGTTAGTGATGAAAGAAATGGGGCCATATTGACGTGGCAGGATAATCGCAAGAACCAGTACAACGTTTATGTCCAGCGAATCAATGGTGATGGGCAAATGATGTGGGAAACAGCAGGTAAGGCTGTTTGTATTGCACCTGGATACAAAGAACCTCCCAAAATAGTAAAGGATGGTTCCGGTGGAGCAATATTGGTATGGGGTGACTGGCGTATCTCCGAAAACACTAACATATTTGCCCAATTGATTGACGGTGACGGTCATGTAAAATGGACTTTGAATGGTGCAGAAGTCGCCACAAATGAATCTTACCAGGCGGACCCGCAGATTATCTCTGATATGAAAGGTGGTGCCATCATTTCCTGGATAGAGGGCAGAGACACGGACGACGGGTTAAAATTCCTCCTTCAAGCCTCCCGCATCAAAAACGATGGCACGCTCCCTGTTACACTGACCTATTTTGCAGTCAATAAACAAGATGGAGGAAACTTGCTGACTTGGGAAACTTCTCAGGAAACAAATAGTGAAAGCTTCTCCATTGAACGCGGCGCCGATGGTAAGACATTTGAAATTGTAGGCACTGTCCAAGCCATTGGAACTTCAAACCGAAATAAATCATATCGCTTTTTGGATGTAAATCCCAATCCCGGCAACAACTACTATCGGTTAAAGCAAACAGATTTGGATGGCAAGTTTGCTTACAGCAAAATGATTAATGTTAGATATGACGGTGTTGGCGATGACATCACTGTGTCGCCCAGCCCTGGAACTGGCTTGTTTACCGTGCACTTGGAAAGCATTAATACAGGGACTATTAAGGTTGTATCTTCGAATGGAAAAGAAATGTACCGTAAAGAATTCAATAACCAAAACGAGATTCCTATTGACATTCAAAATGTACAAGCCGGCTCTTACGTCCTGCAAGTGGTTTCGGAAGGAAACATTTCTAGTAAAAAAATATTAAAATTCTAGACCGTTCCGACCCTCTGCTTGTAAGCGGACATCCCACTGGCTGATGCCCTGAAAACAAAAAAAGACGCTAGAATGAGCGTCTTTTTCTTTCGTGGGAGTTGAGGGATTCGAACCCCCGACCCTCTGCTTGTAAGGCAGATGCTCTGAACCAACTGAGCTAAACTCCCTTTTCCCCGTCGTTTGGGAGTGCAAATATGTAGGACTAAAATCTTCTCTGCAACTTTTTCAGCGAAAAAAATTTAAAAAAATTGCAATTCATTGAAGATCAAGGCACATTTTTATTCAAAATTCAGATACAATGTCACCGTGTGGGTGGACAATTTACTGATTCCGGTTCCCGCTGAATTTTTAGTCGGCTGGAAAACATTCGTCAACCCGTGAGAGAAACGCAATTCGGGAGCGAATTTGAAAAATTCAAAAAATTGTTCGTAACCTACACCGTAATCGATTGAAAAATCACTTGATTTTGTGTCCAGCTGCCCGCCGCCCCTGCTCCTTTTAACATTCGTTTCCAAGCCTAAAGTAAAGCCCGCAACCATATACATCCGGGAATTGACTCTTCGTAATGATTTGTATTTCAATAACAAAGGGATCTCAATCCAAGTTGATTCACGTTTTTCGATTTTATCGGTTCCGTTGGGATAGCTGAATTTCACATGACGTTCATATAGAGAAACGGATGGCGTGGTGCGGATATCGAAATGGTCCGTAAGAAATGCATTCACAATGAAACCCATGCGGAATGCCGCATTTGTCGGGGATTGGATGACAAATGCAGAGTCTTTGGATACAAAATCGTTATTATGCTTGACATTAAACCGGGTGAAAGGAACGCCAAACAGGATTCCATAATGAATAGGCTTGTCATCATAAAATTCCAGGTGACGACGCCTGTAACCAATGCCCTGTGATCTCACTTCCTGAGCCGCCATCAGCAGCACAAGAATGCTTAGTATTATTTTTGCCCTATGTAAATCGAACAAATCCCGAAGGTAAGTGTAATGCATTTGGTATTGATAAAACCTGCTTTTTTATAGATTTCAAGAAAAGCCTCTCCATCCGGAAACGCCTGGACAGACTCGGGCAGATATGTATACGCCGAACTGTCTTTGGAAACGCTCTTGCCGATCAATGGCAATATATATTTGAAATAAAAATTATAAAACTGTTTAAAAGGGAAGCTGCGCGGCTTGGAAAATTCTACCACCACACAAGTTCCGTCTGGCTTCATCACGCGGTTCATCTCGCTCAGTCCTGCCAGCAAATTCTGAAAATTGCGTACTCCAAACGAAACGATGATTGCATCGAAATAATTGCTCTCGAAAGACAAGTTTTCAGAGTCGCCGCTCTGCAATGTAATGATGTCCTGCTTGCCGAGTTTAGCTATTTTTTCGCGGCCAACGGCGAGCATTCCTTCCGAAATATCAACGCCAATGATCTTTTCGGGCTTTAGTGCCAATGCCTCTATCGCAAAATCACCCGTGCCCGTGGCAATGTCCAGAATGACTTTCGGAGCCTGTTTTTTTAGCAGCTTAATGGCCCTTTTGCGCCAGTAAATGTCCACTCCCGCGCTCAAAAGATGGTTCAGCAGATCATATTTTGGTGAAATATTATCAAACATTTCAGCGACCTGCTCTCTTTTGCTGCCTTCTTTATCTTTATATGGAACTACATTCATTTTGCTTTATTGTTAATACAACAATTAAACAAAATTAACAGATAAATGTGGTTATTCTGATTACATGAATAATGTAATTCCAATGCCATGATGACCAAAACCAGAAACCTGCGTCTAAACGGAGAATCTACTTAGGACTAACAGTTAATCGGTTGTCAATCATGCATCACTATTTACTTGGAACACTCCTTATCATTGCGACTTCGGCCGTGAACGCGCAAACGCGGCGGATAGCCTCATCGAATGGCATCAGCCAGAAAAAAAGTTATGACCGGAACGACTATCTGCCTTTTACACTGAGCATTAAGTCAGGATTAACGCAGTTTTTTGGAGAATTGAATGAGCAGGATATGCGCGGAGTTTCCGGTGTGAGCATTGGCAAGGCTTTCAACAAGAACATTTCCCTGCATTTGGATTATCATTCGGGAAAGATGGGCGGTCAGAAATTCGCATTTTTCAATTCCTGGTTTGTGAATGGTTATAATAGCGTTGAGCTAATGGCGAAATGGAATTTGACTGAACAGTTTAACCATTTTGAGCCGGGTGATGTGCATTTTAGCATTTACGGCGGATTGGGGATTTTACATTTCAGTGCTAATGCTTATGATCTGGATAACAATCAATTGCTTCGGTTTACAAACAGTCAACTAAGTGCCCGGAACCCACATTTCCTGCGCTGGGGCCGGCCGAAAAGTTTGGCCAACATTAAAAGAACCCGCGAAGGACTTTTGCCATTAGGCACTTCTCTCGACTACAAACTGTTAAGACACTGGAAAGTTGGCCTCGATTATCGTTTCTATTTTGTAAGAACAGACAAGCTGGACGCAACTTCCGGCATGCGCGTGATCAACCCCGAAGAAAGTGAGTCATACAGCGATACGCCCAATGATAAATTTAGTTTTATTGCCGTAACATTGACCTATCGTTTCCATTTATCCCATTAGCAGAAGTCTAAAATGTTCTCAAACACCGTTAAATACAAGCTTTATCCCACATTGCTCAATCGTTTTGACCGTTTTGAAAAAGGTTATATCAACGAAACGGAGCTCCTTAACAGCGTGAACCGCCTGCCAGTCCCGCAAACGGAGGCACAGCGGAAAGGCGTTTCTTTTGAGGAAGCGGTGATCAAAGGCATTGACGAAGAAGAATTTGACCCTGAAATCCTTTCGCGCGTGCGTGCATTGCTCCCCCGACCGATGCTTAAAACGCAGGTTTATTGTGAGTATCAGGTGGAAGACGTGCTGCTTTACGGCTATGTGGATGTGCTGGGAAAAATGGTTGCCGTCGACATTAAAACCACCAGCAATTATCAGCCGGGCTGTTATGCGGCAAGCCATCAAAATTTTTATCTCCCTGCGTTACGCGGCAAAGGAATCCGGTGCCTGAAATACGTAATCACCGATTTTAGGGAAGTTTACCAGGAGGAGTACGATCATTCCATCGATTTTTCTGCCCAAATGCGCCAGATCAAGGCATTTTGCGAATTTCTTGAAGCGCATCGGGCGGAGATAACGGATCAGCGGATTTTTGGGAATATATAATCATGCATGCTGAAAAGCAGGATGGTACAGGACACCTTTATGAGCCATTAATTAGAATATTGAAAGTAAAAATATCATAATTTCAACAGCGCTTCATGAGGAAGTCCACACCCGTTCCCGAGGATGAGCCGCATTTGGGCGAGCTGTGGAACCGTTTTCGCCAAAACGATGAGCAGGCTTTTGACGAGCTCGCCAAGCGCCGTTACCGCCTTCTGTTTAATTATGCTACAAAATTTACCAAAGACACGGAGCTGATCAAGGACTGCATTCAGGACCTGTTTTTGGAATTATGGTATCGCAGGACCCGCCTTACCGACACTTCCTATGTTACAGTTTACCTCATTTGCGCGCTGCGAAACAATCTTTTACGGAAATTGAAAGTCAATACGCGCCTCGACGATTCAGCCGACATTGGCGCCAGCTGCGAAGGTTTCACGGATAACCTGACGGTGGAAACAATGCTGATCAGTTCCGAATCCATGTCGCAAAAAGAACGTGAGATCCGCAATGCGATCAACCGCCTGCCTAAACGCCAGCAGGAAGTGATTTTTCTCAAATTTTACGAGGGTTTGTCCAACGATGAGATCGCCAAAGTAATGGAGATCGAACGCCAAACGGTTTCCAACTTCATTTACAGAGCCATTGCCCAGCTCAAAAATGACCTGCCTTCCTTCTCGAATGTCATACCGCAAATTATTTTAGCATTTTTTCTAAAATTTTTATCATAAAAAGGGTATCCGATTTCCGTCGCGGACTATTTCATAATATATAGTCCAACAAAAACGGAAAATGCAGGATTACGCACGATATGACATTAAAGATTTCCTGGCCGACGAGGCATTTTGCAGATGGGTGCTGCATCAAAAACCTGCCGACAACGCTTTTTGGGAAAACTGGGTCCGTAATAACCCCGATCGTGCAAGCATTGTTACGACTGCAAAGGAGCTGATCTCGGAAATCCATCACGCACAAAATTATCTTAGCGAAGATGAGCTGCAACGTGAATTGCAACGCTTGTCTGCCGCAAGGAAATCGGCAACCGAAGAATTGGAATATGCGGAACCTTCCAACACATGGATCAGTCGGTTTTCGCTCGCATTAGGTGTCCTCACATGCCTGATTGTCCTTTTTTATTTTTATACAAATTCTCCCTTAAAAACGGTCAAGTCGCAAATCAGCCAAGAGTCTTTGAACGATAAGGAAAATGAAAAATGGATTGAAGTAACTAATGATCAGTCTAATACAAAACACATTGCGTTACCCGACGGCAGCTCTGTGAGACTTTCGCCCGAAAGCAAGCTCAGTTACCCGGCCAAATTCGTGCAGCATGAGCGCGAAGTTTTGCTGAATGGCGAGGCGTTTTTTGATGTGACCAAAAATCCTGAAAGTCCTTTTAAAGTCTACACCAGTGATGTGGTTACCACGGTTTTGGGCACCAGTTTTACTGTAAAAGCATTTGATCATGACAAAGATGTGCGCGTTGTGGTCAAAACGGGAAGGGTGACCGTTTCGGCAAATGCGCCGCAAACCAAAACACAGGAGCCGGAGAAGAACGAACTCGTCCTGTTACCCAACCAGCAGGTCGTATATCACCGCGACGATCAGAAAATGAAGCGTTCGCTCATTGAAAATCCTGCACAGGTCGGCCCGACAGACATTACTAATCAAAACCTCGTTTTTGACAATGCACCGGTTGCAAAGGTTTTTGAATCACTCCAAAAACGATACGAAGTCCAGATCATTTACGATGCCGATTTAATGGCCGGTTGCCAGCTTACCGCAGAGCTTGGTCAGGAGCCATTATTTGAAAAACTCGGCATGATCTGCAAAGCCATACAAGCGCGCTATGAATTGATCGACGGGCAGATCGTGATCCACGGAAGCTCGTGTAAATAACATTGAAATACTATTCCTAACCCTTAAAACGAACATTTATGAGCCAATCCAGTCACCCGCCCTGACGTAAAAACAAACAAGCCGACGATGCTGTAACATCCCCGGCCTGTTTTTTCCCCCTTCTTAATTCCCATTAATACTCCGGTTCGCTAAAACCGGAACAGGGGAGTTTTGTATCTCATTTTTCCAAAAAAGCATACATACAAATCTATGAAAATTAGTACGAAACCGATCAGGATTTTACTCAAAATCATGCGCATGTCAATTTATCAGCTGATCCTGTCTATCCTATGCACAACATTGGTTGCGGCCAATGACAGTCGGGCCCAGGAATTACTGAACCGTCGGATTTCACTGGATCTGGATGATCAGAAAATAAGCGTCGCACTCCGGCAGATCAGCCGTCAGGCGTCCGTGCGTTTCATGTATAGTCCGCAGGTGATCCCTGTTGAGAACAAAGTGACCTTACATGTCCATAATGAGCCGCTTAATGTGGTTCTCGAGTCGCTTTTCAAGCCATTGAACATTGGTTACGAAGTCTCCGGCAACCAGCTTGTGCTCAGCATTATTCCTGATTTGAAACCATTAAACCCTCAACCGGCGGAAGAGCAAAAACCCGTTGACAGGAACATTAAAGGATCAGTAAAAGACGAAAAAGGCGCACCATTGCCCGGCGTGAGCATTGTGGTAAAAGGCACACAGCGCGGCTCATTGAGCGATACGGATGGGAATTTTGACGTTAGCATTCCCGACGGCGAGCATACGATCATTTTCTCTTTTGTGGGTTACCTGAGCCAGGAAATTCCGGTGGGCAACCAGAGCACGATGGACATTGTGTTGAAAGACGATTTGAAAGCATTGCAGGAAGTGGTCGTGGTCGGTTACGGAACCCAGAAAAAAGTGAATCTGACTGGCTCCGTGGCTTCCGTGGAAGGCGAAGAACTGCTTAAAACACCCGCAACAAACATTACCAACTCGCTCGTAGGCAGGCTTCCGGGCCTTATTGCGGTAAATGGAAACGGAAAGCCCGGCGCAGGATCGTCCATTTCCATCCGCGGCGCCAGCACATTCGGCGATAACAGCGCATTGATCGTCGTCGACGGCATTATACGGACTTTCGACCAGATCGATCCCAATGAAGTGGAGAGCATTTCCATACTAAAAGACGCCTCCGCAACAGCAGTTTACGGTTCGAGAGCGGCCAACGGTGTTATTTTGGTTACTACAAAACGCGGTGCGACGGGCAAGCCAACATTCAATTACAACGGTTTTGCAGGCTTTCAGCAGCCTACGCAATATCCAAAAGTGCTGAGCGCCTATGAATATGCGGTTACAAAAAATAAGGCCGTTCAAAATCTCGGCAAGCCCATTCAATATTCCGATCAGCAATTGGAAGACATCCGCAATGGCGTGCTTCCTGAATATGACTGGTATGGCAATACATTGAAAAAGCAATCTTTTCAAACCCAACAAAACCTGAGTGTGAGCGGCGGCTCGGATGCGATCCGCTATTTTCTTTCACTGGGTTACCTGGATCAGGACGGCATGTACGACCGCATCAATTTTCAGCGCTATTCCATACGGACCAATGTAGATGCGAAAATCAATAAAAACCTGACCATATCGGCGGACATTGACGCCAGCGCCAGAAACACCAACCAAAGTGCCTACGCGCCCGAATCTATTTTCGACGACATTGTGGCCGCCTATCCGCTGGACAAAGCTTATAACCCCGACGGGACCATTTTTTACACCCGCGAGCAACATCCGGTTGAAGAGATCAAAACCGGCTATAACCGCATGCGGAACAACATTCTGCAAGCTACATTGACGGTGAAACATGAATTGCCGTTTATCAAAGGTTTATCTGTTTTAGGAAGGGCATCTTTTGGCCGTGAGTATTCCAATAACAAGCATTACAATGTGCCTATTTTCATGAACCGCCAGGACGTTGACGGCAACACGCTGGAAATTTATCCTTACGGTGGCTGGAATGGCAAAACTTCCTTAACGCAATCATTCAGCGAGTATAATACAACCACATTGAATGCCTCGCTGAATTATTCACGCAGCTTCGGCCCGCACGAATTGGGCGGCTTGCTCCTGTTCGAACAGCTTGATGCGAAAGGCAACAATTTTTATGGTTTCCGCACCAATTTCCCCGCCCAGGGCTTGGATGAATTTTTCTACGGCGGTGAAAGTCAGAAAGATGCCAACGGTGGCTCGTTCACAGACGGTCGCCGCGGTGCCATTGCGCGGGTTAATTACAGTTTTCAGCAGCGTTATTTGTTCGAAGCATCATTCAGAAGGGACGGTTCTGTGGCGTTTCCGTCCTCCAAGAAATACGGATTTTTCCCAGCTGTGTCTGCCGGCTGGCGCATTATTGAAGAACCTTTTCTTAAAAACAGCGCCGCGCTTTCATTCCTCGATAACCTGAAATTGCGTGCATCTTACGGCGTCGTGGGTAACGACCGCAATGTGTACACGGGCTATCTTTTGAGGAACCCCACATTCCAGTATTCGCAGGTTTACAATCCGTCGGGAACCATTGTATCGGGCACAGAAGGCCTTTCCACCATTGCACCGGGCATTTTGCCCAACCCGGATGTGACCTGGGAAACGGCGTCGGTTTCGGATGTTGGTCTGGAAGGTTCGTTGTGGAAAGGTAAATTGCAGTTTGAAGTGGATCTGTTTTACAAAAGAACTTCCAACATTCTCCGCACACGTATACGCTCCATTCCGGGCACACTAGGTGCGCAGTTGCCGGCGGAAAATTATGCCAAAGTGGATAACAAGGGCATTGAGTTCATGCTGAGCCACCAGAACAGTTTTCAGGCTTTGAAATATTTTGTAAAACTGAACGGAAGCTTCTCGCAAAGCAAAGTGATTACATTGGACGAACCCGCCAACACACCTGATTATCTGTTGCAAACAGGTCGCCCGCTGGGCTTTATTACCGGTTACAAGGCACTGGGTTTTTTCCAATCAGACGAGGAAGTGACTGCTTACTTGCCGCAATTCAATGGCGGACAAAAAGCCGGTGATGTGAAATACGCAGACATTAACGGCGATCAGAAAGTGGATGCGAATGACCTGACAATCATATCCATGGACAACAATGTGCCGAAAGTGATCGGCGGCTTGTCATTCGGCGGCTCGCTTAAAGGTTTTGATCTGAATGTCCTTTTCCAGGCAGCAGGACGTGTACGACAAGTGCTTTACGGCGCTGCCAGGGACTTTTTCCAGGGTGGTTCACGCAATACGTATGTGGATCTGCTGGACCACTGGTCGCCTGAGAATCCTGATGCACTGTATCCGAGACCGTGGGAAGGCCCTCACCCGAATAACTCCCTCACTTCCAGCCTATATCTAAGAAATGCAAGCTATGTGCGGTTAAGGTCCATCGACTTTGGCTATACATTACCTTCAGAGCTGATCAAGAAAATCGGTGTGCGCAATGTGCGGGTTTATTTCTCGGGAGCTAATCTTTTAGTTTGGTCAAAAATGAAAATGTTTGATCCTGAAATTGAGAACACAACCGGCACCTACTACCCGCAGCAGCGCACGCTGAACCTGGGCCTGAACCTTACTTTTTAATCAGTTAATGTTTACTGTCATGACAAAAATATTTGCCAAAACACTGCTGGTTGTAATGATCCTTATGACCACCGCCTGCAACGAAGAATTCCTCGAACGCCAGGCCACCGAGTCCATTCCCGAGGAAAATGTCTTCGAAGATCCTGCGCTGATCCAGCTTTTTGTGAACAATATGTATCTGGATGTGCCCGGCTTTGATCACAGTTTGTATGATAACATTACCGACGAATCGCGCAGCTACTGGGGCGGCGGACCGCGCAATGTGGTACAAGGCCAATGGTTTCCAGACAATAATCCGATGGAATACTGGGCCTATGGACCCGTAAGGAAGACCAATATGTTCCTGAGTAAGATTGACGCGGCCGATGTAGAGGAAGAGCAAAAAACAAATTTCAAAGGACAGGTAAAATTCCTGCGTGCGATGCTCTATTTCAATATGATCAAACGCTATGGCGGCGTGCCCATTATTACTGAGCCACAAGGACTTGATGACGATCTTTTTGTAGCCAAGCAGACTACTGACGAAAGCTTTGACTTTGTTATAAAAGAACTGGAAGAAGCCATTCCGCTTTTGCCCGAAACGCATGGCACCCGCGCTGTGGATGTGGGAAAAGCTAACAGACACTCTGCAAAGGCATTTTTAGGACGCGTGCTAACTTTTTATGCAAGCGCTTTATACAATCCGGCGGGTGACGTTTCGCGCTGGCAAAAAGCCGCGCTGGTCAACAAAGAAGTGATGGATGCCGGTAATTATAAGCTTCATGGAAATTTCCGCAACATTATGCTCGATAAGAACAATGAGGAAGAGATTTTCAGTGTGCAATACCAAAAGCCGTTCCGCGAACATGGCTGGGATTCGTGGGGGCAGCCCGATTCCCAATCCAAGCAGGATGCGGTTGAACGCAGTCCTGTGCAGGAATTTGTGGATGCGTTTGAAATGAAAAACGGAAAAGCAATTAACGAAACAGGTTCCGGTTACGATCCGGCCAATCCCTATAAAAACCGGGATCCAAGGTTTGATGCCACAGTACTTTATAATGGTGCAACCTTTTTCGGTGCAACGATATTCATGTACGAAGGCGCACCCATTGATGGCATTAACCTTCCCTATGCAACAATTACGGGATATTTGATCCGAAAAGGCATGAACGAAACCAATAAGGACTATTACGGCAGTTCGGGCAGCGACCAGAACTGGATAGAACTGCGTTACGCCGAAGTACTTTTGAACTATGCCGAAGCAAAAAATGAAGCATCAACATCACCCGACGCCTCTGTTTACGCAGCCATTGAAGCCGTCCGCCAGCGAGCAGGGTTGCTTCCTTACCAGCTTCCAACGGGACTTTCCAAAGTGCAGATGCGTGAGAAGATCCGCCACGAGCGCTTTATTGAATTGGCTTTTGAAGGAAAACGCTATTGGGACCTGAGACGCTGGAAAATTGCCGAGCAAGTGCTGAATGGTAAACAGTTTAATGCGATGTACATTACCAAAAACGCGAATGGTACGTACACTTACAAAGCCAAACCAGTGGATGGTGTGCCTTATATTTTTCAGGAAAAAATGTATTTCATGCCCATTCCGCAGCGCGAGATCGAGAAAAATCCTAACCTGAAACAAAATACCGGCTGGTAAAAAGCCGCTTTTACTGACTTAGCCCATTTCCTATGAAGTCCAAATTTCAGCATATCCTTCTGGCCATCGTTTTCTTGTCAGTCACATTGGTAAAACCGGCTGATGCGCAAGCGCCTAATCCGGGATTTACACCCAAAAATGGCGACCATATCATCTTGCTCGGCAACACATTTGCGGATCGGATGCGCCATTATGGCTATTTCGAAACATTACTCCAAAAAAACTTCCCCGGTAAGCAGCTGACCATGCGCAATATGGGTTGGAGCGCGGATGAAGTGGGTTTACAGCCGCGCCCGCTCAATTTTCCGGGTTTTGGAGAAAAAACAACCAGACTGACCGAAGGCCAGAAGGAGGTGAAATTTCAAGGTTTTACGCACGAAGGCGAGCGCATCATTATGCCCGTTGCGCTCAACTTTGAAGGTTTGAACCAGGATCTTTACGATCAGAAAGCGGACATGATCTTCTTGTGTTTTGGCATGAATGAAGCATTCAAAGGTCCGGCTGGCCTGCCGCAATTTGAAAAAGACCTCAATGTATTTATCCAAAACCTGCAAAAGAACCAGTATAACGGCCGCTCGACTCCTACGCTCGTGCTCGTCTCCCCGATCGCGCATGAAGAGTTGGGTGTAAATTTTCCAAATCCTGCGGAGCACAATAAGAACCTGGAATTGTATACAAAAGCCATGCAAAAAACGGCTTCCGCAAAAGGGCTCTTTTTCATAGATCTGTTCACGCCTTCCTTTGCTAAAATGAAGCAGAAAGGGCAGGAAAAATGGACCATTAATGGCATTCACCTCACTGGCAATGGTTATAGGCTGGCTGCTGAGTGGATGGGACAGTCACTGGGTTTTGGGAAGATGCCTGATATGAACTCAGAAAACAGCAAGAAGCTTCTGACTGTGATCAAGATGAAGGACGATCATTTCTTTTACCGCTGGCGAGCTGTGAATGGTGAATACATTTACGGCCGCAGGAGAGAGCCGTTTGGGGTGATCGCATTTCCTCCGGAGCTTCGGAAATTGAACCAAATGACTGCGTCGCTGGATTCGGTGATCTGGGAAATGGGCAATAGCAATGGTGTTGAGGCTTATCAAAAAGCCATTGAAATTGTGGATAGGCGCGGAAAACCGGTTGATCCCATGTTAATGCCGGAAATTCCGATGACCGGAAGACAAGGAGAAGCCGCAAAAGCCGCCGCGCATGCGCATCACGAAAAAATGTGGCCTGCAACGACTGATAAATTTAAGCTGCCTGCTGGTTACGAGATCAATCTTTTTGCCTCAGAAAAGGATTTTCCAATTGAAAAACCGGTGGCTATGAACTTCGATGCGCGGGGCAGGCTTTGGGTGGCGACGATGCCCACTTACCCGCAATATTTCCCGGGCATTCCCGTCCATGACAAAATCGTGATCCTGGAAGACACCGATGCAGACGGTAAGGCCGATAAGCACACCGTTTTTGCCGACGACCTTTATCTTCCATTGGGTTTCGAGTTTGGCGATGGCGGCGTTTATGTGTCCCAGGAGCCGGATATTGTGTTTTTAAAAGACACCGATGGCGATGACAAAGCCGATCATAGAGAAGTGATTCTGACAGGTTTCGGCTCCGAAGACAGCCATCACGCCACGCACGCATTCACATTCGGGCAGGATGGCGCATTGTATTTCAATGAAGGCACATTTTTGAATTCGCAGGTGGAAACGCCTTACGGCCCGATCCGCTCTTATGCGGGCGCGACTTATCGCTTCGAGCCGCGCACGGCGAAACTGACCCATTACATTTCCTATCCTTATTACAATCCGTGGGGAAGTGTTTTTGATAAATGGGGCATGCATTTGATCGGTGATGCGTCGGACGGCTCCAACTATTTTGCGCCGCCCATGACCGGCAATGTTACTTATCCGGACAAGCATCCGCGCATCGAAATGTTCACCGAAACGCGTGTAAGGCCAACGGCGGGCATCGAAATCGTTTCCAGCAGACAGTTTCCGGATGAAGTTCAGGGTGATTTTTTGGTCAATAACAACATTGGTTTCCAGGGAACAAAGCAGCACCGCATCATTCCGCGAGGCTCCGGCATTGGTAGCAAGGAAGTGGAGGCGATCCTGCAATCCGAAGACCCAAACTTCCGCCCGATCGACATTGAGTTCGGCCCGGATGGCGGCTTATACATTGTAGACTGGTACAATCCGCTGATCTCACACGGTGAAAATCCACCGCGCGATCCTGCGCGAGATAAATCGCATGGCCGCGTTTGGCGGATCACTTACAAAGGTAAACCGGCTCTCAAAGTATCCGATATTTCAAAGCAAAGCATTTCGGAATTACTCAATAATCTGAAAGTTCATGAAGATCGTTTCCGCTATCGATCACGGGCGCAAATTCGGGAAAAGAAAGCGGAGCAAGTTTTGCCTGAATTGAAAAAATGGACGGCTGCTTTGGATAAAAATGATCCACAATACGAGCATAATCTGCTTGAAGGTTTGTGGCTTTATCAGGATTTCAATGTAGTTGAACCAAACATTTTGAAAACACTACTCAACGCGAAAGAGCCTCAGGCACGCGCTGCGGCCACAAAGTTGCTCCTTTACTGGCGCGACCGAATCCCCAATTCGCTGGAACTGATGCGTGCCCGAGTGAATGATGAATCGGCGCGGGTGAGGATTGAAGCAGTTGTCGCATTGAGTTATTTCAATTCAGAAGAGGCAGTAATCGCTGCCACGGATATCTTCAAATATCCAACTGATTACTACATGGATTATGCGGTGCATGAAACATTCCGGTTTTTAAAACCGATCTGGCTGGCGGGTATGAAACAAGGCAAAAGCTTTGGAGCTAATCAAAAACAAGCCAATCGTTATCTTTTGAAGCTGGCTAATGCGCAGGAGCTCGCCAAATTACCACAAACGCCCGACGTGCTGGCAGCCATGCTTACCCGGCCGGATATTCATGTTGCAAAGAAACAGGTAGCCGTAAGCAGCCTGGCAAAAACTCAAAAAACAGGCAAGGTTAATGTGCTGTTGAATGCAATCCGTGAAGAGGAAAAAAGCAGAAAAAGCAATCAGCAGAGCCCAGCACAACAAGAGCTTATTAAACTTTTATTAGCTTCCGAGCCATCTGAGTTGAAACAAAATCAGGCTGAATTGACAAAACTAATCAGCGCGGACACGAGCCAGGTGATGCAGGCGACTGGTTTTGCCGCAACGATCACTTCCGGACAGTCGGATCAAATGTTAGAAAAAGCCATTCAGGAGAAACCAGCGGCTTATTTGACAGGAATTTCGATGCTGACCAATGCAGATTTGAAAGCTTCATTTTATAAAAAAGTAAAAGACCTGGCTCCTAATATGCCGGCAGTTGGCTATCCTTTATTGATGAAAATGACCCTGGAAAGCGAAGCCAAAACGCAGAGCACGAAGGATTTGGTGGCATCATTAAGCAGCACTCCCGAGTCTATTCAGAACTCACCAGCATTCGCCACCGCCATTACAACTATGAAAAACATGGTAAATGGTGTGGCTGAAAAAGACAGAAAGTCTGTGCTTTCGATGCTGGAAAATATGGGTACGATTGAAATAAAGCTCGTTGCCATTGAAGCGAAAATGGCCTTTGACAAAAAAGCATTAAGTGTTCCAGCAGGCAGAGCAGTAACATTGGTCTTTGAAAACCCCGACCTGATGCCGCATAATGTGGTGATCGTCAAACCCGGAACGGCCGAAAAAGTGGGTGAAGCGGCGGATGCGATGGCGAGTTTGAAAGATGGTTTTGAAAAGAATTTTGTACCATCGACGCCGGATGTGCTGTTTGCAACGCCGCTGGTGAATTCAGGAAAAAGCTTCCGGCTGGAATTCAAAGCGCCAACGCAGCCCGGCGAATATCCATTTATATGCTCATTTCCGGGTCATTGGCGGGTTATGCAGGGAATTTTGACGGTTACTGATTCCAAAGTGCCCTGATATGCCTGACCCAAAACCATTTTTACTGGCTGCCGGAATTTTTATTACAAGCCTCCAAAGCATTGCGCAAACCTATATAAACCTCTATCAAGGAACGGCCCCGAATTCAATTTCGGGGCCGGACCAGGAAGTGCATACGGCCAATGCAGCAGTCGATTCGCTCACTTCAAAAGTCTCCATTCCAGGCCTGACCATCTTTCTATCCGCCGAAGAAAAGGCAACCGGAACGGCCGTTATCATATGCCCAGGAGGCGGTTACGGAACATTACTAACCAAACGCGAAGGCAGCGACGTTGCCCGCGCATTCAACAAACTCGGCATAGCCGCATTCGTTGTAAAATACAGGTTACCAGACCCTAACATCATGAAAGATCAGTCCATCGGGCCGATCCAAGACGCGCAGCAATCCATTAAAATTGTAAGGGAACGCGCAAAAGAATTTGGAATAGATCCCGGCAAAATAGGCATTATGGGATTTTCGGCAGGAGGCCACCTCGCTTCCACTGCCGGAACACATTTCGAAACGCGCTACATTGACGAAGCAGGAAGCACCAGCCTAAGGCCTGATTTCATGATTTTGGTAAATCCGGTTGTAAGTTTTAATGATAGCACGGGGCATATTGGCTCACGGGATAATTTGTTAGGCAAGAATGCAAGTCCCGAAAAAGTCCGTTTATTCTCGAATGAATTGCAAGTAAACAAAAATACACCACCCGCATTCCTGGTCCATTCCGGCGCAGACGTGGTTGTTCCTGTTTCGAATAGCATTGAATTTTACAAAGCATTGAACAAAAACGGAGTAAGCGGAGCACTGCACGTTTACTCCAAAGGCGAGCACGGGTTTTTGTCCTATCCCTCGTTTGAAGAATGGTTTGGAAGGGTTGTGGAATGGATGAAGGTGGATTTTAGTCTTGATATAAAACAAAAATCCCGGAATGCGTCGCACATTCCGGGATTGATAATGTATTCAAGTAAATCAGTTATACCCTGGATTTTGCTTAAACTCTTCCTTATTCGTTATCGCGTCCAGCTGAACTTGCGGGATGGGGCGAACATTATGCGTTTCCTTGATATTCGCTTTTGCGTCCGCATTGTATTTTTGAACGTAGCTAACCAGTTTTCCAGTCCGTTTCAGGTCATACCAGCGGAATAGTTCTCCTGCAAGCTCGCGGGCGCGCTCGTCCAGGATGAAATCAATGTTGAGGTCTTTTGCAGCGATTGCCATGCTGGCTTCCTTGCCGGGAATTGCGCGTTTTTTACGCAGATCATTGATATAAGTAAGCGCTTCAGCAGGATTTGTTTTCATCAATGCTTCCGCCGCGATCAAATATAATTCTGCGATGCGGATTACGAAACCATCGCGCGAGCTCCATTCCTGGTTGGCGGTGAGGCGCGTTGGGTCCATTAATTTGCTCATTTGGATAAACTGAGACCTTAATAGAAGCGATCCGTCTTCTTTATACATGGTGTTGCGGTCGAAAATTTTGTAGCGACCGGCTGCATTCGCCACTTGTGCTGGTGTTGCAACCGTTTTCATGAAAACCATGGAAGTGTCTCCGAAAGCCATTTTTGGATAGCCATTCACGGTTCCGGCTTTCAGGTTAGGGACATTAGCAAGCCACACGGTCTGAAAAGTGCCCGCATAACGCTGATCCACCTTTTCATTGAACAAATCGAGCAAATGTAATGTAGGCACGTAACGCTGGTAAGGACGGCCATAAGCAACCGAACGCTCCATACCGGGCTGTTTGTCATACACCATAATGAAGTGCAAATGGCTGTTATTTCCCTTTCCAGCCGCCGCATCATAATCCCCGTTCATGGTGTCGTCATTGGTATAGTTCACGTAATAAACCACTTCCGAGTTTGCGCCGCCTTCGGAATTTTTCATGTCCCAAAGCGATTTGAAATCGGAAAACAATGTGTAGCGACCGGATGCAATGACTTCCCTGGCCAATGTTGCGGCAGTCGCATACATTTCGGCATTGTCTGTCGAGCTGGCGCGCGTTAAGGCCATTCTGGCTTTGAAAGCTTTTGCAACGTCCTGGGTAATGCGGCCGTTCGTGGATTTTGCGGGCGCCAGATTGGCGATAGCAATGTCCAGATCAGCGAAAATCACTTTGTAAAAATCCTCCACACTGGATCTTTTTGCTGTTGTAACCGCACCGGCCGTTGGCTCCGTTTGCAGCACCACATCGCCCCAGGTTTCGGTGATCAGCCATAAGTAATGTGCCCTCAAAAACCGCACTTCGCCTTCATATTGCTTGTTCATCGCTTCCGACAAAATTGGCGCAGGAAGCAGCTTTAATGCTGTGTTACAAGTGTTTAAGGCTTTATATAAATGCGCCCAATAATCTTTTAAATTCGTTTGTGCACCATTCAGATCGACTGTATAATCCGATATCTGGTTGGCTTTATTATCACCTCCACGCAAGAAAAGGTCGGTTCCGGTTTCGGCGAATGCGGATGGGAATTCTTTGCCATACCATAATCTTGTGCCTGAATAGGAAGCATTTACAGCCGCAGTGATCCCGAGTTCTGTTTGGAAAAACGGGTCCTGGGTTAAGCCGCTTTTATTGGTTTCGGAAAGATAATCCTCGCAGGAAGTAAGCCCGGCGAGCGAAAATGCCATGAGTAAGGCTGTTATTTTTATTTTCATTGGAATGTCTTTTTGAATGATTAAAAATCAATGTTTACACCAAAGATCATCTGCTTCACAAGCGGGAAGCTCAGGTCGCCCCCGCGTTCCGGATCGTAATTTTTGATCTTGCTGAAAGTGAAATAGTTTTGCAGCGTCCCGTAAACCCGCACACGGCCCACACCGATCTTTTTCGTCAGCGGCGAAGGAATGTTGTAGCCCAATGAAACGTCCCGGATCTTCACGAAAGAACCTTTGACATAACCCAATGTCGACTGATACAAATAATTTGTCGTTGAGTATGAGCTGTTTGGTCTTGGGAAAGCATTGGTTGGATTTTCCGGCGTCCAGTAATCCACATTGGAAGAATTTTCAAGCGCGCTCGGCTTGTAGGCGCTCGCATTGTATTCGTAATTGATATAATGTCCGATGCGGCCATACACGAACACGCTCAGGTCAAAGTTATTGTATTCAAAATGGTTATTGACCCCGAAAGAGAATTTTGGGACGCTTGAAAAAGTCGTGCGATCGCCCGGATCAACCACACCGTTTCCGTTCATATCCGCCACTTTCACGTCGCCTGGTTTGTTTTTACCAAAATCCAAAGCAGCTTCTTCTTCGCCTAGCTGCCAGATTCCGATCTTTTTATAATCAAAAAACACTTTCGTAGGCTCTCCCACAAACCAACTGTTGGCCTCATTGCGCATTACACCATTATTAAGGGCGATGATTTTTTCACGATTCAAAGTAAATGTCCAGTCTGTGGACCAGTTGAATGCTTTGCCGCTGATATTTTGGGTCGTGATAGCGAGCTCAACCCCTTTGTTTTCAACCTGACCAATGTTTTCGAGGATTTCGCTGTAACCTGTGTGCGTCGGCAGCAAGCTTGGCAAAAGCAGATCTTTTGTTCTTGACCGGTAAACATCGATCGTTCCGGAAATTCTGTTTCCTACCAAACCAAAATCCAAACCAGCATTCCAGGTGCCGGTTGTTTCCCAGGTCAACGCAGGATTTGGGATTACGCTTGGCCAATAGCCAAATGCAGCGCTTGTTCCAAAAGCATACGCAGACAACCCTAAACCGCCTTTTGTAGCATAAGGATCAATGGTTGAGTTACCTGATCTGCCCCAGCTGAGGCGCAATTTAAGGTCATTAAAAATCTTGCTATCCTGCAAAAACGGCTCTTCGATCACACGCCAGGCCCCTGAAACAGACGGGAAGTAACCCCATTTGTTTCCCGCTGCCAAAACAGAAGAACCGTCAGCCCGCAAGGATGCCTGGAAAATGTATTTGTTGCTCAACTTATAATTGATCCTTCCAAAAAAGGAAGCAATGTTCGTTTCCCGCAATCTGCTGCCGATTGCTTTGGAAATGGTGTTGGAGTTCAGATCGTGAAAAGACGTGATCGGAGAAGCCTGATTGTTACCGGATGACGTGTATTCCTCCAATTTTGTCCCCAAAGAACTCGTTCCCAAAAGTCCCTGAATCTGGTGATTACCAACCGTTTTATTGTAATTCAATGTGTTCTCCCAGGTGTAATTGAAATAATTATTGAGTTCTACACCAGAAGATGAGTTACGTCCGACATTGGCAATGGTGTTGAAACCTTTGTAATATCCACGACGGAAGTCCCTGAAATCCAGACCGATTGTTGATTTCAAAAACAGGTCATTTGTGATTTTCACATCCAGGTAAGCCGAAGTAAATAAGCGTTTGTCCACAATGTTGTTTACAAAAACGCCGGGTTGCTCGTCCGCCAAAGGCGTAAACTGGGCGCTGTAACCAGGCGCTGGATTGAGGATCAATGTTCCGTCATCATTAAAAGCCTTCGCGATCGGAAGGATTTTGTTGGCCATATTCAATGGATTATCGCGCTTATCCTGGTTTTTGTAAGAATAAATCGCGCTTAACCCCACACGGAAACGATCATTTAGCTTGTGATCCACACTGATTTTCCCGTTCAGCCTGCGGTAAACATCATTAAGCAGCAAGCCTTTGTCTTTTTGATAACCAAAGGAGGTCGAGAAAGTCGTTTTTTCACTTCCGCCGGTCAAATTGATCTCATAATTCTGCATCAGCCCGTTGTGGAAAATATAGCTTTGCCAGTCTTCAAATTGTCCATCCTTAATGTATTGCAATTCGGTAACCTGGAAAATGTCTTCATCTTTCCTGTAAACATCGCCGTTTGTAGTCCGGTAAGCCTCGCGTTTTTGCTGCGCATATTCCTCACCGTTCATCATACGCGGATACAATGCCTTCTTATTCATCGACACATATGAATTGAATGAAAGCGTCGACTTGCCCGCCGAGCCTTTTTTCGTGGTAATGATGATCACGCCGTTCGCGCCACGCGTTCCATAAATCGCCGTTGACGCAACGTCTTTCAGGACTTCGATAGAGGCAATGTCCGTGGGGTTAATGTCGATAAAAGAGCCGTAAGGGATTCCATCCACTAACACAAGAGGCTTATTATCAGCCCTTAATGATCTGTTTCCGCGCAAAACAATGTTAATGTCCGCTCCCGGCTGCCCCGAGCTCTGCGTAATGTCGATCCCCGAAACTTTTCCCTGTAACGACCTCAGCGCATTGGTGGTCGGAATCGCCGTAATATCCTTGGCTTTCACCGATGTAATGGCCCCGGTAACGTCGCTTTTTTTCATCGTTCCGTAACCCACAACCACGATCTCTTCCAGTGCCTTTGTGTCAGCCAACAATTTCACGTCGATCACCGAGCGGTTGCCAACTTCAATTTCCTGGCTGATATAACCCACGTAAGAAAAAACCAGCGTAGCGCTTCCAGCCGGAATTGTCAATTTGTACAAACCATTTGCATCCGAAGTGGCGCCAGTCGTGGTTCCTTTCAATAGAATGCTGACACCCGGCAACTCCTCCCCATTATCCCCCGTCACTTTTCCGGTAATGTCCAAAACAGCATTCAGCTTGCTTTTTCCATCTGCCGGCACTACCGGATTCGCCGTAAAATTCACATGGCTTCCAGCATAAACCTTCTGATTACCAACCGGTAAGATTCCATACATGAGCACCAAACACAGGGCCGATGCACTTTGTAGTTTTCTAAACATAGATCATAACAGTTTACATTATTCTATTTATTAATGCAAAAATCACATTCAAATCCGGCCACATCTGTGCCTAAATGCAGCGGCATAGAGCGTTTTAAAATGAATGTGCAGATGAATTTCAAAGCAGATCAGAATATTAATAATCGAAGAAAATATTGATTATCTTTTTTACTGACGCCGCGTTCGATGAAAGGAAGGTTAGCGATTAGCAAGAAACGCCAAAGAATTTGCCGGAATATTTTTATGCAATCGATATCGGGAACGTAGCCAAAATAGAATTGATCCGTTTTTTTGTTGGATAATTCGGGATTTTTTAATGGATTTTTAATTTTGAAGGGTCGGATGTTACCGGGGGTAAATTGGATTAAAGTTATAATTGGGGGCTGATCAGTGAAATCCTATCTTCTTGCATACATTCTTCCAAAAACCTCTTTGCAGATTCTTCCGAATAATCAAATACAAAACGCCTTGCCGATCCAGCATCCGCAAACTGCGCAAATGTTGCCAACATTAATTCCTGCCCGCTTATGTCTATTACAAACGCTGTAATGCGAACAATTTCCTGATTTTCGTCGCTGCGATCACAATGTAGGCAGATTTGGATTTGTGATTTGGGAAGGGTTAGGATTTTGAAGTTCATGTGTGCTGGTTGTTAAGACTTGGCTGTCTTGAATTGGATTACAAAACTATATTCGATGATCTTAGCATCGCACAACCGATACGTTGTATGATAATGATAAATTTACAGCGCGTCGAACAACCTGATTAATCGCCGCATATTTTGCGGTGAATAGCCAACCTAATCTCCGCATATCTTGCGGTGAATAAACAAAACCAAGACATTTTTCCCGAAGAATAACTCAGCCCAACCGCTTATTCATTGCCGCTATACAGGCTTGTAAAGGATCGAATCTTAAATCGTAATCTCACAAATCGATTTACTTTTTCATCCTTCACAAACTATTTATGCAAAAATTCTCTCCTTTCAGACCCTTTGCGTCGTGCATTTCATTTCTTCTTGTTTTTGTACTTGCGTTTTCAAACCAGTCTTGTCAGGATGACTTTGACGGTAAGAATTCTCCCGAAAAAAGCGCGACCGAAAAGGTCATGGCGACTGAGGACAAAATGCTCAGCTACGATCAGTTTTTGCAACAGGTCAAAGGGTTTAAGGACAAAGAAATGTACAGCCATTTCAAGTCCAGCGCCGAGAAAAACCTTCGATCCAGCGAAAAAATCGTATTTCCTTTTCCGCTTTTGCCCAGCACAACGGATAGTGTCCGGAAAATCACAGTCAACAATCACACTACTTACACCATTCCCGTCTATCGCAGGTCCCACACCGGCACTGTATTCCGAAACATTATCATAGACTCAACCGATGCAGGTGTCAAGGCATATTTAGCCTGGTATTTCCCGGACAAGAAGTGGATCCAGGAATACAAGAAAGACCGTAAGCGGAGCTTCTACGGAACTGTGATCATGAACAACTACGACGGTCTGCCATCCAGCGGAAGACCCGAAGGGCGTGCTAATCTGGTTCCCGTTTGCGCATCTGTAATGGTGCTGTCCAGCATTGTAGAACATTTGTGCTGCCATAACTCGCAGCATACATCGTGTGGCTGCCCGACAGGAACTAAATATTACTTTGAATATCAATACAGCACGGTAACGACCTGCATTGACTCTTATATCGACTCATTTGGCGGTTATGGAGGTTCGGGAAGTGGAACCGGAGGAGGTGGAGGTGGAACCGTCCCAAATCCTGGCGGTGGTTATGACCCTTGTGTACAACCTAAGACAGGAACTGGAAAAACGCCATGCACGCCGAACACGCCTGACCCAGGGCCGGTTGTTGTGCCCAATGCGGCGGCAGCGCCGATTGTTAATACTGCTAAGGCTAAGGGCATAATCTTCACTTCGACGGAGATTGCGGTGCTAAATTCGCTGAGCCCAGCTATGGCAACAAGGGTAAACGCTTTAATATCAAAGTTTGGAGATATGGTTACCAAGAATTTCGACAATTTAATAATCAATTTGACCGGCAAAGCCTTAACGCCAAAGGAGAAGGAGGCCCTCGACGCGCTTGCAGATCAGCTTCAAAGCTATAAGTTGTTAATGAGATTATTTTACGCAGCGAACGCTTATGCGGCTGAAAATCTTACTGGTGTAAAATTTAATTCTTTTGGCGCAACATGCTCTAATTGTAAAGCAAACGCATTCAAGCACGCATTATTTCTAATATTTAACGCTGAAACTTTCACAATCAAATCTGCCGAGACACTTGCAAGCGCACATGAGTTAAACAGTGCAGGCATTGATAGAACAATGGATGAAATTAATAATGCAGCAGGCAGTTCAATATTCAAACAATTTGGCCAAACTGGTACGGATTCGCAATGGGCCGACCGTGTTAAAGCGGCGACTAACGTAGGGCAACATGGCTTAGTATTTGTGAAAAATGCAGCTTTGGTTAGTACAACTAATTTTGACCCAAATTGCCCATGACCTGATAGACGCTAACCTTACATATCAATCATTTTCATGAGAAAGCTTATCTATTTTCCAAAAACCCGTCATACACCATGAGGATATTACTATTCTTTTTGATGACCATTACCCTAATTCTTTACTTAGCTACTAAGCCCTGGCAAACTGATGGAACCTGTGATCAGGTCGCACAGGTACATTTTAGAGGAATTAATTTTCAATTTCCTTTGAAGATTAAAAGCGTGTTGAACCCTCAAATTCATGGATTTATACGAAACTCATCATGGCTACAGACTGATTATTTTGGCAGTAATCAGATCTCAACTAAATGGTTTTTTAATTGGGACAACGACTGGAACGGTCAACAAGAAATAAGTGATGCATTGAAAGAGAAAAGGATCTTTGGGATTGCATTTGAACTTCATAAGGATAGTTGTAAGACAGATCAGGAGATCATTTCGGAAATTCAAAAGATTTATCCGGGCAATTACCGGCATTTTGAAAACCATGGAAATACATCTTACATATGGGAGCGTGATTGTCTGACCATTTTTGTGAAAAGGGCAAACCAGTATCCCGCAAAATACAGCGTACCGGAGGTATCATTTTGCTATGGACTTGACGATGAGCAAATAAATATTTACGCTACCTATACTGGATATATCAACCATTATCCTGATTAACTTAATTAATGCCAATCCGTAATCACAGCTCATTAAAAAACTTCTATATATTCTAAAAAGCTCTTTTACATTTTGGATAATCTTTTATCCATCTTGGGTAAAATCATTGTTGCCTCCCTGATCGGCCTCTTCATTCTTTATCTATCTTTTCAAAACAAGATGGATGATAAAAAATACGAGGAAGATGCGAAGGTAAATTTCCGGGGGATCAAGTTTCAGTTTCCCATGAGAGTGCATGGTGTGCTGAAAACGCCTATGAGTGGCTTTTCCAGAAACTATATGTGGTTACAAACGGACTCTATCGGCTGTAAAAATATCTCTGCCAAGTGGTTTTTTGATTTTGATAACCAATGGAAAAAGCCCGACGAAATCTCAGATGAATTAAAACAAACATTAACGTACGGTGTTGCATTCGAGCTTCATGAAGACAGCTGCAAAACGGATCAGGAAATTGTTGCGGAGATTCAAAACCTTTATCCGGGCAATTACAAATATGTGGAAAACCATGGAAATGCATCTTATATATGGGAGCGGGCCCCCCTGACCATCTTTGTCAAGAGAGCTTATCAATATCCTGCGGGGTACAGCATTCCAGAGGTTTCATTTTGTTACTCGCTTGATGATGAGCAGAAAGAAATTTACGCAACCTATACTGGGTACATTGACAATTATCCTGATTGATTAGGAATTGATGCTACCAACAAAAAAAGCCGCTGCGATTGCTCGTAGCGGCTTTAAGTTGTGGTGATGGACGGAATCGAACCGCCGACACAAGGATTTTCAGTCCTTTGCTCTACCGACTGAGCTACATCACCGCTTTCAGTTGGCCCCGTTTGGGACTGCAAAAATAGAAGTCTGTTTTGGGTTTACAAATTATTTATGAAAATATTTATCAATTCATTTATTGGGGACTGTTATTACCCTGATAATCTTACCATTATAAAAGCTTCCATTATTTTATTCCAAAAAAGATTTGCTGCAAAGGGCATTTTTATCATATTTGTTAGTGTTATGCTTGCATACTAACTGAGTTGAATCTCATCTAAAATCATCTGTCCATGGCGATAATCCAGCAAATTCTTTTCATAGCTGTTCTGGGAGCAGTTGCCTGGCTGGCTTATAAAAGAGTTACGCTGATACGGTCGACGATCCTGCTCGGAAAGCCGGAAGATCGCACGGACCGCCCCGCTGAGCGATTTGCTACGATGCTGCGTATCGCCTTTGGTCAGAAAAAAATGTTTGACAGACCATTGATCGGACTGCTGCACTTTGCTGTTTACATTGGTTTCATTCTTATTAATATTGAGGTTCTTGAAATTGTTCTGGATGGAATGCTGGGCGAGCACCGGATTTTTGCTCCTTTATTAGGAGGCTTTTATTCTGTTTTGATCGGCTTCTTCGAACTGCTGGCGATTGGCGTTCTGCTGGCTTGCGTCATCTTCCTCTTGCGACGCAGTGTTGTGAAGGTTGGGCGGTTGCAGCCTGCACGGCATCGTGAAATGAATGGCTGGCCAGAACTGGACGGAAAATTGATTTTGGTTTTTGAAATCGTTTTAATGATCGCCATTCTTACTATGAATGCGGCAGACACGGTTTTACAGGATCTGGGAAGTCCGCATTACAGGCAAACGGGCGATTTCTTTTTTAGTCAGTTTCTCAAACCATTATTTACTGGAATAAGTGAAGATACGCTGATCATTTACGAGCGCGTTGCCTGGTGGTTTCATATTTTGGGAATCTTCATTTTTGCGATTTACCTGACTTACTCCAAGCATTTGCATATTGTTTTGGCTTTCCCAAACACCTATTTTTCACGCCTGATCCCAAAAGGGCAGATGAATAACATGCCCGAAATCACGAGCGAGGTAAAAATGATGCTGGGCCTGGAAACGGCCCCGGCTGGTGAGGCTGCTGCTGTTCCCGAGCGATTTGGCGCAAAAGATGTGCAGGATCTTTCCTGGAAAAATCTCATGGACGCCTATTCCTGCACGGAATGCGGGCGCTGTACGGAAGCTTGTCCGGCTAACATTACGGGCAAAAAATTGTCGCCGCGGAAGATTATGATGGACACGCGCGACAGGCTCGAAGATGTGGGCCGGAATATGCAGGCGAATGGCGGGACATTTGTAGCCGATGGGAAAAGTCTCATCGATGATTATATTCTGGAAGAAGAAATTAATGCTTGCACCACGTGCAATGCGTGCGTGCAGGAATGCCCGGTGCTGATTAACCCGCTGGATATCATTCTGCAGCTGCGTCGATATAGGATCATGGATGAATCAAAGGCTCCGGCGAGCTGGAACATGATGTTTCAAAATATGGACACCAATCAGGCGCCGTGGAAATTTTCACAAGGCGACCGTTTTAACTGGGCTGCTGGCCTTGAACCGAATGATAAATGAGCGATCTCATATATAAAGTGCCCACAATGGCCGAAATGGCAGCCAATAATGAAGCGCCCGAGATTTTATTTTGGGTAGGCTGCGCCGGTTCATTTGATGACCGTTACAAAAAAGTGACGGTCGCTTTTGTGAAAATATTAAATAAGGCTGGCGTTAAATTTGCTGTGTTAGGCACGGAGGAAAGCTGTACGGGCGACCCGGCACGGCGTGCGGGCAATGAATTTACATTTCAAATGCTTGCGATGTCCAACATTCAGGTGCTGGATATGTATGGCATTAAAAAAATCGTGACGGCTTGTCCGCATTGTTTCAACACACTAAAAAACGAATATCCCGAACTGGGAGGAAATTACGAAGTGATCCACCATTCTACTTTTCTGCAACAGCTTATTGATGAGGGCCGCGTCCGGATCGAGGGGGGTGAAGCGTTCAAAGGCAAAAAGATTACATTTCATGATTCCTGCTATCTGGGGCGTGCTAACAACATTTATGAAGCGCCGAGGCATGTTTTAGAAGCCTTGGATGCCGATTTGGTTGAAATGAAAAGATGCCGGACCAAAGGACTTTGCTGCGGCGCAGGAGGTGGACAAATGTTCAAAGAACCGGAGCCTGGAAAAAAGGACATTAATATTGAAAGAATTGAAGAAGCGCTCGCGACAGGAGCCGATACCATTGCAGTTGCCTGCCCGTTTTGTATGGTAATGATGACGGACGGCGTTAAGAATAAGGAAAAAGAAAGTGCTGTTAAAGTTTATGATCTCGCGGAACTGATCGCACAAGCGGAAGGGTTGTAATAACTGTCTTCTTCACTGTAAGATCAATTTTTAGTATTAAAATTTTTGAGTTATGTACATTCCATTTAGTGACATAGATTTCCAGGCAAGAGTTTGGATATACCAGGCCGACCGTCAGCTTACTGACACGGAAGCAGGCATTTTGACAGAAACTTTAAAAGCATCTCTGGATGGATGGGAAGCACATGGAAAACCGCTTACGGCTTCGGGGAAAGTTTTTGAGCACCGGTTTGTAGTAATTGCAGTGGATGAAAACGATGAGCTGCCGAGCGGATGTTCGATTGATAAGTCGGTTCACTGGATGCAGTCGGTTGGCCATTCGATGCAGATTGACTTTTTTGATCGTTCGATCGCTTACCTTGGAGCTGACAATCAGATCCATACAATTCCGGTGCCTGGCATTAAACAGGCCGTTACGGATGAAATTCTCCGGCCATCAACCATTATTTTTGATAACCAGGTGACAACAAAAGCGCAGTGGATGAACCATTGGAAGACTCCGGCTTCAAACTCCTGGCTCAATCGCTACTTTTCTGCGAAAACGAGCGTTTAAGTTTAAATGGTTAGTTTTGTCAAATAAACGATAACGGTCCGGAATGAAGTTTTTTTGGTTTGTCTCAATTTTCGCTTTTTGTCTGGTCCTGTCAGGATGCGACGAAAACGTAGTTTACAAAGCACATGAAGACATTGACGACGGACTTTGGTATATCAAAAACAAACCGACTTTTAAAGTTGAAGTAACGGATACAACGGCAACCTACAACTTGTATTATTTGCTCCGTAATACGCTGCAATATCCTTATTACAACTTATATCTGACCAGAAATTTCACGGGTCCAGATCAGAAAGTGATTTCCAACACGCTCGAAGAGGTTTATCTTTCCAATGAGATTACAGGAAAACCCTATGGCCACGGCCTGGGTGACCTTTTCGACCATAAAATCCCTTTTCTTAAAAATTACAGATTTCCAAGATCCGGCATTTACACATTCACATTGACGCAATCCATGCGCCAGAATCCGCTTCCTTTTGTAATGAGCGTTGGTGTGAGTGTTGAAAAAGCGGGGGTTAAATAAATCCTAGATCGCGGGATTATTAGCCGAAGGAACTGTTCCATCCGGCCGTTGTCGGGGTTTATTGCGATATCTGCGGTAAGGTTTTTTCTTGAATTCCTTTTCAACAGGGTGCTGTGTCTCTGCTTCTTTTCTATCTTCCTGCACCTCATGTACAGGCTCGCCTAATAAAAAACCGTAAGGCTCCATACTGGGAATAGTATCAAAAACCACTTTCAATATCGCCGTGACCGGCAATGCGAGAATCAACCCGGCTAATCCCCATAATTGCCCTCCCAGGAACAATGCAACAATGGCTGCCAGTGGATTTACGCTTACTTTGGAACCCACAATATTTGGTGTGATAAAATTCCCTTCCAGAAATTGTACAAAGCCCATCACACCTACTACACCCAAGGCATACCAGGGTGAATCCATGGTCACAACGGCGAGCAATGCGGGTAGAACAGAGCCGATCAGGATGCCGATGTAAGGGATCAGGATCAAAAAGCCTGCCAGAAAACCGAAGAAAATCGCGTGCGGAATGCCTAAAATCAACAATCCAATACTGTTTAAAACTCCCACAATAAGGATAACCAGGAATAATCCGGACAGGTAACTCTGGATTACTTCATATATTTTTTTCAAAAGTACATCTAATGCTTCGTTAGGAACATTGGTAATGGCCTTGTGAAAAAAACGTCTGAAGAAATCCCGGTATAGCAGGAAAAAGAAAATGTAAAGCGGGATCAGAATGAATGTTGAAATGGCGCCCGTGGTTGTAACCAGCGTGCTCAGCAAAACTGCCCTTCCTTCGCTTAATGCATTAATGAGATATTTTTTTGCTTCGCTAACCTGCTGACTCCGGCTAATATTAAGATAGCGCTCTCCCATTGTAAGGGTCTGATCCAGAATCGTTTCCGCCTTTTCTGTAATCCTCGGAAGCTCTTCTGCGAAACTGCCGATTTGCAGCGAAACAACATATACCAGCACCACAAGAACTATAAAAAGTGAAAGAATGCTCAATAGAATGGACCCGATCCGCGGAACGCGATGCCTTTCCAGCCAAAGGCAAACGGGGTGTAAAAGAATGGCCAGTAAAATGGAGAATGCAATGGGAATGATCGTCTCCCGAAGAATGTAAAGAATGTAAACGGTTGCAATAAGACTAACCAGGATGCTTGCCAGTTTCAGGTAAAGAGCTGTTTCTCTATCTTTGTTTGGAAGAGGACGTAACGTTGAGTTCATGAATAAATTAATGTATCTGTGGTTTGCTGTCAAAACTGTATTCTGTACTTGCCAGCCTGATCATAAGATCAATGATTTCGAGAAGGTGCGTTCTCAGTACAAAATTAGCAAAATCGGTAAGCTTCCGGCTGTTGCATCGGAAAGTTCGGGCCTGGCAAACGGATCAACGCCCGGTATGTTCATCACCCATAATGATAGCGGCGGCAAGCCCGAGTTTTACGAATTTGACCTTTCGGGGAAGCTCACTTCAACAATAACCGTTCCCAACGCACAAAATATCGACTGGGAAGACTTAACGAAGGACTCTGACGGTCATTTATATGTAGGAGATTTTGGAAATAATGGCACTCCTAGAAAGCAGTTTGAGATCTATAAGTTCGATGGCAAGAGAGGTAAGACAGAGAAAATTTCATTCCATTATGCAGATCAAAAATCTGTGGCAAGCGTTTCCGAAAAGCCTACTTTCGATTGTGAATCGCTTTTTTACTATCAGAAGAGCCTATATCTGTTTTCGAAAAATTGGGATAAAAATAAAAATGTGAAGCTCTATCGCGTTCCCGCTGAGGCCGGAAATTATACATTAACCGCCATTGACAGCATTGAAATCAATACACAAGTTACCTCGGCCGACATCAGCCCGGATGGTAAGACCTTCGCTTTGTTGACTTATGGTAAAATCCTGCTCTTTGGAATTGAAAATAACCGCATTGATTTTAGTAAACCTCAGGGCTGTTTTCGTTTGGTAAAAAAACAGAATGAGGCACTTATGTTTTTGAATAATACCGATATGCTCGTCACCAATGAGCAGGGCAATATTTACCGGATTACTTATAAGTGATATTATGTTTCTGTTAACAATGTTGGAAAACATGTAATCTGACCATCACATCCACTAATTTCGAACTGCGTTTTAATAAGAAAAACATGAGCACCGCCAAATCTGCCGCGTCAGCCCCAAAAGTTCTAGTTGTTGACGACGACTCTGATATTGTTGAACTTCTCGAATATAATTTAATTAAGGAAGGATATTCGGTGGTCACCGCTTCCAATGGCAAGAAAGCAATCGAAATCGCCAAGACTTTCATCCCTGATCTGATACTGCTCGACATTATGATGCCGCAACTGGACGGCATTGAAACGGGCCGTATTTTGCGGAGCAATCCGGAAATCAAAAACACTTATATTCTTTTCTTAACAGCGAGATCGGAGGAATATTCCGAGGTTGCGGCTTTTGATGTGGGTGCCGATGATTACATTACAAAGCCCATTAAGCCACGGGCGCTGATGAGCCGCATTAACGCATTGTTTCGCCGCGAAGCTCAAAAAGCCGAATCCGGTGACCAGATTGACATTCTGGACCTCACCATTAACCGGAAAAATTACACCGTGACGCAAGGTTCTGAAAAATCGATTGTGCTTCCGAAGAAAGAGTTTGAACTGTTGTTTTTCCTAGCGCAGACGCCCAATAAAGTTTTCAACCGGGACGAATTGCTGCAAAAAATCTGGGGAGCCGACATTTACGTCCTGGAACGGACCGTCGACGTACACATTCGGAAATTACGGGAAAAGCTGGGCGATCGCTATATCAAAACCCTTAAAGGTGTTGGGTATATGTTCAGTAACGAGCAGGAATAACATTATTTTTCGATCAGATCCGGATCGATCTCCGGCTCATCTTTTTTATCCTTATCCTTGTCTTTCTTTTTCCTGAATGCAAGCTTGATATTCACTTCACCGTTTTCATCAATCGCCCGCAGGAAGATTTTTGATCCCTGTTTTTTCTCTTTATTATTTGGATCAAGCACATACGTTGAGTCCCGCTTTTTGAGGTTGCTCAACGGGATTTGAATGTTAATGTCCGTTTTCTTGCCAAAACTGTAAATCCCGTCAATGTAGAGCGTCACCACGTTGGACTCAATTTCCGTTGGCGATATCTCAATTTCCTGGCCACTGAGTTTGAAGTCACTACGAATGGGCGCAAACTTCACACGTTCGAAATTGCGTTTTTTGAAAATCAGCTTTTTCATTTTCATGAATGGCTCAAAATTCAGGATATAGCCATTGGTAAGGTCAATCCGCAACAAGCCTTTCATCGTGGACGGCACAAGCCGGACGTTGTTATTAAGCCGTGATTCGAAGCTGAAATCTGTATTTAAAATTCCCTTCAAGTTTTGATGCGTAAGTGTTTTTTGCCCAAAATCATCAAATGAGTAAAATACCGAATGCACGTCCGCGTTCCCGATTTTACCCCGCATGGCCAGGTGAGGCAACTGGCTCGAACCCGAATTATCCATTTCTCCCGCAATCCTGACATTACCGCCGCCAAACGCCTTCATGACAAAATACTCGATGCTCACAGCATTGTTTTTAATCGTAAACTGCCCTTTAACATCTCTTGCCGTAAAATTCTTATAATTGAGTTTCTTGGCATCCAGCTTGGCTACGATCTGCATTTGATCTATGGCATCATCCAGCAATTCGACCAGTTTCAGCTTTTTTCTTTTTTTCTTCACCACCTGCCGCGGCGCCAGCAACGTTTCCAGCCAGTTCATTTTCCAGTTTGGAATATTAATGTCCACATTCGCCCGGAGCGGCTTGGGAGAACCGAATAGATAAGGGATCAAATCGAGCACTTTTCCTCTGATATACAGCATATTCTGCCCATCGGACAAGCTTAGATCAGGAAATACAAATGCTTTTTCATCAAATGTGAAATCTCCTTTTATTTTTTTCAGATGAACCTGGCGAGGCAAATAGTCCATAGAAATGTTATTGATTGAGACCTTGCCATTCAATTTACCATTAAAACGGTCGCGGTCGGGATCATAGAAGTTCTTTAAACTGCCATCAAAATTGAATTCGATCTTGGCAGTTCCGTTTTTGAAACGATAGCGTGCAGGATCCAAAAGCTGATCCAGATTGGTAGAATCTGCATCAACATTTCCATTAATCCGAGCAATAGGGTTCTGGAAATTGGTGACCGCAATGCTGATCCGAAACGGGATAGTTTCAAATTTCCCTCTGACATCCTGCGTCGTAACGCGCGAATTGTCCGGTCCGGGTATTTTTGTTGTGTCAGCCTGATTTGTAAAACTTCCTTCTGCGTGCATATCACGCAGAACGCCTACCGGCAGAGCGTATTGGAAAGTGTCCGCCTTAAAATATACGTCAACATGGGGCTGCTCTAAACTGGCGATTTTACCACTGACATGCACCTTTGCGTCTACGTTCGTCTGAATCCCAATCGAATCGATTTGCTCTTTTATCTTCCTGTTCAACAGCGGAAGTGCATTTTTAATAGCAATCTGTTTGGCTTCGAAATTGAGCGTAAACACTTTTGCTGAATCAGAAAAATCGAAAATCCCGTTAATGCCAATTTTGTCATTCGTAGCACTTTCCAGCACCGAGGGATAGATTTTAAGCTGCTGCTTATCGGCGTCATAAGCAAGCGCAAGTCCGAGCCTGGTTTCCTGATTTATCAAAAACCCGCCTTTTTTAGGTTTAAAAGTTAGTTGGTTAACCAAAATTGCACCATTAAGGCTGGCATTCGTGCTCGAATCTGTGGTGGTAAGGATATTGGTAACGTCATGTAACAACGCGCCATAATATTTCTGCTTAACCGAATCGGAATAAGTGAGTGAAAAGTTGACAAAACGCATGTTTCCCAACTTCTTCAGGATATCATCATTTCCGCCGGAATCCTTTTTCTTTTTGTCTTTTGCACTGCTTTTAAAAATGCTGAGGTTGGAATAGCCGTCTTTTTGAACAAACAATTTCATTGTCCCATTTTCCAGGATCAGGTTTTTAATCTTGATATTTCCCTTGTAAAAACCTGTCAGATCCAATGCAATGTGCATTTGTTCGGCTTCCAGAAACGGCTTTTTATGAACCTGATACAGGCTGTCGGTAAGTTTGACGTTGGTTAATGTGAAGTTTAATCCAAATGATCCGCTGAAAGGCCGGAATTTAAAATCCTCGATTTCAAGATTTCCATTTAGATTCTCATTTACGAACTCCTTTGCATTTTTGAATATATTATCCCTGTTCCTATATACCCATATTTCAACTGCTCCGAAAAGAAAAAATGCACACAGGGCAATTATTCCAAAGATTTTTAAAACTCTTGCAAACATGAAGTGAGGGATTTAACGCAATTAACGAATCATTAATAACGTGCCAGCAAATATACGTTAACAACGAACGAAAGTATCTTAATGGTTTCATCCTCGTTATTCACGGCAAAATATAGTACTTTTGCGCACTCTTTTCGACCATTGAGGTTGTCGTTTTCAAACTATTGCTGTCAAAAATGCTATTAAGCGAACAGGAAATATTGCGCAGACAAAAGCGCGAAGAATTAATGCGGTTGGGCATTGAGCCTTATCCTGCTGAGGAATTTGTGGTAAATACTTATGCCGCAGACATTGTTAAAAACTACGAAAACAATAAGATAGACTATAAACACGTCACCATGGCCGGCAGGCTGATGGGCTTCCGGATTATGGGAAGCGCTGCGTTTGCCGAGTTTCAGGACAGCACGGGGCGTGTGCAACTATATTTCCGCAGGGACGATCTTTGCCCCGGGGAAGACAAAACGCTTTATAATACAGTTTTCAAAAAGCTGCTGGACATTGGTGATATCATTGGTGTTCAAGGGTTTGTGTTCACTACACAAACCGGCGAAATATCGGTTCACGTGCAGGAATTTAAGATTCTGAACAAATCACTTCGTCCGCTTCCTGTTGTAAAACGGGATGAAGACGGTAACATTCACGATGGTTTTACGGACCCGGAACTGCGTTACCGCCAGCGTTATGTGGATTTGATCGTGAACCCGGAAGTGCGTGATATCTTTATCAAAAGAGCCAGGATCATAACGACCATGCGTTCGTATTTTGATTCCAAAGGATGGCTTGAAGTGGAGACGCCGGTATTGCAAAGCGTTCACGGAGGCGCTGCGGCAAGACCGTTTGAAACACATCACAATTCCCTGGACATGGATCTTTTCCTGAGAATCGCCACGGAATTGCACTTAAAGCGTCTGATAGTCGGTGGCTTCGAAGGTGTTTATGAGTTTGGAAAACTATTTCGCAATGAAGGGATGGACCGGACGCATAACCCTGAATTTACTACCGTTGAGCTATATGTTGCCTATAAGGATTATCTGTGGATGATGCGTATGACCGAGCAAGTGTTGGAACAGGTCGCGCTTGCAGTTAACGGAACAACAATTGCGAAGTTCGGAGAAACTGAGCTGGATTTTGCCGGCCCATATCCTCGTTTGAGCATTACAGACGCTATCAAACAATACACAGGACTGGATGTTGATGCTTCGGATGAAAATGTGATCCGCGAGCAATGCCGTGCGTGGGGAATGGAAGTGACGGAAAGCATGGGCAAAGGAAAGCTGATTGATGAGATTTTTGGTGAAAAAGTAGAAGCGCACATTATCCAGCCCACATTCATTATTGATCACCCGGTTGAAATGTCGCCGTTGACGAAAAAACACCGCACTAAAAAAGGCATGGTGGAGCGTTTTGAGCTGTTTGTGAATGGTAGGGAGATTGCTAATGCATATTCTGAGTTGAATGATCCTCTGGAGCAGCGCGAACGTTTTGAAGATCAGCTTAAACTGAAAGAGCGCGGCGATGACGAAGCCATGGAAATGGACGATGATTTCCTCAGATCACTTGAATACGGCATGCCGCCAAGTTCAGGAATCGGGATAGGCATTGACCGGCTTACGATGCTGCTAACCAACAATTCAAGCATTCAGGAAGTGATTTTCTTCCCGCAAATGCGCCCGGAACGCAGGGTTGAGATTGCCAAGGAAATGGATTACATCAATGCCGGGGTTCCAGCTGCATGGGTTCCTGCTTTGCAAAAAATGAACATTCTTACGATTGAGCAATTGAAAGCCGCTAATCCCAATAAGATCTTCAACGATCTGGGAGGAATGCGGAAAAAGCTTAAAATAGAAGACAAAATGCCTCTTTTGGATGACATTAAGGCCTGGATTGCTTAGTTAATGCATGAAAAATGCCACCCGAAAGGAGTGGCATTTTTCATTACCTGCAAAAAAAATACGATTATATCTTTTTTACCTGCACAGCGTTTAGTCCTTTTTTACCTTCAACGACTTCGTATTCCACTTGGTCATTTTCACGGATAGTAAGTCCTCCCAATCCTGTCACATGGACAAAAATGTCTCTGTTTGTGTCGTCTTCAACGATGAAGCCGTATCCCTTAGCTTCATTGAAAAATTTTACAGTACCTGTTGGCATAATGGTTGAATAAAAAAATTGAAATAAGGTGAAAATACAAAAGGTTTGTGAGCGTTTCAATCAAAAGTCCAAAGGGCTTAACCAAATAATTGAGGGAGGCTCAACGCATTGGTAAAAGAAACTTTGGAATTTTTTGCCAAGACATCTTGATTATAATGAACAACTTACAAAATCTTTAATCACAAAGAAACAAAAATTGTTTGTAAAACAATTTATTTGAATAAAGAATTTGAAAATTTACGAGTTAGCGGTATTTTGCCATTTCGCCGTGTTTTGAATGAAATTTGAAACACCGAATTGTATATGCGGGTAAAAATCCTTAATTATGAAGTAATTATTGGAAAAAAGGTATGAGCAAACTTCGGTATTACGTTGAGGACCAAATATTTGGTGTATGCGCAAAATTAGGCGAAAAGCTTAATTTCCCGGCTAGCAGCGTCCGGCTGTACTTTATATACGCCACTTTCATGACCTTTGGATCACCTATAATCCTATATCTGGTGCTTGCATTCTGGATGGAATTGCAGAAACACTGGCGCCGTCACAACAGTCCTACGATCTGGGAACTGTAGTTCTTTTTAGGTTAATCCCCGTTAATTGACTAAAACGGTGCTTTCCTAGCACAAAATATTCCCAGACAATGCTTCTGTAATAAAGTGGGGCGCGATTTGAGGTCCTTTTCGTTGTTTTAATAAGCGAAGGGATCATTCTGTAAAACGCGATATGCGCCCTTAATATGGCAACCACGTCGGGCCAGGCACCCGTAGCCATAAACCGCACGCTTGAAATCCCGTCCAGTAGTAATCGGATAAAAACCGTTTTCCATCTCCTGCCTTTGGGAAGATTTTTGAAAAGCATAATCAGATTGTTCCGGTAATTCAGAAAAGTTTTGCGTGGATTGGATTTATGCAACGTCCCGCCTCCTACATGATAAACGACTGATTTTCCGCAGTATGTGATACGATATTGCATATTAAGCAAGCGCCAGCAAAGATCAATTTCCTCCATGTGCGCGAAAAACGATTCATCAAAACCAGCGGCACGATGGAATGCAGACGCACGAACAAACAGGCAAGCGCCCGTTGCCCAAAATACGTCCTGCTCGTCATCAAACTGGCCTAAATCCTCCTCCCGCGTATCAAAAATCCGCCCTCTGCAAAACGGATAACCCAGATAATCCATGTAACCGCCAGCCGCTCCTGCATATTCAAAGTGCGTTGGGAGATCGTATGCGCGGATTTTAGGCTGACACGCGGCTATTCTTTCATCAGTATCCATAAAAGAAATGACCGGCTCAATCCAGTTCTCCGTAACTTCAATATCGGAATTCAACAGAATGTAATAATCCGCAGCAATGCGCCTCAGTGCATCATTATAGCCGCCGGCATAACCCTTGTTTTCCGAAATCGTGAGGGTGTTTAATTCAGGATATGCCGTACTTAACCAATGGATTGACTGGTCTGTAGACGCATTGTCGGCTATCCAAACTGCATAGCCTTCTGAATACTTTAAGACGTTGGGAAGGAATTTTTCGAGATGGTGTCTGCCGTTATAATTCAGGATGACAATCGCAACAGTCGGAGCCATTAATGATGTGGTTATTTCATAAACCCTCCCAGGTCAAGTCCTGGAATGTTAGGAAGCACACCATCCGTTGCTTTCTGCAAGTGCTCTTTAATTTTTGGTTCAATGTTATCCAATGCTTTGTTGACGGCGGCAACAATCAAATCCTGCAGCATTTCCTTGTCATCAGGATTAACAAGGTCTTTATCTATATCTAAGCCTATTAATGCTTTTTGCCCGTTCACAGTCGCTTTCACCATTCCACCACCCGACTCAGCAACCTGAGTAAGATTGACCAATGAATCCTGCGCTTCTTTCATGCGAGACTGAAGGTCTTTCATTTTGCCCATGAGCCCCATCATATCCGCCATATTACCAAACATAGTCGTACTGATTAAGTTATGCCTTTTATAAAACTATTTTACCGGAAATGGTTCCTATCGTAAAAGCATAAATGTACCACTTTTTTCAACAGTTTGATTGATATCGTCCACGAAAGTCATTTTGTAAACATACGATCCTACCGGCGCATTTGCCCCGTTAATCGTTCCATCCCAGCCTGTTGCGATGTCATCTGAATGAAAAACAACCTCACCCCAACGGTTCATCACAGAAAAGTTAAATGATTGAAGCTGCGTAGATTTAGCTTCCAGAATATCATTATAACCATCCCCATTCGGGCTGAATGCCTGCGGAACAAAAACACCTGCGCTTCTTTTGTAATTAATAATGTTGGACAAGCTCTCAAACCCGCCCGGAGTGGAATTGGCCAGGATCTGGAAGTTATACTCCAGATCACTTTGTGCATTTACTTTAATGGTATAATTTGAATTCATCTGCACAGGAATCACTTCCTCAGCCGTACTGGATCCCGCCTGAATGACGTCGTAGCTGGAAACACCCCCAAGAATGGGCGATTGGGTAGTCCAATTGAGTGTAGTCAGATTTTTCGTTAGCAGGATTGTGCAAACAGGCTCTGAGGGCGGGACTTTTTGTCCGCATGAATTGGTATAACTGATCTTGTAACAATAAGATAACTCATTTGTCTTAACGTCCGGATCTGAATATTCGCTCTCGTTAAAGAGTGTAATTATTTTCTTGAATAATGTTGCACCTGCTTCTGCTTTTTCAATAGTAAGGTCGTATGTACTGTTTGGTCCGGCGCCCGGAACATTTGCTTTGATAGTTACAGCACGATCGCCATCAACAGAAACTGCTGCATCTTTGATCGGCTTAGGCGAAGCAATTTCAGCCTTTACACCAACCGGAGCGGATGTTGAAGTTACGTCCTTAATCTTTGCAACCACCTGGTATTCCGAAAAGCTGCCGCACTGCACATCCTCGTCTGTATAGGTGATGTCGTTTATGGAAGTGAAGGTTTTTATGATCGTCCCGTCACGCAAAAGGTCGTAAGATGTGAAGTCAGTCGCATCGGGATATTTGCTCCATGTAAGGATATTTTGGCCGTCTTCTGACCGACCGGTTAACGTCATGCTGCTGTAAACCGGACTGTCGTTTTTGCCAGAGCACAAATCTTCCGAAGATAATTTCACTTGGTACACCTGGCTTGTAACCATATTCTTCACATCAAAAGGCTGTAATCCGCCGGATGACCTTCTTCCCGCAGTCGTATAGTTCGAACCATTGGTGCTGTAATTGATGTCCGTGTAAACGCCACTCAAACCCTGATAATTGATCCTGAGCGTGCCATCACCCCTCATTTCGACCGATTTTATTGCTATATCATTTAACTGGGCCTGCTGAAAAGTAATGGGAAGCGAAGTGGCGCGGCCTTCGGCGCATCCTTTTCCAACATAAAGCCCTGTTAACAAAACCGTTGGATTGGTACTAACATCCGCGTAACTGTGCTCGATCACCAAAGGACTCCCTTTCTTCCAGATATCCGTCTTTCCGTCGCCCCATTGAATTTTCACTTCATCGTAGGCTTTCAAGATCGCATCGTCTATTAAACTCAGAAAGATCTTTCCACCACCGCAGGAAGAATACTGCGGCGTAATAACCCGGGTCTCAAACACCTGGACAGTCTTACAAGCGTAAAATTGCCCTGAGGACACTGCACCTTGCTGTAAAACTGTATACGTGGCTGGGAGAGAATATGTGAAAATGGGTCCCGGTGCGATTTGTGGAGATCTGCCGTCAAAACTAGCATCGTAACCCACCAAAATAGGATTCGGGACGGTGTTTGTAACCCGGATTGTTAATGGCGCACAGCCTTCGGTTTTATCAATTGTGAAGCCTCCGCCCCCACGGTCACAGAGTCCCTGGGCATGTAGTGTTTTGCAGAAGAAAATTAAAATGGAGAAAAGGGATAGTAATGTTAATCTCATATGTGTGCAATATTAGGACATGACCTTTTTAAAAGACTCCATATCGTCATGGAGCGATATGAACTATTGATGGTTGTAACACCGTCACAAAAATAATTTATTTCAAAATGAGAATGGCTTAAATATTAAACGGGATTGCATTGAAAGTATTATTCTGATTAACAAGCCATTAGAAAAATCCTATCGGATCAATAAAAAACTCCCATTTCTCGAAATTTGCTGACCCGAAGCGTTCGTCATCTCAATTTTATACAAATAATATCCACCCGGTGCCTTCTCATTTTTAATTTTCCCGTCCCAACTTTCTGCGCTGTTTTCTGTTTGAAAAACCACTTCACCCCAGCGCGTGAAGACCGACATATTAAATGTTGAAACAAAATAAGCTTTCACTTCAAAACGCTCATTATAAGCATCTCCGTTAGGAGTAAACGCATCCGGGATCAGGACAATGGGATCTCTTCGCAACGACAACACATTGGAATAACTCAGCATATTTCCGTCGGTTGACTGGGCCTTAACCTGAAATGAAAAAGCAGATTGTGAGCCGATATCAAGCAAATGGCTGGTTTCCAGTTGCTTCGGAATTTCGTCCTGAACCGTTCCTGCGTCGTCCATTTGTATTAGATTATATGAACCAACTCCATCGGTAAACGGGGAATCCGCATTCCAAAGGACATCCGTAACCCGGTTTTGCAGGAGGATGGAACAAACCGGCGCGCTGAATGCCGGTGCTCTTAAATTGCAGGCATTTTCATAAGTAAAACGATAGCAATACGAGTTTGCAGAAGTGTTCACATCCACATCATCAAACAGCAAACTTTGGTTATCGGGCTGGGAAATCTGCTGGAAATCCTGGCTTCCCAATGTTGCCCGTTCAACGATCAGGTCGTAGCTGCTGGTGAGGCCTTCACCGCTCAATGCAACTTGTGTCGTAATGGTATTTTCGTCTTTAACTGTTACGCTTGCAGTCGTAATCGTTTCGGGAGCTGAGCTTTTTGGGGCAATGCTAAAAGGCGTGGAGTACGAACGAACGTCGTTTTCAATGATCGCAACGATCTCGTATTGATAAGTGGTCCCGCATTTCACATCGGTGTCGAGATATGAAAGCTGATCGGTAGATGTAAATATAACAGATCCGTCGCGCTTCAATTGATACTGCAAAAGGTTACCGGTGTTGGGATAATGTTCCCAGGACACAGAAATGATCTCATCCAGGGAAACAGCCCCTTCTTTGAGAACCAGGCTGCTCACCACCGGACTGTCGATCAGATTCTCACAGAAGTTTTTTGAGGACAACTTGAAACGGTAAATCTGCTGAGGATTTAGGCCCGTAACGGTCGCTGACTGAGCGCCATCGGACTGGCCTCCTTTGCCTGTTGTTACAAATTGGCCATCACCTTTATCAATCCAAATCTCCGTTACAATGCCTTCCATTCCATCATACAGAATTTTTGCTTCACCGGAAGGAAGCATTTCAACGCTTCTTATCCTGATTTTCGCGAGCGATTGTGGCGCGGTTTCTTTGGTTAATGTGGTCTTCAATGTCTGGTTACAATTCCCCGTGGAATGTTTGCCCTGAATCGTTATGGCAGGAAAATTTCCGCCTGTTGCGTATTTGTGATCATAAAAAAGCGCACCGTTATTTTTAATATTAATTGACTGACTGGACCCATCGCCCCAGTTAATTTCAATCGCATCATAAGCAGATGAAACCGCATCATTAACGATTGTAAGCCTCACCCGACCATTGTTACAGGTCATTAATTCAGCCTTAGGAGCACGATTTTCCTTTACAACAACATCTTTGCAAAGACTAAATCCCGCCACATCCTTGATACTGCCATATTGCAGAATGGTGTAAGTTCCGGGCAGGTTATATACATGCGAAAGCTCAAAAGACCGGTCCTTCTCCTCTGGCGGTGAAGTACTGTTTTTGTTAAAATCGTAAGCGTAAGTGACATTTTCCGCGTTGACCATCTGATTGGTAATGTTCACTGTCAGTGGCGCGCAGCCTTCTGTGGGAGTTACCAGAAATTTACCGGTAGTGCCGCAGAAGCTCTGTCCGAAAACATTTTTGTTAATCAACAAAAAGGCGCTTAACAGAAACAATAACAGTAGATTAATCTTCATAGATGAGTAAAATTACCTCAGAATGATAGGCTGGATAGTTCCGGCAGATCATTGAAACGGATAAGCTAAAAGCTTTGTTAAGGTGCAATGGAGGTTCAAAAATAGAACTTTTCAACATTAAGAATGTACCTTTGCAGAGTAAAAACGAGTTTTTGTTTAAAACTATTTTTCGTCAACCTGATTAATGAATAATAATAGCATTCCAATAGTTCTGGATTCCATAGATGAGGCCATAGCGGCTATAAAAAGAGGGGAAATGATCATCGTCGTAGATGATGAGGATCGTGAAAATGAAGGTGACTTTATATGTGCAGCAGAGCTCATAACCCCTGAAATTGTGAATTTTATGGCTCGCGAAGGCCGTGGATTGATCTGCGTTCCCATTACCGAAGAGCGCTGTGCCGAACTGAACCTCGAAATGATGGTGGGCACAAATACCGCTTTGCACGAAACGGCGTTCACCGTTTCCGTAGATCTGCTCGGGCACGGCTGCACCACCGGCATTTCGGCAAGTGACCGTTCAAAGACCATTAAAGCGCTTGTCGACGCGGACACGCTGCCGGAAGATTTAGGAAGGCCGGGCCACATTTTCCCATTGAAAGCAAAAAAAGGCGGCGTTTTGAGAAGAACGGGCCATACAGAAGCGGCCATTGATTTTCCGAGACTGGCAGGCTTATCGCCGGCAGGTGTTTTGGTGGAGATTTTGAACGAAGACGGCTCTATGGCCAGACTTCCTCAATTGCGCGAGATCGCCAACCGGTTTAACCTTAAATTGGTAAGTATCAAGGACCTGATTGAGTACAGACTTCAAAAAGAATCCCTTATCAAACGCGAAATCGGTGTGGATATGCCTACTAAATGGGGCCATTTCGACCTGATTGCATACAGACAAATAAACACGGACGATTTGCACCTGGCGCTCGTAAAGGGAACCTGGGAAAAAGACGAACCTGTTCTCGTGCGCGTACATTCATCCTGTGTGACGGGCGATATTTTCGGCTCTTGCCGTTGCGATTGCGGCCCGCAGCTTCACGCCGCGATGGAAATGGTGGACAAGGCAGGCAAAGGTGTGATCGTGTATATGAACCAGGAAGGTCGCGGAATCGGCCTTTTGAACAAACTGAGAGCTTATAAGCTGCAAGAAATGGGCCGGGATACGGTTGAAGCCAACCTGGAACTCGGTTTCCCGATGGACGACCGCGACTATGGCGTTGGCGCGCAGATCCTGCGCGATCTTGACGTAACCAAACTGCGTCTTATTACAAATAACCCTAAGAAACGGGCTGGATTAATAGGTTACGGTCTTGAAATCGTAGATTCCGTGAATGTGGAGATTCCGTCCAATCCGCATAATGAGAAATATCTTTTGACCAAAAGAGACAAAATGGGTCACAATTTGAGCAACCTGACAATCCCGGTAAATAAAGGATGACAAATGTTCAAATCGTAAAGACTGAGGGCGACATCCAAAAGTGCCGCCGGGCCATTCAGGCTTTACGGCCCCAGCTGGTTGATGATCTTTATCTGGAAGCGGTGAAAAAGACGCTTGCAGATAAACGGCAAATTATATTTATTGAAGAAAATGACGAAGCTGCCGCCGTTGCAGTTTTTGAGACCGGATACAACCTTTTTAGGGGAAATTATATTTATATTGATGATCTTTCTACTTTGCCTGAACAACGTGGCAAAGGATATGCAGGCATTTTGATCGACTGGATTCTGGACTTTGCGGAGAAAGAAAATTATGCGCAGGTTCATCTGGACTCAGGCGTATCTGAGGCTCGAACTGATGCGCACAGGCTATATCTGAACAAGCGTTTCCAGGTTACGAGCTTGCATTTTGTTACCAATATCTGATTCCATTAAGATTTGATCTAAAATTTATACTAAGAGCGAAAGTATTTTATGAATATCAATCAGGTTTTTGAAGCATTCGACACGCTGCGTGTACTGGTTATCGGAGATGTCATGCTGGACTCATATGTCTGGGGAAAAGTGGAAAGAATCTCGCCGGAAGCCCCTGTTCCGGTGGTTAATGTTCAAACGCGTGAGTATCGCCTGGGTGGCGCCGGTAATGTGCTCTTAAATGTGCAATCACTTGGTGCAGAGGCTATTATATGTTCAGTTATCGGGACCGACAGTTCAGGAGATTTGCTTGAAAACAGCCTGAAAGATAAAGGATTGAACTGCGAAGGCTTAATTCGCAGCGAAAGCAGGATCACCACTATTAAAGAACGCATTATTGCTGGCTCACAGCAAGTTGTCCGTATTGATACGGAAACTGACAAACCGGTTTCAAAGAGCGAAACGGAGCAACTGATCGCAAAAGCAAAAGAGCTGATCCCCAGCTGTAATGTGATTATTTTTGAAGATTATGACAAAGGTGTGCTTACGCCCGAGTCCATTTTCGAGATCACCGCATTTGCAAACGAACACAACGTTCCTACCGTTGTGGACCCCAAAAAACGGAATTTCTTAGCTTACAATAACACTACATTGTTCAAGCCCAACCTGAAAGAACTGCGCGAAGGTTTGAAAATTGAATTCAATGTAGACAACCCGGATGAACTTCGTGGCGCAGTACAACATTTAAAAGAAGCCTTGAATGTGAAAGGCGCTCTGATCACACTTTCCGAACGCGGCGTTATCATTGATTTTCAGGATGAAGTGCACAAATTACCAGCGCATATCAGACAAATTGCCGATGTTTCCGGCGCTGGCGATACGGTGATCAGCATTGCAGCGTGCTGCGTGGCATTAGGGTTGCCACCAAAGACCATTGCAGCTGTCTCCAACCTGGGTGGAGGTTTGGTTTGTGAACTCGTTGGCGTAGTCCCTATTGATAAGGAATTATTGAAAACCGAAGCGCTTAACCTGGTTATTTCGCCAGCTTACTGACAAGTAAAATTCCTGTAACTTGTTTTAATTGATAAGTTTACCAGTTAATCCCCGACTGCCCCAATCCCATTCTTCTGGTGAATTTGGACGAAAGTTTGGATCTGCTGGTGATGTAACGAACACTTGCACCAATGTAAGGTGTCGTTGCCGGCGTGTAGGATGTGAGATTTTCCCGGGCGCTATTGAATGTTTTGATCTGTCGGAAAGTGCTTACACCCGCTTCCAGAGACACATTAATGGCCGTAAACAAATGCGCATTGGCAGATATCCCGGTTTTGATTTGGCGGTAATTCTCTCTCCTAAGCATCTTCTCCTCAGGCATTTGGATTTGAAAACCACCGCTATAACCGCTCAGCCCGGCCAGAAAGTCAACATTAAACCATTTGGTCGCTTTGTAATTCGCATTAGCCATAAAAGGCAGCAATGCGGACACGCGCCAATGTCTTCCCAAACCTTTGTTAACCCCGAAAACCGGCACGAAACGCAGTTTTTGATTATAAGCTAATACAGATCCATACAAAATTTGCGTCCGCAGGCCGAGAATGTGCATACGGGCCGCGCCGCCCCAAAAGAAAGGCTGTGGACTGAAAAAAGTCTCATTCGTTTCCGTCATTCCCAAACCACCGCCATACACCCAAAGCCGGTCCTTGATGCTGGCTTGAAGTCGGATCACGCCCAGTGAGAGCGTTTTGTAACCATTCTCCGGGTTGTTCTTTCCATCCACGGTTGGCTGGATCTGGTTATATTGGGCCAGCATAACCGTATGCACTGCCCGCAAATCAAACTTTTTTCGTAAGCTATAACCCAATTGCACTTCGCTGTGAATGGGGATTATGCCCAAAAAGCCGGTCCTTGTTACGCCATAATCCTGCGTTCCATTCATGCTCGAAGGCACGGCATAGTCTGCTTTCAATGTTAAATTGGGATAAAAAAGGCGGCTAAGCGAGAAATGCTGCGCCTGTGCGGCACTAAAAAACAGGAGAAGCGAACAGGTTAGCAGACTTCGGGAATGGATCATGCGGAAAGGTCGGGGTGGCTGATTTTGGCAAATAACGTGAAAAGGCTGAGGCTATTGTATTGGTAAAAAGATCGGGATAGTACAATTCACGCAAAAGCGGGTATTAACAGGCACAATTTGCCTTAACTAAAAACAATGTGAATGCATCCTGATATGAAAACAACATTCCTTTTCTTATTCATTTTGTTATCCGATGTTGCCATGGCGCAAACTGCTGAAACTTACGCTGAAAAACTGGGTTACCCGAAGGGGAAAAAAGTGCTGATCATTCATGTGGATGATGTCGGCATGTCATATGAATCCAATCAGGGGGCGATCAAGGCGATCCGGAATGGGGTTGCCAATTCGCTGAGCGTGATGATGCCTTGTGGTTGGGTGCCGGGTTTTGTTAATTATTGGAAAGAAAACAAAGATCTGGATGCCGGTCTTCACCTTACCATGACGTCCGAATGGAAAGACTATCGCTGGGGACCGCTTGCGGGGAAGCCTAATGTGAAAGGGCTCGTCGATCCGGAAGGCGCAATGTGGCGCAGTGTGGCGGAAGTCATTAAAAATGCTTCTGCCGATGAAGTGGAAATGGAGATACGTGCGCAGTTGGACCGTGCGCGGGCCATGGGTTTCGAGCCCACGCATATGGATTCACACATGGGCACGCTCTTCGCAACGAACGAGTTTTTGGAACGTTATCTGAAAGTGGGTATGCAGGAAAGAATTCCGGTTATGTTTCCGGGCGGACATAATACGGCAATTCAGGCTGAGGAAAAAATGATTGCAGAGCGCTTTCAAATGACGCAAACAATTGGAAAACAACTCTGGGACGCCGGATTACCCGTATTGGATGATCTGGAAAATACAAGTTATGGCTGGAAAGGACCCGAAAATGGTGACAAATCTGAAAAAGCGCTCCAAAAATACAAAACGGAAAAATACATCAATGCAATAAAAGCGCTGAAACCTGGCCTGACGATGGTCATTATGCATTGCACGATCCACTCCGACGTTTTTCCTCACATTTCGGATTCAGCGACAACACGCGAAGGTGATTATCTGGCGATGATTGATCCCGAATTGAAAAAATACATTGAAAAAGAGGGCATTATCCTTACCACCTGGCGCGAAGCCATGCAGCGGCGGCAAAAGGTGAAATGATTTAAAAATCGACAGTTATTCTTCAATCCCAATGTGTGCGTACACGATTTTGTAGAAATCGGGCGGGAGGAACGGTTTTACAAGATAATCGCTGAAACCATTGGCCAATGCACGTTCGCGCTCGTCCTGGAATGCCGATGCAGTCAAAGCCACGATGGGAATGTCCTGATTATGTTCCCTGATTATTTTGGTAGCCTCAAACCCGTCCATAACGGGCATTCTTAAATCCATAAAAATGAGGTTATAACCCTCTGAAAAATACTTTTCCACGGCTTGCTTTCCATCCGACGCAAGATCAAAGGGGATGCTTTTCCTTTTTAAAAGTTGCGTTGCGAACATCAGATTGGTCGCATTGTCATCTACAACCAGCACCTTGGTTTTTGAACTGAATGCAGGGGTCGCCATTTTTTCAGGATGTACCGGATTTCTGACAACATCCGAAATTGGCAATGTTATCTGAAATGAAAATACAGAACCTTCACCCAGCTGGCTGCGCACTGAAAGCTCACCGCCAAATAGCCTCACAAGCTCCCGGGAAATTGCCAACCCAAGCCCAGTGCCGCCATCCTGTCGCTTGACAAGGCTCCGGACCTGCGTAAAAATTTCAAAAATGCTGGCCTGCTGATCTTCCGAAATCCCTATCCCCGTGTCGGAAACAGTGAATTCCAAGTTGATTACGTCTTTTCCGCGCTCAATTTCGTTTGCAGAAAACTTCACAAAACCACTATCCGTGAATTTGATCGCATTATGAATCAGGTTGGTGATTACCTGGCTCAGCCTCACCTGATCTCCCCGCAGTTGTGGGAGGTCGGGCAATGTGAAATTCAGGTCCAGTCCCTTTTCCCTGGTCCTGGGCAGGAAACTGTTGTAAAGGTTTTTGAAAAGATCTTCCAGGTCAAATGAAACCGCATGAAGTTTGACATGATTGGAGTTGATTTTATTGAAATCCAGAATGTCATTTACAACGGCCATTAAATGAATAGAAGAGAATTTCAAGGTTTCAATCAACTCCATTTCCTCTTCGCTCCTTGATTTATTTTCTTCCAAAAGATGAACGATGCCCACAATACCATTGAGCGGCGTTCTGATCTCGTGGCTCATCGTCGATAGAAATTCAGATTTAGCCAAGGTGGCATCTTCCGCAATTTGCTTTTGCTTTTCGAGCAGATCATTTTGTTCCGCCAGGGAAAAAAGATAGAAAAACTCGTGCTTATTCCGGCTCTCATGGAAATACATCATGAAGGGAAACAACATTTGCCCAAGAAAGAAAAACAATCCTCCCTGGCTGAAAAAATTGAACAGATAATGGGGATGGCGATAATATAATGCTGGCGGGAAAATGATCAGGACAATCAATGTCAGGATTATGCTGTAACGCACCGGCCACCGGAGCACGAAAAACGAGAACATTAAGCCGAGCGTCATATTAAGGCTGGCACGGTCATACGAAGCATGTGGCACTTCGGCCAAAATGTAAGCGTGCACTGGCACCAGTGCCAAATTTGTGTAGAACGATGCTTTCTGGGCGCTGAGCTTCCCGGCAAAATGAAGCATGAGCAAGAAGATAATGATTCCGCTCAAAATCAGTTGGGCTGCTAAAACTTCTGGAAATGCAGGGTCATTACGCAGAAAATAGAGGATGGAAGTCGCAGGATAACCAACCAAATAAGCAACACAAAAAATAATGTTGCCCCACCTCGATTTCAACTCACTATCTTTTTTCCATAGTTCGTTGAACTCGTTAGTATAAGTAGTTTTATTCAAGCAAGAGCAATTTAAATGCGCTGATAATAAGGTTGAGACTGCCTGTAAGACAATAATTCAAATTTACATAAATAGCAAAAAATAAGGGCATTCAAATCAATGAATACCCTTATTTCAAGTAATAACTTATTTAATGCTTACAAATCAATCGCTTCACCGTAAGCCGCTTCCGTTGCCCCTTTCAATGCTTCTGACATCGTTGGGTGCGGATGGATCGCGCGCATGATCTCGTGAGATGTAGTTTCCAGTTTGCGGGCTACAACAACCTCAGCGATCATTTCGGTAACATTGGCTCCAATCATGTGAGCGCCGAGGAATTCGCCATATTTGGCATCGAAAATAACTTTAACAAAACCATCGGTAACGCCAGCTCCAACCGCCTTACCAGACGCTTTGAAAGGAAATTTACCCACTTTAATGTCGTATCCAGCTTCTTTTGCTTTCTTTTCTGTAAATCCAACAGACGCAATTTCAGGTTGGCAGTAAGTACATCCCGGAATGTTTCCGTAATCTAAAGCCTCTGTTTTATGTCCTGCAATTTTCTCTGCACAGATAATCCCTTCAGCCGTAGCAACGTGTGCCAAAGCAGGGCCAGGGGTGCAGTCTCCGATCGCGTAAAATCCTGGAACGCTGGTTTCATACCATTCGTTTACAGTGATTTTACCCTTATCTGTTTTAATTCCTGTTTCTTCAAGACCAATGTTTTCAAGGTTTGCAACGATTCCCGCGGCGGAAAGCACTACATCCACTTCAAATGATTTTTGTCCATCCGGCGTCTTAACAGAAACTTTACAACCGTTTCCAGAAACATCAACCGTCTCAACCGTCGAATTGACGTAAGTTTCGATGCCCAGTTTTTTGTATTGCTTGGCAATTTCTTTTGAAATGTCCTCGTCTTCAACCGGAACAAGGTTTGGCAAGAATTCAACAACAGTCACCTTAGTGCCCATTGAAGCATATACGTAAGCGAATTCCATTCCAATTGCACCCGATCCAACCACCAATAAAGACGCTGGCTGCTTTTCAAGACTCATTGCCTTGCGGTATTCAATGACTTTCTGACCGTCGATTTTGATATTCGGTAATTCACGGGCACGTGCGCCGGTTGCAATGATAACGCCTTTACCAGCTGTATAATCCGTTGTTTTACCGTCTTTGTCCGTAACTGCAACTGTTTTTTGGCCTTTTACTTTGCCAGTTCCCATAAGGACGTCGATCTTGTTCTTTTTCATCAGGAACGACACCCCTTTGCTCATGGTATCCGCAACGCCACGGCTACGCTGGATCACTGCGCCAAAATCCGCAGCAGATTCACCCACATTGATCCCATAATCTTTTGCATGCTTAATATATTCAAAAACCTGGGCACTTTTCAAAAGCGCTTTGGTAGGAATACAGCCCCAGTTAAGGCATATTCCACCTAAACTTTCCTTTTCAACAATTGCTACTTTAAGTCCTAATTGGGAAGCACGAATAGCTGCGGGATAACCTCCCGGGCCGCTGCCAATTACTATCACATCATATGCTTGAGCCATTTTCCGGTATTTTTATTGTACGAAATGGGTTGACAAAAATTTCCTGCAAAGTTAAGACGATTTGCCGGAAAGACTACATGTACATTAGCTCCTATTTGCCATGAAACTGAGGGTTATTGCTAATTGTTATACCTTTGTCCACATTGTCAGCCGCTGACAAATAAGCAAAGAGGCTGCCAAGCAGCCTGGACTATTTTTCAACTTAAATTCAAAAAATTCAAATGACTGCAGAGCAATTGAAAGACTTGAAGGCCCGTGTAGAGGCTTTGGGGAGGTATCTTTGACTACGATAACCGAAAAAAACAACTAGAAGACCTTGAACAGCAGACCGTTCAACCGGAGTTCTGGAACGATTCAACCAGGGCCGAAAAAACAATGCGGGAAATCCGTGGATTAAAATTCTGGACAAACGGATATGAAGAGTTATCGAGCTTGCGCGATGATCTGGACACGATCTGGGAGTTTTATGAAGCTGATGAGGCGACGGAAGAAGAAGTAGATGAGGAAGGCGAAAAGCTCTCCAATAAGCTGGAAGAAGTCGAATTCCGGAAGATGATGGGTGAAGAAGGCGACGAACTGCCGGCTGTTATTGAGATCAATGCAGGAGCGGGCGGAACGGAGTCGCAGGACTGGGCGTCCATGCTTATGCGCATGTACATTATGTGGGCGGAGAAAAATGGTTACAAAGTCCGGGAAGTGGATTTGCAGGATGGCGATGTGGCTGGTGTTAAGTCAGTTACGTTGGAAATCGACGGCGAATATGCTTACGGAAATTTGAAATCGGAAAACGGCGTTCACAGGCTGGTCCGCATTTCACCTTTTGATTCCAATGCAAGAAGGCATACTTCGTTTACCTCTGTTTATGTGTATCCGCTGGCCGACGACAACATTGAAATTGACGTTAACCTGGCAGACATTACCTGGGACACTTATCGTTCAGGGGGAGCAGGTGGCCAGAATGTGAACAAGGTAGAAACGGCGGTGCGTTTGCACCATAAGCCCTCGGGAATTGTCATCGCCTGTCAGCAGGAACGTTCACAATTAATGAATAAAGAAGTGGCGATCAGGCTTTTGAAGTCGCGACTTTACCAGATTGAGTTGGAAAAACGGAATTCTGCTCGCGCAGAAGTGGAAGCATCCAAACGAAAAATCGAATGGGGCTCACAGATCCGCAGTTACGTGCTCGATGACCGCCGCGTCAAAGACCACAGAACCGATCACCAGACCTCCAACACAGATGCCGTTTTAAATGGTGAAATCAATGATTTTATCAAGGCATATTTGATGGAATCCTAATCATTTCCATGCGCAAAAAACCTCCTGGCAACGTCCACATTATTGGATTCGCTTGGAGGTTTTTTTTATTTTTGATAACTTACTGTGAAATGTGAAGAAGTATGACCGAAACAGAACTAATGAAAAAAGTATCAGTACTTCCTGAAAATTTAAAAGAGGAAGTTTCTGATTATGTTGATTTTTTAATCAGCAAATATCTCCATAACGAAGGTTCGCCAAAAACACCCTTAAAATTTGGTATGATGAAAGGCACTTTTAAAATGAGTCCTGATTTCGATGAGCCTTTGGACGACTTTAAAGAATATATGCCTTGAATATAATTTTAGATACACACACACTAATCTGGTTTTTTGAAGGCGACGCGAACTTGTCCGCAAAGGCGTTGCAAGCAATCGAAAATACAGAAAATAAAAAATATGTGAGCATTGCCTCTTTATGGGAAATGGCGATTAAAATCAGCTTAGGTAAATTATATCTTCAAAAACCGCTAGATATATTTTTATCAGATCTTATCAAATCCGATATCGAAGTCCTTCAAATTTCAATTGCACACGTTTTACAAGTAAGTCAGTTAGAATTCTTTCATAAAGATCCCTTTGATCGCATCATTGTAGCGCAAGCAATAACGGAGCAATTTTGGATTGTGACGAAAGATCCGAACTTCCCGCTATATCACCCCTTTAATGTTCTTTGGTAATGCGGGCTTCAAACAACCTTCATTACCAAAAACTCGGACATGGCCCGAAAACTTTATTGGCTTTTCATGGAATAGGCCAGAATGGAGTTGATTGTTTCCAGCCTTTCGAAGCCCATTTGAGTGAGCATTATACCATTTATGCATTTGATTTATTTTTTCATGGAAAAAGTAATTTCCTACCGAACGAGTTGGTGACCAAAGAACTTTGGCGAAGCATTATCCTCGATTTTATTGCGCAAAATCACATTGAAAAATTCGATGTCGCCGGTTTCAGTATGGGTGGGCGATTTGCTTTGGCTACATTGGAATTGTTTGCTGATAGCATTGAAAACGCCTTCCTAATCGCTCCTGACGGCGTTTCAGAACATCCACTTTATGGCTTTGCGACACGGTTTTGGCTTACCAGGCGGCTTTTTCAATGGTCTATGCAAAAGCCTGAACCATTTTTCATTGTTGCAAATGCATTAAAACAGGCTGGCCTGATCCATTCCAGCTTGCACAGATTCGTCCAGCAAGTGCTCAATACGCCTGAGAAGAGGCAAACGATTTACGATTCCTGGGTCAATTTCCGCAATCTTCGTTTTGACATTCCTGCTTTACACCGGCTGGCATTGGCTAGCAACATTAAAATTTATCTCTTTGTTGGTGAATTTGATACGTTGCTGAAACCGGTGAGCGTCAGGAAATTGGCGGCACTTCTTCCTGCACATCAGTATATTACATTGAAAAGCGGCCATACGAAGCTCGTGGAGCATGCGGCATCGTGGATTTGTGCTTTATTTAAGTAAATTGAGCAGTCTAAATCCGTTATATGCAGCAAGTTTTACCAAAAAATGATACGAACTGGCGCCTCAGGGCCATTATGGGAGGTTCAGCCGGAAATTTAGTTGAATGGTACGACTGGTACGCATACTCCGCATTCTCCCTTTATTTTGCCAACACATTTTTCCCGGATTCCAACCCAACTGTCCAACTCATTAACACAGCCGGAATATTCGCCGTAGGTTTTCTAATGCGCCCGATCGGCGGGTATATTTTTGGCAAACTGGCCGATACAAAAGGACGGAAAGAAGCCATGACCTTGTCCGTTCTATTAATGTCGTTCGGCTCGCTGCTCATTGCATTTCTGCCCGGTTACAACAGCATTGGCATTGCCGCTCCTATTTTCCTTCTTATTGCCCGACTTTTACAAGGCCTCAGCGTGGGCGGGGAATATGGCACATCTGCCACGTATTTGAGCGAGGTTGCCACCAAGGAGAGACGCGGTTTCTATTCAAGCTTTCAATATGTAACATTAATCGGCGGCCAGTTGCTTGCATTAGGTTTGCAATTGATCCTGCAAAATATTTTTCTGACCGATCAGCAAATGCATGATTGGGGATGGCGGATTCCGTTTGTTTTCGGAGCCATGTTATCGCTCGTCGCCCTTTATCTAAGAACGCATTTAAATGAAACAGAGGCCTTTATTGCAAAAGATTCAGCTGTAAGGAAAGAGGGCTCGATGAAAGAACTTCTGAAACATCCGAGAGCGATCATGGTCGTGATCGGGTTAACAATGGGAGGCACACTCGCATTCTACACGTACACAACGTACATGCAGAAATTTCTGGTCAACACGGTGGGTTTGACAAAATACCAATCTACGATCCTGACATTCTGCTCGTTACTGATCTTCGCTTGCTTGCAACCCGTCTTTGGCGCCATCAGTGATAAAGTGGGCCGGAGACCATTGCTCATTGCCTTTGGTGTGCTCGGAACCATTTTTACTTATCCACTTTTAAGCACATTAAGTCATACTACGAACATGTGGGCGGCATTTGGGCTTCTTATGGCGGCGCTGATCATTGTCAGCGGTTACACTTCCATCAATGCTGTTGTGAAAGCAGAGCTCTTTCCGGTTGAAGTTCGGGCGCTTGGCGTGGGACTTCCCTACTCTATTACGGTTGCCATATTTGGTGGGACGGCTGAATATCTAGCGCTGTGGGCCAAGAACCTGGGTCACGAAAGTTATTATTACTGGTATGTGACAGCCTGTATCTTTATCTCCCTGATTATTTATTTCAAAATGAAGGATACAAAACACACATCATTGATTGATTAGGGTCTTGGAAAAGATAAATTATCTCTTGACATAATCCATTCAAATGTATAACTTTCTGAAAACCAAAACTTTTAGAAGTTATGAACATGATGAATCGAATCGAGCATTGGGGCGATACGCATCATCCGGCCTGGCTGGATATAGTTCGCATTGCTTTGGGAGTGTTTCTATTTGTTAAAGGCATCAGCTTTATCAGCGACACCACGCGCTTATCAAAGCTGGTAACCGGGCTTGATCTTCATTTGTATACGGTTGCCTCGGTGCATTACGTAGCTTTCGCACATATTTTCGGAGGATTTCTGATTGCGCTCGGGTGCCTTACGCGCATTTCCGCGATCATCCAAATTCCAATATTGCTTGTCGCCGTATTTTTTGTCAATTTTCGCACAGGCTTCTCCTATCTGAACTCCGAACTTTGGCTTTCGATGATCACATTGATCCTGGTCGTCACTTTCGCCATTGTAGGTTCCGGCCGGTTTTCAATGGATGAATGGATGAAAAATCACGACAATTAAACCTCAGATCAGCTCGGGTGCGGTTTTATACAAATATCTTCTTTTGTATTCCAATGGCGTCATGTCGGTAACCTTTTTGAAATGCCGGTAAAAATTGGAAACATTGTTGAAACCGCACTCAAAGCAAATCACCTCCGTCGCTAGTTTATCTTCAATTAAAAACCGGCAAGCCTGGCTAATGCGGATTTCCACAAGAAAGTCGTTGTAGGTTTTCTTTGTCATCAGCTTAAAATACCGGCAAAAGGAGGTTATACCAAGATTTGCAATGGACGCCACGTCTTGCAATGAAATGTCGTTTCGGTAATTCGATAGTGTGTAAGCGTAGATTTTATTCAATCGAAGCGTTTCCGAATCATTGGATTTGTAGAATGCATGTGCCGACGCAATGGTTTCCAAATCACTGGCTTCTGCCAGAATCTTCAAAATAGAAAGTAATGCAATTAACCGGTCGAGGTTTTGCGCATTCACTGCTGCTTTCATTAATGGAATAATTCCTTCTTTGGCTTTTCCATTGATCAGCAGTCCGCGTCTAGCTTTTTCATACAATTTGGGAATTTGATAGGCTTCCGGCAAAAGCAGCAACTCACTTCCCAGGCAATTGGGCAAAAAGTGAATGATGATCACTTCCACGGCCGTATTACTCATGCCTTCTTCAACGCGCCACGTATGCGGCAGATTTTCACCCAATAAGATCAACTCCCCATCCGAAAAGTTGCTGATATTATCACCAATAAACCGCACTCCGGTCCCTTTGATCAGATAATGAAGTTCTAATTCGGGATGGTAATGCCATACTGTGCCGAAGCCGGAGTCCTTATCGTGACGGATACTGAAAGACGTCCGGGATGCAATCGGAACCTTGTGAAAATGCGGTTTCATTTTTAAATATCATTTCGACAACTTTTAATTGCCAACGTTCCATTTAAAAAGAGAATTACTGAAATATCTATCTACGTTTATCCCAAAAACTTTGAAATAGTTATATGAAATCCAGCAATCGTTTAAGTTTATCAAAAGTTACTTTTCAGTTGAACCTCAAAGGCGTTGACTATCGCTAAATGAATGGATCTTGTTTAAAAACATTTCCTTGGATGCCGGATCTTTGTATCGGTTCATCTGCCCAAAAATCTCGCTTTTCAGATTCATGAATAGGTAAGTCTGAAAATTGTCTTCCGTTTCAATGTCAACGCGCTCATCCCAGATTTTAGCAAAAACGCTCTCCGTAATCGTTTCAGCCTCTTTCTCATCTTTCAAAAGCACCGCGCAGAACTTCACAGCGGGAAAATAAAAGTATGAGCAAAGTTGCGTGAAAGCAGCCTCATCTCCTTGTTTGATTTGATAAAGAATTTGTTGATTTGGAAAATTCATAGCTTTAATCGTAAGGGTAGAAATGGCTTTTACTTAACCAGATTCTTTCTAAAAATGCTCGTAATGCCCAATTCCGTCTGGATCCGGTCAACATCTTCCAGCAGCTGGTCCATTTGGTCCTGCAATTCCGGGGTTAACGTGTCTACTTCTCTTCTTGTGTAAGTAGAGATCGGGAAACCGCGACGTCGAAGGCTGTACTTGGCAATTGTCGGATAAGCTGAATGGATGATTTCCATGGAGTCTTCGAGAAACTGCTGCACCTCAGCAAGCTCATTTTCAACCTTGGGATCATTGTAATGATCACAGATCCAAACCACAAGCTCAGGAAAAATATTCCCCTGAATGCAGGACAAACCAGCCGCCCCGGCCCGAAGCGATGACACCGCATTAACCATATATGCATCGTAAAGCCCAAACTTGTGCCCATCCGCCACTGCGATGCGGCGCTTCACTTCTTCCAGGTCAAGACTCGTATCCTTATGATAAACAATCCGGCCTGTTGCCATCAAAGTTTGCAGTATCTCACTATTAATGAGCCTTTTGTATGGAATCGGACATTCATATAACCCCAAAGGAACGCCTTCGGTGAGCGATATCAATTCTAGGACGCGGTCTGTAAAAACTTCATCTGTTTCTGTTTCCCCGGCCATAAGACCGGTGATCACAATAACAGCCTGCACACCGGTCTCGAATATACGTTTTGTAAATGCTGCCTGCTCTGTCACACTGCCTGGAAATGTTCCGGTCGCAACCACGGGCACACGGCCAGCAACCTGGTCCACAACCGTCTGCGTCACATCTAACCGCTCCTGCTCGGATAGTTCGAACATTTCGCTGGACAAACAATTGGCAAACAAGCCGGTCGCGCCTGCTTCCAGGTAAAAGTCGGTTAATGCTCTTAATCCAACATAATCCACCGCTCCTGATTTCAGAAACGGGGTTAACATAACGGGAATAAATCCCTGGGGTAAAGAGTTAGAGGAGGGTGTTGCGTAGTTCATATGGGTTGTGTCAGAATGGTGTTAGTGTTTGTTTGCCAAAACTTCTTCTTCCGGCTGCGTTTTGCCTTTTAACTTCGTCAAGAGCATTCCCGTCAAAAAAATCGTAAGCGTGCCTACGACCATGATCATGTTCTGGTGTAGCGGATTGCGCAGATATTCGTATTTGTCCGGGAGTTGCGAAGAAAAGGTCATCCAGATAATGACCACAATCCCGATCAATGTGGCAGTAAGCGCTTCGGTATTTTTAGTTGACCTTGAAACAATGCCCAGCAAAAATAACCCCAGCATTCCGCCCGCGAAAATCCCCGAAAGCATCCACCACACATCCAGCACACTTTTCACCCCGATCATGGCGATTCCTGTGATCATTCCCAGCAGTCCGAAAACCGTCGTAGCAATGTATAGCAGCCTTAATGACTCCTTCTGTGAAAGATTTGATTTGATATATTTTTGATAAATATCCACAGAGAAAACCGTTGCCGAAGCATTCATCCCAGAACTGATCGTACTCATTGCGGCAGACATAATCGCAGCAATAATGAGCCCAAGCAACCCCACGGGGACTTTTGTAACCATAAAATGCGGCATCACTTTATCTCCATAATCGGCTGGCGTCAATGTGGAAGCCAATTGGGCAATAGCCTGGGATGAGCCGTTTGGCAATCTTTCCGTTGCCACCTGCATCCTTACAATGTTAAGCAGCTCGGGATTGCTTTGATAATAAGCGTAAAGACAGGAACCGAGTAAAAAGAATATCAGCGAAACAGGCAAATAAAGATAAACGCAGAGCCAAACAGAGCTGGCTGCCTCTTTGATCGACGAGGTTGTATGATATCGCTGAACGTAATTCTGGTCCATGCCAAAATTGTTCAGGTTCATAAAAAATCCGTATAGCAACACCACCCAAAACGACGCTTGCGTAAAATCGGGAGCGAAACTGCCCAAGCTGAATTTATCATTTGCCTTACCGATTTCCATGATTTTTGGTAATCCGCCTTCCATCCCGGAAACCACCAGATAAAGAATGACGAATGCGCCAACTGTTTTGATCACCCCCTGCACAACCTCCGTCCAGATAACCGCCTCCATTCCGCCCATCACCGTATAAAGCACAATGCAAATGCCGACAACGATCATGATCGTCGACATAGGGTAACCTGTAAGTGCTTGGAGACTTAATGCGATCCCAAAAAAGATGGAACCCATTCGGGCCAATTGTGTAAGCAGAAAGCAAACGACGGCATAAGTTCGTGCCCATGGCCCAAAACGCTCTTCCAAATGCGTGTAAGCAGAAACCGCACCTGTGTTTCGATAAAAAGGAATAAAAAACTTGGTCGCGACCCAAGCCGCAAATGGCATGGACAAGCTGAAAACGAATGAATTCCAATTGCTTCCATAAGCCTTTCCGGGAACGCCCAGGAATGTGTTACTGCTTAAAAAAGTGGCATAAATGGAAATCCCGATCGCCCAGCCCGGAATTTTTCCCGAAGCCTTCGTAAACTGATCCGCACTGGTGTTATTTCTTGAAAAATAAATGCCAACACCAACCATCCCGACCAGATAGGCAATAACAATAACCAGATCGATGAATGGTAAGGATTTCATTAAACTTTTCGGACAATTATAACTTTACCACAAAGAAACAGGATCAAACCGCTGCTTTTATATGGTTTTATACCCTATTATTGTACGATATTACCAAAGGAGTCCGACTATTGAAATTCAGGATGTGATTATTCTACTATCTTTTTGTCCTTGAAGAAATAGCCGATGCCGATCGTTGAGACGATAATGAGCAGGATCAAGATGATTTTAGTCGCCAAACCTTCATTGGGGTGTTCCAACAAATAACGAATGTCGCGGGCTTCACGACCTGCCCAAACGGCCAAAACCGTCCGGGGAATCATTCCTAATGTTCCGCCAGCCAGCACTTGTTTGAACCGAGCACCAGCCATCGCGAAAAAAAGATTGGTGATGGCGAACGGCAAAACGGGTGAGAGTTTGGCAAAAAATATCAGCCTTAATTCATTTTGGTAAAATCTGCGCAACAAAGTGTTCACCTGCGGGTAAACCTGGATCAGATAGCCGCGAATAGAAGATGCGTGCAAAAAATTGGCTGAAACGTAAATGATGGCAATGGCCCCCAAATTCAGTCCAAAAAGCAATGGCAATGCGGTCCAGCCCAGAAAATATCCGTAAACCAATGCAAGAAATGTGGGGGGTGTTAGGGCAACAGATGAGGCCAATGTTAATATCAGCGTAGCCACAACCCACCATTCAAAAGGCCAGCTGCGTAACTGGCTTTCGTGACCAACTGCCCACGCAGTAACGATGGAAGTCGTAACAAGCGGAACCACAGTCAGTAAAATGCTTACGACGACGGGTAATGATAACTTTTTGGGGGAGGAAGTCTCCAATGTTTTTACGTTTAAAATTTTACTTCATTCCGCGTAAAGTGATAACGACTTGTTTGGTTAAAAGGTTTTTCCTAATCTTGATCAATATGAAATTCGCAACGAAAGCTATACATGCCGGCGTGGAGCCGGACCCGACCACCGGCGCTATCATGACGCCCATTTACCAAACGTCCACCTACGTGCAGGAAAGCCCGGGCAAGCACAAGGGTTATGAATATTCCCGAACGCATAATCCCACGCGAACCGCATTGCAAAAAGCATTGGCAGCATTGGAAAATGGCAAACACGGCATTTGCTATGCTTCCGGACTAGCAGCCACCGACGCAGTTCTGAAACTTTACAAGCCCGGCGACGAAATTATAGCAACCAACGACATTTACGGAGGCACTTACCGCATTATGAAGCGGATTTACGAGCCATTTGGAATGGTTTTCAAGTTTGTGGATATGAGTGATCTGGCCAATGTTGAAGCTGCGATTTCCCAGAAAACCAAAATGATCTGGATCGAAACGCCTACTAATCCGCTGCTGAAAATTGTTGATATCAGGGCCATTACAAGCATTTGCAAGGAAAAGGGCATTCATAGCATTGTAGATAACACATTTGCATCGCCCTATTTGCAAAATCCATTGGATATCGGTGCGGATGTTGTGATGCATTCGGTGACGAAATATCTAGGCGGACATTCAGACACAGTTATGGGCGCGCTAATAACCAACGATGATGAACTCGCAAAGCAATTGGCATTCATTCAAAATGCTAGCGGCGCGGTTCCGGGTCCGCAGGATTGTTTTTTAGTTTTGCGAGGGATAAAAACATTGCATATCCGCATGCAAAGACATTGCGAGAATGCGCTGGAAGTGGCCAAATGGCTCGAAGCGCATCCAAAAGTTGCGAAAGTTTATTATCCCGGCCTGCCTTCTCACCCGTCTTTCGAACTTGCCGGCAGGCAAATGCGTGGTTATGGCGGCATGTTATCTTTTGAATTAAAAGGCGATGTTTACGAAGAAGCCGTGCGTGTGATGGAAAATCTGGAAGTTTTTTCTCTGGGCGAATCCCTAGGCGGCGTCGAATCACTTTGTACGCATCCTGCGAGCATGACGCACGCGAGTATTCCAAAAGAAGAAAGGCTCAAAACAGGCCTGAAAGACACATTAATACGTCTTAGCGTAGGAATTGAAGACGTGGAAGACCTGATCGCCGATCTGGAACAGGCCATTGGATAGGTTTCGGTTTGCTTTGCAATCAAGGTTCAAAAACCTTACTTTTGACATCACATTTTTTTCAGGCACTAAAATATAATTGTAATGGAATTAACAGGAACGGTCATCGCTTTGCTTCCCGAAGTAACAGGCCAGGGCAAGAACGGGGCTTGGCGCAAGCAGGAATTCATTCTTGAAATCCCTTCGCAATATCCAAAAAAGGTTTGTATAGCGCTTTGGGGCGATAAAATTGATCAGACCAATCTCCAGATAAACGATTCGGTGACTGCATCCATTGACGTAGAAAGCCGCGAATACAATTCCCGCTGGTATACTGAAGTGAAAGCATGGAAAATCGATAAAGCAGGAACCGGCAATCCAAGCTCAAACTCAGGAGGGCAGCCATTGCCACCGGTTACAACATTCAGCGAGGACGAGTCGGACGATCTTCCTTTCTAATTGACATGATAATTCCCGGCTTAGCGAATTCTGTTTCACACAAAACACACGCAGAGCCGGGAATTTCTATTTTTTAAGCTAATTGGATTGATAGGCCATCGACATTGTAAACTTGTCGATCATTTCCTGTGGGTGCACTTCCAAAATTCGTGCAAGCACCATTACTACAAGTGTATTGGAGGCTATTTTGCGAGGGATGCCGGCAAATGTTGCAAAAAGATCGACGGTAATTGATTCTTTCTCATCCAAAAGCTTCATTAATTTCTGCTCCTTATCGCCATACTGAAAGCGAATGTCGCGCTCGCCTCTTCCCCGGCGCATAATTTCCTTCATTTCCCTGCTCGCCTGGATTGACTTGTCATCCACACGAATGTAAGCCTGGCGGTTTCCGGTGTCGTCCACCACATAATGTGGCTTGTCAATGCTTCTGTTAATGGTTAGCACCAACACATCGCGGTCCGGACTTACCGGGATCCTTTCTTTTCTGTAACTGATTTTGGGATAAATGTATTTGTCGATGGCCTTCGTGAGCGTGTACTCATCTTCCTCCGCATCTTTGAGGCCTTTTATCGTTTTGTCGTCTCCCACCCCGACGAAGAGTTTTCCACCACCGGAGTTGGCAAATGCGACAACTTCACGGACAATCTTTTCTGGGTGATTGGACTTCAATTTGAATTCCACATGTTCACCCTCACCTTTCTTAACCAACTCTTTCAACAATCGAAGCTCCATCGGTTGGAATGGATAGATATCTGAACTATGATAACGCTAACAATTTACATTCCTTTTGTCAGATTAAAAAAATAATATGCGCCGGATTTCGTAAATATTTCACTCATAATCATAAAAAAAACGGCACTGGTAAGGTGCCGTCTTCTTTATCTAGTATTCATCTTCGTTGAAAAAGAAATCATCTTTTGTGGGATAATCGGGCCAAATTTCTTCAATGCTTTCATAAGGCTGACCATCATCTTCAAGCTCCTGTAGGTTTTCAACTACTTCTAACGGAGCGCCTGTTCTGATTGCAAAGTCAATTAGCTCGTCTTTGGTAGCTGGCCAGGGAGCATCTTCAAGATACGACGCGAGTTCAAGAGTCCAGTACATAATATTTTCGCCTATTAATAGTTACTTACTTTTCTGCAAAAGTAAAAAATTTGACATCTTTTAAAAGCTTAAAGCGAAAAAAAAGAAAAATAATTGCTTCCCCCAAAATATAATTTCACCCACTGAAATAATAGCCTAAATGTCAGCCGGTTACAATATTCACGAAGCCAATAAAGTTGCAGCCGATATGCCGAGACCTTTATGTATTCTACGAATCATTTCCAAGGTTAGCGGCCTTTTGCGGTTTAACACTTCGGACACCCGACTTGCACTTCCAAAATAGTCCACCAAATCTTTTTTCTTCAACCCGTTCTCTTCCATTTTTAGCTTGATGGCCTCAACCGGGTCGGGAGGCTCAATCGCGAAGTGAACAGACTCATAATCCTCCACTATAATGGAGATCAATTCTAACAATTCTTCCTCAGGGCTGTTTTCTTCACAGTCAACCAACGAATCTATGACTTTGAGATAAACCTTATAATCCTCATCCGAATGAATCGGTTTTAGCTCGGACTTAATTTGTTGTATTGATTTCATGAACGTTAAATATTTTTAATATCATTAATCTGATCGTATTCCTTATGCGTGCCGAGAAAGCGTATAAACGCCCATTGCAAATTATATCTAAATAATACGATCAGTCTGTATTTGTTATGGCAGATGTTGAATACGATCCTATTATTTCCCACCGTATCGCTCTTTGGATTTTCAGCAATCACCTCATTTGGTGAAGAATAGCTTGCGTTCCTTATCTTTTCATGCCAATATTTAAGTTCTTGCTCCGCGTCCGGATATTTCTCCCAAAACACTCTCAATGTTCCTTTTGTAATAATTCTCACAGGCACACCATTAAAATTCCCAAATTGGTAATAACTATACAAATATGGTAATATTTATGGTCAAGACAAATTCTGGTCCTTCAATCCTGAAAACCTTTTTGTAATTTTCACGATCATTATAAAAGCAGGGACATGACTATTGAAGTTTGCGCTTATTCGTTGGAATCTTGTATCAATGCACAGGCCGGCGGCGCGGGGAGGATTGAATTATGCGGCGGACTGGGCGAAGGCGGAACTACGCCAAGCGCAGGTTTGATTGAAGTAGTCAGACAACATATAGACATTGATCTTTTCGTCATGATCCGTCCTCGGGGCGGAGATTTTGTTTACGATGTTTTTGAAGAAGAAATCATGCGCAAAGATATTGATCTGGCCAAAAAATTGGGCGCAAATGGTGTTGTACTAGGCATTTTGACCAGTGATGGCCAGGTTGATATCGCCCGTACGAAGGCACTCGTAGAATATGCTTACCCCATGAAAGTAACTTTCCACCGCGCGTTCGACCTTACGCCTGACCCAATCAAAGCGTTAAAAGCAGTGATCGAAACAGGCGCAGAACGCATCCTGACTTCCGGCCAGAAGCCTGCAGCGGTTGAGGGCATTACGTTATTGGAGCAACTTTCAAAAGAAGCGGGCGATTCCATTGAGATCATGGCTGGCGGCGGCGTTAACCATAATAATGCGGCCCAATTGGCAGCAGCTGGCGTGCATTCACTGCATTTGACTGCCAAAGCATTCCGTCCGGGCAGACAAAAATATTTCCCGGCAGACATTTCGATGGCCGGAGGCGTGCCCGACGAACATTCCGTGATGTATGCTGATCTGGCACTGGTTGAGGCTATTGTGCAAGTAGTTTCGTGATGGCGCGCGGCTTTTAAAATTGCGTCACCCAACTCTCCTTTTATGAAGTATTTTAAAGCTTTTGTTTCACTCGCTGCAACAATTTGCCTTGTTTATTTCCTTAGTAGGCCGCTCGGCCCGGCCCCGGCGTTGGGCCCGTTTTTAAGTCCGTTTACGGGATTTGGACAAAATGGCGACAAAGTCATTGAAAAAGATGGTGAAACAATTCTCAAACTCAACGGACTAAAAGAAGAGATCACAATCCGGTTCGATGACGTGGGTGTTCCGCATATTTTTGCCAAAAACGACTTTGACCTTTTTTACGCGCAGGGCTTCGTAACGGCAAAAGACAGGCTTTGGCAAATGGATTTACAGATTCGTGCCGCGTCAGGGCGACTTTCCGAAGTGCTGGGTGAAGCAACATTGCAGCTGGACCAGCAGAGTCGCCGCTTAGGAATGGGCTATGGTGCCGAAGCCAACATAAAAGTAGCGATGCAAGACCCACATTCTCGCGAAGCACTGCTCGGCTACACCGCAGGCATTAATGCATATATAGATCAGCTTTCGCCAAAAGATTATCCGATAGAATTCAAATTGCTGGGTTACAAACCGGAAGCATGGCAGCCGATCAACACCATGTACATGCTGGAACAGATGACATTAACATTGGCCGGGCGATCTAATGAGCTCAATATGAGCAATGTTCTGAAAACCTATGGCGAAAAAGTAGTCAATGACCTGTTCCCGGATTATCCCATGTTCCAGGAAAGCCCGGTGATCCCTGCTGGCACGGATTGGGATTTTAAGCCATTGGCAATCCCTAAGCGCCCCAAAACACTAAAGACCGGAGACAGTTTAGCATATTTAAAAAAAACGCCGGCCGCACTAATGCAAAGAGAGCCCAAACCGGAAGGAATCGGCAGCAATAACTGGGCAGTAAGCGCTGAAAAATCAATTACCGGCTATCCTATTCTCGCCAATGACCCGCACCTTGAACTGACGCTGCCGTCCATTTGGTATCAAGTTCAGCTACATTCCCCTTCCATGAATGTGTATGGCGTTTCGCTTCCAGGCATTCCGAGTGTGATTATTGGCTTTAACCAGCACGTGGCCTGGGGTGTTACCAATACGGACGCTGACGTTTTTGACCTATATAAAATCAAATTCAAAGACGAATCCAGAACGCAGTATTGGCATGATAATCAATGGAAACCGACGAAAAAACGCATTGAAAGTATCATTGTTAAGGGACAAAAAGATCCCAACCAGGAAGAGGTCATCTACACACACCACGGGCCGGTTACGGAAACGGATAACAGCTCCGGAAAATATCCTGAATTAGCAGTAAAATGGATCGGGCACGAGGCTGGAAACAGCTTCCTGACATTCCATGCGCTGAATAAGGCCAAAAATTATGAGGATTACCGAAAGGCCCTTACCTATTATGTTGGCCCGGCGCAAAACTTCGTCTTTGCAGATAACAGCAAGAACATTGCGCTTACAGTCAATGGCAAACTGCCTTTGAAATATAAGGGTCAGGGGAAATTTGTCCTGGATGGCACGAAAGCGGCGGATGACTGGCAAGGCTGGATCCCCGCTGCGCAAAATCCTTATGTTAAGAACCCGAAAAGAGGTTTTGTCAGCAGTGCCAATCAGTCTTCCACCGATCCTTCCTATCCTTATTTTATCAACTGGGTTTTTGCGCCCACGGAACGCGGCGTGCGCATCAATGAGCGCCTCACGTCCATGAACCGTGCAAATGCTGATAGTTTGAGAATGTTACAAAACGACAATTTCAGTGTTTTGGCAAGAAACATTTTGCCCAAATTATTGGAAACATTAAAATCGACAACATTAACGCCTGCTCAAAAAGCCGCTGCCATTACGTTGGCCAACTGGAACTACCAGAATACATCTGAATCAGTCGCCACCTCCATTTTTGAAGAATGGATGCCTTTATTGCAGGCAAAGATCTGGAATGATGAGTTTGGCGAAAACATGGAATTTCCCACGCGCGACCGAACGTTGTATATGATTTTGAATCAGCCAAATAAAAAATGGTTCGATAATGTTACCACACCGGAAAAAGAAACGCTGGCCGACCTCACCGCAGCCAGTTTCAAAGCCGCACTTGATACATTAACCACCCGGCACGGGCCAATGAGCCAGTCGTGGCAATGGGCACAAGTGAAGGGAACCGAAATCAGGCATCTGAGCAGGAGCCTGAAACCGTTCAATGCGCCAGCTTTGAAAGTGGGGGGCGGCCGGAGCATTGTCAACGCTATTACCAAGCGAAACGGGCCTTCCTGGCGTATGGTGGTTGAACTGGGGCCGGTGCCAAGAGCCTACGGCATTTATCCGGGCGGGCAATCGGGAAACCCGGGGAGTCCTTACTACCTGAATTTGTTAAAAAAATGGGAAAACGGGGAGCTTAATGAGCTTGTTTACCTGCTCGAACCAGCCCAAAAGCACCCGCGCATGACATCCAGTGTGAAGCTCCAAAAACCTTAACATTCGCAATAATGAATTTCCTTATCATATTACTGATCACCGCATTACTGCAAATAGTCGCCCCGTGGTGGGTTGTCGCCATCGTTCCGTTTCTGGTTTTTCTGATCAGGCAAACCAACGCATCCAATGCGTTTTGGACTGGTTTTGCCGCAATCGCACTGCTCTGGATGGCCTACGGCTTTTATCTTCATTTTCTTTCCGATGGAGCGATGTCCGACCGGATTGCGGGAATATTTTCTTTGCCAAATGGCATTGTCCTCTTGTTGATTTCCGCATTAGTGGGCGGTTTAACGGGCGGATTAGCGGGATTATCCGGGCTGTTGGTCCGCAGGATATTCATTTCGGCTCCGCCAAGAGGCATATCATTATAAAACTTGGTGTAAATGTCACACAGGGCCTGATATTCATTGTACTTAAACACAAATTATTATCTTTGCGGCTCGTTAAAAAAACAAAACTCAAAAAACGTGAACAACAATACTTCGTTAATTTGGAACATCGTGCTTTCACTGGCTGTGGCGGTGTTATTCTTTTTACATTTTTCAGGTAAGCCTTCGGGAGATGCAGGTGTAGCAGCAGATGGTGGCGTAGTGGCAGGTCGTAAAACCGTATATGTTCAGGTTGATTCTTTGTTGAAAAACTACGAATTCTTTAAAGACACAAGAAAAGAGCTGGAAAATAAAAACTTCCAACTTGAAAATGAGTTGAATACAAAAGGCCGTTCATTGCAAAATGAAGTTCAGTTTTTTCAACAAAGAGCACAAACAATGACGCCCGAGCAAGCACGTTCCACAGAGGCACAATTGATGAAAAAACAGCAGGATCTGGTTGCTTACCGCGATCAGTCTGCACAGGCTTTGGGCCAGGAAGAGGCTAAGAAAAACGAGGAGCTTTACAAAAACATCCGTTCTTACATTGAGAAATATAACAAAGAGAATGGTTTTGAATATGTTCTGGGTTACTCATTAGGCGGCGGAATTTTGTTTGCTAATCCATCATTGGATGTAACACAAAAAATCCTTGACGGCTTGAACAAAGAATATAAAGGAAGCAATACATCGAAAGCTGATTCTACTAAAAAGAAGTAAGCGATATTGAGGCATAAATGAAAGCAGGCCGCTAAACATTTAGCGGCCTGCTTTTTTATGTCCCTTAGGCTAATTCAAACCCGCCCATTAATAATCGGAATTGACTTCGACCATGCCATTTTGATAAATAGCATTTTCCCTTCGCTATAAATTAAAGGTAATGTCCGCAATTCTAAAAAATCCCCGGCTGATCTGGCTTTTGGTTGCTATTTGTTGTGCAGCAACGTTGTCATTTTTCATATTCGAAGCGGCACTCGACATTCCATTTATTGACGACTACAATGCATTGCTGGATTTCATAATCCAATATCTGAGAACCGATTCAACAGAAGAAAAGATACATTTCATTTTCCGCCAGCACAATGAACATCGGATCGTGTACGCTCGGCTCATCCTTTTGCTCGATTATTATGTGTTTGGATGCACCAATCTCCGTCACCTCATTTTCTTAGGAAGCATAAGCCTGTTTTTGATCACGGTTATCTTTTGCGTTGAAGCTTATAAATACAGTAAAAACACGCTGTCCATTGTCCCGGTGATTCTCTTGTCTCTTCATTTTCAGCATATGGGCAGCTTGCTTTGGGCCACCAGCGCGCTTCAGAACATAGGAGTAACGTCACTTGCCTGCCTGGCCATCTGGCTCCTGACAAGGCATGGCGTTTTCTGGCAATGTATGGGGATCATTTTCGCTTTCATAACAACATTTGCCAGCGGCACCGGACCATTTATATGGGTTGTTCTATTATTGATCGCTTTAATCGGCCGTAATGTGGTCCAATGCGTGGTTATCACTGTGCTGGGGACAGGCTCCATTTTACTCTTTTTTCATTCTTACCGTTTCCCGATCGCCGAAAATACCAGCATTACGGGAAGGCTGGCAGCGATGCCCGAAGTTATCCTGGGAGTAATTGGCGGCACATTTGATATTCATGAAAAAGGCGCCTCACTTATTCCGGTCGTTGCGGGTGTCCTGCTCGTTCTGATATTCACTTTTTGTATTGCAAGAACCGGATTAGCAGCACTTAGAAAAGATCCAGCCTGTCAGTTCCTGCTTGGCGTGTTTCTTTTTGGAATTTTGTCGGCCATTGCCATTAGCCTGGGTCGTGGCTCTTATGTTGAAAACAGGTATAAGGTTATATCAACATTGTGCGTCCTTGCCACCTATAATATGGTGCTCCTGCAATTGTCCCGCAAGCGGCTGAAAATTTGGTTTCATGTCGCCGGTATTGCTTGTTTAGGCTTGTGGTTACTTTTTTTCTGGCGCTACTATCCGGAAATGCTGGAATACGAGTCGGTCAGAACGGCCGATCATTTGTCTTTACTAAATAGCCCGCAAACCACACATTCGCCATTTCAACAGAGAATAAATGCTTTGAAAGAACTGGGCATTAAGTCACCGGACGACGCACTGATCCAGCAAACTTTTATTTCAAGTAATTATAAGAATGACATGGGCCTTCCATCGCTGAAAATTCTCAAAAAGAAGAATAAGTATGCGATAAAATGGCGCGATAGTCTGGGTTTATTCAAGGAATGTTATCTGGTGCTCAAATCAGATCGTAGGAGTTTCGTATTTCCCGTCCGAAAGAAGAGGAATCTGCTTTCCGATTTTTTTCGATCTGGCGGGCAGTTTTACACTGCCGAGAGAGAGGTTTGTATTTCGTATGATTGGATACAAAAAGGGAGATACACCATTTCAGTATATCTCCCTGATCAAACTTGTTTTATTTCCATTCAAGACACCATTGTTATAGAGAAGAATGTAAGGCCGTGGCTTTCTTCTCGATGGTTTAATGATGCTTATGCCCCTTAATGTTACACTGCTGTTGAAGAAAGCTTAGCGCCGATATATTCACGGTTCATCCGCGCAATGTTCTCTTGCCCGATCTCTTTGGGACATTCTGCAGAGCACGCACCGGTGTTCGTACAGTTTCCAAATCCTTCTGCATCCATTTGTGCAACCATTTTCTCTGCACGGATGGTTCTCTCAGCTTGTCCCTGCGGAAGCAATGCCAATTGCGAGATTTTTGCCGATACAAAAAGCATTGCAGATGCGTTCTTACAGGCAGCAACACAAGCGCCGCAAGCGATACACGCTGCTGCTGCAAACGCCTCGTCCGCAGCTACTTTCGGAATAGGAAGGCTATTCGCATCCTGTGCGTTACCCGTGTTTACCGAAACAAAACCTCCCGCAGAGATCACCCTGTCGAAAGCATCACGGTCAACAACAAGGTCCTTGATCACCGGGAACGCCTGAGCTCTCCACGGCTCTACAACGATCGTATCTCCATCACTGAACGAACGCATGTGTAACTGACAGGTCGTAACGCCTTTTAGCGGTCCGTGTGCCCTCCCGTTGATATACATGGAACACATTCCGCAAATGCCTTCGCGGCAATCGTGGTCAAATGCTACCGGCTCTTTGCCCTCCTCGATCAGTTGCTCGTTCAGGACATCAAACATTTCCAGAAAAGACATATCCGGAGAAACGTTGTCCAGACTGTAATTTTCGAAATCTCCTTTTGTATTGCTATTGCTTTGTCTCCAGACTTTAAGCTTAATATGCATGTTACCTGCACTCATTGTTGTAATAGTTAACGGTTAATAATTAACCAATAATATTGAAACAAGCTGATAGCCAGCTGCAAACAGCCAATGGCCGAATGCCGACAGCCAACGGCTATTATTTATAACTTCTTTGGGCAATTTTGATATTCTCATAAATCAGCTCCTCTTTGTGAAGCTCCCATTCCTCCTGCGCTTTATGTTCCCACGCAGACACAAACATGAAGTTTTCATCATCACGTAATGCTTCTCCCTCTTCCGTCTGGTGTTCTTCGCGGAAGTGGCCACCGCATGATTCTGCACGGGTAAGTGCATCGATGCACATTAACTCACCAAGTTCAATAAAATCGGCAACGCGCCCTGCTTTGTCCAGTTCCGGGTTAAACTCGTTCGTGTTGCCCATCACTTTCACATCTCTCCAGAATTCTTTACGAAGTTCCCGTATTTCAATGATCGCTTCTTTCAAACCCTGCTCATTGCGCGCCATTCCGCATTTATCCCACATGATCTTACCCAGGCGGCGATGGAACAATTCAGGAGATGTTTTCCCCTGGATCGACATCAAGGTGTCGATACGATTCTTCACTTCTTTTTCAACCCTTACAAATTCCGGATGATCAGTTGGTATTTTACCTGTGCCAATTTCCTTGGATAGGTAAGACCCGATTGTATAAGGAATTACAAAATATCCGTCAGCAAGTCCCTGCATTAGCGCAGAAGCGCCGAGGCGGTTTGCACCGTGATCAGAGAAATTAGCTTCTCCCAAAGCATACAAGCCTGGTACTGTGGTCATTAAATTATAATCAACCCAAAGTCCTCCCATAGTGTAATGCACCGCAGGATAGATACGCATAGGCACCTCATACGGATCTTCGCCCGTGATTTGCTTATACATATCGAAAAGGTTGCCATATTTTTCTTTTACAACAGCTTTACCCCAAATCGTAATGTCTTCTTTAGAAGCATTTACAATGTTGTTTTTATTGGCTTCTCCTCTTCCATAACGTTCCACCGCAGCGGCGAAGTCAAGGAAAACCGCCAGTTTAGACGATCCCACACCATATCCGGCATCGCATCTTTCTTTGGCAGCACGGGAAGCGATATCACGGGGAACCAGGTTACCGAATGCAGGGTAACGACGTTCCAGGTAGTAATCTCTTTCTTCCTCAGGGATTTCATTCCCCGGACGCGTATCATTTTTTGCTTTCGGCACCCATATCCGGCCGTCATTACGAAGTGATTCGGACATCAAAGTCAGCTTCGACTGGTGCTCGCCCGAAACAGGGATACAGGTCGGGTGAATTTGTGTAAAACAAGGGTTACCAAAATATGCGCCGCGTTTGTGCGCTTTCCATGCAGCGGTGACGTTGCTGCCCATTGCATTGGTCGACAGGTAAAATACGTTTCCATAACCACCTGTACAAAGCAACACTGCATGACCGCCGTGACGTTCTATTTCGCCTGTAATAAGATTTCTCGCAATAATACCGCGGCATTTGCCATCGATATTCACCACATCAAGCATTTCGTGACGGTTGTACATCTTCACCGTTCCCATTCCCACCTGACGCTGCAATCCTGAGTATGCACCCAGCAGCAATTGCTGGCCAGTTTGTCCCGCAGCATAAAAAGTACGCTGCACCTGCGTTCCCCCGAAAGACCGGTTGGAAAGCAAACCACCATATTCACGTGCAAAAGGAACCCCTGCTGCAACACATTGATCTATAATGTTACCGGAAACCTCCGCAAGACGGTGTACATTCCCCTCTCTCGAACGGTAATCACCTCCTTTAATCGTATCGTAGAAAAGACGGTAAATCGAATCCCCATCATTCTGATAATTTTTTGCAGCATTAATCCCTCCCTGGGCGGCAATAGAGTGCGCACGGCGTGGGGAATCCTGAAAACAGAATGCTTTGACCTTATAACCCATTTCAGCAAGCGTTGCAGCAGCCGAAGCGCCTGCAAGACCTGTTCCTACTACAATAATTTCAAGACTACGTTTATTGGCAGGGTTTACAAGCGGAACCGAAGACTTGTATTTACTCCATTTTGTTTCAATCGGCCCCTGTGGTATTTTGGCATCCAGACTAGATGAAGTTGCCATATATTGAATGTTATTTAAATCAAAAAGTTAAATTGAAAACAGCTGCGGCCATTTGCAGCATTTAGTTGACCCATCCCAGATAAATCGAGATCGGCATGAGTGCGAATAGAATTGGGATAACAATTGAAAAAGCCGTTCCCAGGAAATTGATCGCACCATTGTATTTGATGTGATTCAAACCCAATGTCTGGAACGCACTTTTAAAACCATGCAACAAATGCCAGAACAGCGAAATACAACCCAAAACGTAAATTAGTACCACGATCGGGTTCTGGAAAATATCCAGCATCATCTGATACAGATTTAGCTCTTCGCCTGTGGCAAACTGGTTGGAACGGTTAGGAATCCAGAAATGGGAAGTGTGAATAACCAGGAAAATCAGCAACAACGTACCAAGCAACCCCATACTCCTGGAATACCACGTGCTGTTCGCAGATGGATTGTTAACAGCATACTTGATGGGACGAGCCTCTGTATTGTTTTTCCAAAGAATCAAACCATCCGCAATGTGAAGAATAAATCCGGCGACCAACCCGATCTCAAGTGTACGAATAATAGGGTTTGTACCCATAAAATGCCCCCAATGTGTAAAGGTCTCCCCTCCATCATTATAAAAAATCATGGCATTAATTGTGGCATGAATCACCAGAAAGCTTATCAAAAATAATCCGGTAAGAGCCATCAGAAGTTTCTTACCAATGGAGCTCGTTAACGTTTGTGAAAACCACGACATATCAAAAACGAATCGTTTTAGTGCGAAAAAATTAGGTATATTTAGAACCTTTCAAAGGTATGTCACAAACCCATGCAAGGCAAAAAAACCTGTCCATTTTTGTAAAGCGGCTTATTATTTATAATCATTATGAAGAATTAGTTAGTCACAAGAGTGCCAGATGCTGCAGAGCCTGGCAACATTATAAAATTTTACCCCAAACTGACCGCTGTCTGTCAAAAACGTACACATTTTTGGTAGAATTTTTCGTTCACATTTTATAACGGCGATCAATTAAAATACTTGTATGCGTCCTTCTTTACGACTTCTCCCGATCATTGCACTTTTATTCTTGCTATTTTCTGCTTTCAATGCGCATGCAACGCACTTTCGTGCGGGAGAGATTACGGCCAGAAGGATTTCATCCCTTACTTACGAGATCCGTTTATCAGCCTATTTCGACGTTTCGCCGGCTGGCATACAAGCCGCAGAAGCAGCCAACGACATTAATTTTTATTTTGGCAGTGAAGGCCCCAGAAAAGTGGAACGGGTGCGGGCGACCATACGGAACATTGGGAATAACACGACGTTCAACGAGTACGTTACGATATTCACTTTTCCGGCCGCCGGAAGTTACGAGATCTCCGTAGAAATGGATAACCGGAATGCCAAGACACTCAATTTACGGGATGGCATACAAACGGACGGGATCAATTTCTTTGTACATACGACACTGGAAATCAACACGGCCATTGGAACAAACCAGACGCCGGTCCTGTTAAACGCACCCATCGACCTGGCAGCCGTTGGACAGCGATATATTCATAATCCCAATGCATTCGATGCGGATGGGGACAGCTTGTCTTTCAAGCTTTTTACGCCTCAAAGTGGTGACGGCAGAGGAAATGGTCTGAATATCCCCTACAAAGATCCTAATATGGTGACTCCTCCGGGCAGCACCGAAGCCGGCGCAACGCCTGCTACATTTAGCATTAATGCGATTACGGGAGATTTGATCTGGGATGCGCCTGTAACCAAAGGCCAGTATAATGTTGCATTCGTGGTGGAAGAATGGCGCGATGGTGTGCGGATCGGTCAGATTGTGCGTGATATGCAGATCCTGGTGGAAGATGCCCGCAACGCAAGGCCGACGATTGATCCCCTGGACCCCCTTTGCGTAGAAGCAGGGACGCGCATAAATCAGCAGATTAAAGCCGTTGACAAAGATGGAAATCCGCTGGTTCTTACGAGTACAGGGGGTGTTTATCAAAGTTCGCTCATTAAACCCGCATTGGCTACTTTCACTGTTCCTTCACAGGCAACGGGCCAGGTTACCGGACAGTTTGTATGGCAAACCGGCTGTGACCATATCCGTCTGGAACCCTATGATGTGCTTTTCAAAATCGAAGACGCGCCTTCGCCCGGCACCAATCCAAACCTTTTCAGAAAGCTGACGGACATGACCACGCTTAGCATTAAGGTTTACGGCCCTAAACCGCTTGGATTAAGGGCCGTGGCGGCTACGGACCCGGCGGGGACGGCTTACCGGCTCAACTGGACTGCCTATAAATGTCCGGTTCCTGGCGCAAGAATGGTCATTTACCGGAGAGAAGGCTGTGCTGACATTCCTGAGGATGTTTGCTTGACGGGCATTCCGGCTGGTTCTGGTTATGAAGAAATTGGAAGAGTTGCTATTGATCAAACTACATATTTAGACAATAACAACGGCGACGGACTCCGTGCAGGCATTTCGTACAGTTATCGCATTGTTGTTGAATTCCCTCGTCCCGGCACAAATGTGAATGAGCCGGGAAGCCTGATCGGTGGTGGCGAAAGTATCGCTTCTGACGAGTTCTGCCTGAACCTGCCTATGTTAGCGCCGGTTATTACCAATGTTACTGTTGATTCAACCAGCGAAACAAGAGGGGTTATTACTGTGAAATGGACAAAACCTGCTGCTTCATCCGGACTTCCTGCACAATATCGCCTCTTCAGGGCAGTGGGACAGAATGGAACGGCTTTCACACAGATCGCTACCATTAATACAAACCTTACCCCAGGCGCCGCTGACACTATTTTTATAGACCGCGGCCTCAACACACTGGTTAACCCATATAATTACAAGCTCGAATATTACGCAACGCAGGGCGGGCAGCTCGTTAAAATGGACGACATTAAAACAGCCAGCTCGGTAAGGTTGGAACAAGGTGCCGCAGAACCCAACCGCATCCGCCTAAACTGGTCGGCGCTGGTGCCCTGGGACAACGGCAACCGCACCCACAGGGTTTACCGTGAAGACAAAACAAGGCCCGGAACATTCAACCGCATTGCAGATGTGCCCGTGCAAGGCACGCAATCCTTTTTCTATCTCGATGATGGATCTGATAAATATGCAGCTGACGGAACAGTGAACACGACCATTGTCAGCGATTCAACTTATTGTTACAAAGTAGAAACGGTGGGCTCCTACAACAACAGCCAGATCAAGCCATCCATACTTTACAACTTCTCACAGATCTTATGTGTTTCGTCCTCTGACACAACCAAGCCTTGCCCGCCTGTGCTGGCCATTGATCAGCTCAATTGTGATTCGTTGCGTGCTCATCCCGAAGCTTTCTGCGGACCAACCGGTTTGACCAATCATCTTTCATGGACTTACCCGCAATCTGTTGATGGAAAAGAATGCGACCCCAATGTTTCAGCTTACCGCATTTACTATGCCCGTTACGAAGGCGATACGCCCGCTTTGATCGCTACCATCACCACGCCGCCATCGCCTTTGGCCACCACATTCAACCACGAAGGGCTTACTACTTTTGCAGGTTGTTACTATGTGACGGCAGTGAACCGGTTCGGGGCTGAGAGCGCGCCAAGCAACATTGTATGCAAGGACAATTGCCCCATGTATGTTTTGCCCAATGTATTTACCCCAAATGCAGATGGTAAAAACGACGTGTTCCAGCCTTACGAATGCCCTGCTTTTGTGCAGTCGCTCGAATTCAAAGCATTCAACAGATGGGGCGCCCAGGTGTTCAAAACCAATGATGTTAACATCAACTGGAACGGTAAAACCAATGCCGGAAAGGACCTGGCAGCAGGACAATATTATTATGAAGTAACCATCTTCTTTGAATCTTCCAAAAGAGAAAGCACCCCTACCACAATGAAAGGCTGGGTGCAGATCATCAGATAAGCCAAATCCCGTATAACCTTGCAGCGTATTGCCATAGCACTTGTTTATGGCAATACATATATGAATTATAAACTTGTTTTGTAAGTTTACGATAGCACCTATTATATTACCTTCACGGGTACACAGTTTTATTTAAATTTTCGTTGAATTAATAGTTTGGCAGATGCATTTTCTGCCCTGACCTCTATCTAAAAAAGCTCGACTCTTATATATTTATGCGATCTGCTTTACCGTTATTATTATTTTCCTTTCTTCTGACATTGCTGGGCACTGGCTTTGATGCTATGGCAACGCACATTCGTGCGGGTGAGATTACGGCAAAACGGGTTTCCGCAACCTCCCTCACTTACGAAATCAGGCTGACTGCATATTTCGACATGCAAAATGGGGAAGGCGCTGCGAACGCACAGAATTTCGTGCAGTTTTATGTGGGCAGTAACGGCCCTATTGAAGCCCCCAGGATTTTACCGATTATCAACATTGGCAACAACACAACACAGAACGTCTACATTGTCAGGTACACTTTCCCTTCTGCCGGTAAGTTCAGGATATCATTTGAAGAAGATAATAGGAACAACGGGATCCTGAACATTGGGCCGCCTCCGACACAAAATCTTAACTTTTATGTAAGCACCATTCTGGAAATCAACGCCAGTTTCGGCTTGAACCAGACTCCCGTGCTCCTGAACGCCCCTATCGACCTTGCAGCCATTGGGCAACGCTACATTCACAACCCAAATGCATTTGATGCAGATGGCGACAGTCTTGCATATCGCTTGTATACGCCGCAACGGGGAACTTCAAATGGTGCAGGTGTTAATTTACAATATGTTAACCCCAACCAAATCAATGCTCCGGGAAAGACTGAAACCGGTGCATCGCCAGCCACTTTTGGCATGAACCGCCTCACGGGTGATTTAACCTGGGATTCGCCTACAACCAAAGGATATTATAATGTTGCTTTCGTGGTTGAAGAATGGCGGGATGGCGTGCTTATCGGCGAAATTGTGCGGGATATGCAGATTATTGTTGAAGACGCCAACAATGCCAGGCCGCTCATTGAACCGCTCCCGGATATTTGCGTAGAAGCCGGAACACTCATTAATCAGCAAATTAAGGCCACGGACAAAAACGGAGATAAGCTTAACCTGACTTCTACGGGCGGTGTGTACGAGCGAACACTGGTCAGTCCCGAATTGGGCCGGTTCACCATTCCGCAGCAAACCGGAATTGGCACGATCACTGGCCAATTCACATGGCAAACGTCTTGTAACCACGTTCGTCTGGAGCCTTATGATGTGTTATTCAAAGTTGAAGATGCCCCCGGCACGAACACCAATCCCAATCTTTTCCGCAAGCTCGTGGATATGACCACGCTTAGCATCAAGGTTTACGGCCCCAAACCGCTTGGATTAAGGGCCGTGGCGGCTACGGACCCGGCGGGGACGGCTTACCGCCTCAACTGGACTGCCTATAAATGTCCGGTTCCTGGCGCAAGGATGGTCATTTACAGGAGAGAAGGCTGTGCTGACATTCCTGAGGATGTTTGCTTGACGGGCATTCCGGCCGGTTCTGGTTATGAAGAAATTGGAAGAGTTGCTATTGATCAAACTACATATTTAGACAATAACAACGGCGACGGACTCCGTGCAGGCATTTCGTACAGTTATCGCATTGTTGTTGAATTCCCTCGTCCCGGCACAAATGTGAATGAGCCGGGAAGCCTGATCGGTGGTGGCGAAAGTATCGCTTCTGACGAGTTCTGCCTGAACCTGCCTATGTTAGCGCCGGTTATTACCAATGTTACTGTTGATTCAACCAGCGAAACAAGAGGGGTTATTACTGTGAAATGGACAAAACCTGCTGCTTCATCCGGACTTCCTGCACAATATCGCCTCTTCAGGGCAGTGGGACAGAATGGAACGGCTTTCACACAGATCGCTACCATTAATACAAACCTTACCCCAGGCGCCGCTGACACTATTTTTATAGACCGCGGCCTCAACACACTGGTTAACCCATATAATTACAAGCTCGAATATTACGCAACGCAGGGCGGGCAGCTCGTTAAAATGGACGACATTAAAACAGCCAGCTCGGTAAGGTTGGAACAAGGTGCCGCAGAACCCAACCGCATCCGCCTAAACTGGTCGGCGCTGGTGCCCTGGGACAACGGCAACCGCACCCACAGGGTTTACCGTGAAGACAAAACAAGGCCCGGAACATTCAACCGCATTGCAGATGTGCCCGTGCAAGGCACGCAATCCTTTTTCTATCTCGATGATGGATCTGATAAATATGCAGCTGACGGAACAGTGAACACGACCATTGTCAGCGATTCAACTTATTGTTACAAAGTAGAAACGGTGGGCTCCTACAACAACAGCCAGATCAAGCCATCCATACTTTACAACTTCTCACAGATCTTATGTGTTTCGTCCTCTGACACAACCAAGCCTTGCCCGCCTGTGCTGGCCATTGATCAGCTCAATTGTGATTCGTTGCGTGCTCATCCCGAAGCTTTCTGCGGACCAACCGGTTTGACCAATCATCTTTCATGGACTTACCCGCAATCTGTTGATGGAAAAGAATGCGACCCCAATGTTTCAGCTTACCGCATTTACTATGCCCGTTACGAAGGCGATACGCCCGCTTTGATCGCTACCATCACCACGCCGCCATCGCCTTTGGCCACCACATTCAACCACGAAGGGCTTACTACTTTTGCAGGTTGTTACTATGTGACGGCAGTGAACCGGTTCGGGGCTGAGAGCGCGCCAAGCAACATTGTATGCAAGGACAATTGCCCCATGTATGTTTTGCCCAATGTATTTACCCCAAATGCAGATGGTAAAAACGACGTGTTCCAGCCTTACGAATGCCCTGCTTTTGTGCAGTCGCTCGAATTCAAAGCATTCAACAGATGGGGCGCCCAGGTGTTCAAAACCAATGATGTTAACATCAACTGGAACGGTAAAACCAATGCCGGAAAGGACCTGGCAGCAGGACAATATTATTATGAAGTAACAATCTTCTTTGAATCTTCCAAAAGAGAAAGCACCCCTACCACAATGAAAGGCTGGGTGCAGATCATCAGATAAGCACGCCTTTTTTCTTTGACATCGAAGTATTTCCTTTGTAGCCCGGTCGGAATGACCGGGCTTTTTTATTCAAATCCCCAAACGAAAACGATCATTATGAAAAGTGCATACATCTTTCCCGGACAAGGTTCTCAGTTCAAAGGAATGGGACTTGATCTTTATCAGTCCTCAGATTCTGCAAAAACGCTTTTTGATCAGGCCAACAGCATCCTTGGTTTTGATATAACCAAAATAATGTTCGAAGGCACTGACGAGGAACTGAAACAGACGAATGTAACTCAGCCCGCTATTTTCATACACTCAGTCATACTCGCAAAAATCAGCGCCGATTTTGACCCGAATATGGTCGCGGGCCATTCCCTGGGCGAATTTTCTGCACTGGTGGCTGCGGGCACCCTATCATTCGAAGACGGATTGAAACTTGTAGCAAAACGCGCGGATGCTATGCAGAAAGCCTGTGAGATCCGCCCTTCGACGATGGCCGCAATCCTGGGACTGGCTGATAACATCATTGAAGAAGTTTGCGCGGGCATTACAGACGAAATCGTGGTTCCTGCGAATTATAACTGTCCCGGCCAAGTCGTAATATCAGGCACAATTGAAGGCGTTGAAAAAGCTTGTGAGCTTTTGAAAGCTGCCGGAGCAAAAAGAGCGTTGATTTTGCCCGTCGGCGGCGCATTTCACTCGCCTTTGATGGAACCGGCTAAGGAAGAACTGGCAGCGGCAATCCACGCGGCAGAATTTCAGCCACCGATTTGCGCTGTTTATCAAAATGTAAATGCCAAACCAGCAACCGAAGTAAATGTGATCAAAGAAAACCTGATTTCGCAATTGACAGCACCCGTAAGGTGGACGCAATCCATTGAGCAGATGGTCAATGACGGCGCAGAAACCTTTATTGAGTGCGGTCCCGGAAAAGTGCTCCAAGGGTTAGTGAAGAAAATCGCTTCCAACGTTGAAATAAAAAGCATTTAATTTTTTTCTATAAAAACTTGACATCCTGAATTAGCCGCATTACTTTTGCACCACTGTTTACGGTTTTGGCCGATGGTGTAATGGTAACACAGGACATTTTGGTTGTCTTATTCAGGGTTCGAGTCCTTGTCGGCCAACAGTTTTAGAGTTAAACCGCTGTAAGTTAACCCCTTACAGCGGTTTTTATTTTTAGGGGTCGAGATAGGGGACGAACTTGCTATATTAAGGTTACTTTATATTCCTCTCATTTGTCAATATTATCTCAGAAAGTAAGTTGATGAAAAGCAGGTTTACTTTCGTCAGCGGGCGCCATTCCTCGGTTTAGTTCCGTAGTTAAAACGTTCACACTGTCATCTCACTACCGTTAAGTAACGATTTGTATAACTATTTTAACTTTTAAGTAGTATACTGTGCTACAACGCTTTTTGCCATAAACGTATCCTGCCTAATGGTTAATTTTAATAATATCAGCATTCGTCGACTTATAATGCATACGGTTCTGCCCAAACCAAAGAATATAAGAGATGCAAGTGCGTCGGTAGTCGCCAGACAAGTCCTTAGCAACATCGACTCCAATGTTGAACAGATTATTAAGGATCGACTAATCGAATCATCGGGGAGACGTGGCAAAGCGTTCAAGCTTCAAATACAGCAAGAAGGCGCCGGATCCTTTGTCGACCTTTGTCAAGAACTAAAAAAGTTAGATGATCCCGAATTTATTGTACAGTCTGTAAAAATTGCTCAGCTGCTAGCAGATGCTCAGACAAGCACTCAATATCCTGGTGGATTTCTTTTAATCATTGAAGCGGTAAACGACAATTCCGGGCTGTTTCTTTATTTAGTAATCAAGGCTGAACCTCATCAGGCGCTAGTCTCAAGGGTAAATCAAATTGAAATATTAAATGAAATTTTTTTAAGCCCATCTCAGAAGCTGTTTAAGATTGGTATTATTGAGGAAAGAACGCCAGAAGCAACTCATATGAATCAGCGATTTGACTGCTTTTTATTTGATGACCAATTTAACAGCGATGGCCTTCCAGCCGCATATTTCTACAACGACTTCCTTGGTTTCTCAATTCAGGCCAACAGCGAGCTTCAATCTTTAAGGTTTTACCGTATAACAGAAGACTTTATAACCAATGCCCCGGATATTTCATCAGATGGTAAGGGACCGGTCTTAGATGCGCTTAAACAACAATTCACAGCTAATAAGAATCAATCTGTTGACCCCTCTGCTTTTGGTAGAACATATTTTAAAGAAGAGAAAGTCCTCGGTCGGTATTTAGAAGCAATATCTTCACTGCCAAGTATCTTTGTGAAAAATACAACTCTAATTGATAGCAGGCTTAAGACAAAAAAAATCGACTTCCCATCTAAAATAAAAATTGCTGGCCCAGATGCGCACTTCGATGACAAAGTGAAAATCATCGACAGTCAAGAAGAGTTAAATAATTTGATCGCCAAAAGCCAAGAGTACACTATTGTTGTTATTCATGGACATCCATTCGAAAATGAATAGTCTGCTATCACTTTCAGATCAGGAACAGAAAAACCTTGCCGAGTTTGAGGAGGTTCGCCAGATTTTGACTGAGTGGGGCGATTTCGTGGATAAGCGTCTGCATGAGCTCACGCAATTATTAGATGATAGTACCAGAATCAAGCTTCCACCGAAAAGCAGAATAAAAACTAATTATTCTTATATACGAAAAGCGATTTACCGTGACAAAACGTATGAAAACCCGATAGTAGATATTGAAGATAAAATTGCTACAAGGGTTGTTTTAATGACAAGCAAAGATGTTCATGAATTCAAGCGGCTTGTAGAAAATGATAATAACTGGAACTATAAAGTTTCTCGCGACTATAACGAGGAGATCCTCAACAAACCAGCTGAATTTGCATACCAATCTGTACACATCGTCGTTTCTCCATTGACAAGCTATCCAATTGATCAAATACACCTTCAGAAAGTAACATGTGAAATCCAAATAAGGTCGTATCTTCAACATGCTTTTTCAGAAGTTAGTCACGACACTACTTATAAAGGCCCATTTAAGAATGATAAGAAAATTCTAAGGCTATTGTCTACCTCAATGGCCTTTATGGAGGCAACGGATGACTATTTTTGTAAAATATTTGATCTAATGCTGGACACTCAAAGGAAGCATACTCTATTTCTAGCCGAGCTTACAAAGATGTATGCAGGATTGAGAAATGGCTTTGATCCAGAAAGCACTGATGTTGAAATTGCTGATAACGTATTATCGCTATTGAATGCCGAGGATGTGAGCATTGACGATCTTCACGATTTTCTGAAAAAGAAGGGTGAGGAGATCACTGAAACCATTCTACCGAAAAATGGAATTCTTTTTCAACAGCCTGTGATAATTTTGATAGCATACTTCCTATACAACTTGGAAGGGTCACTGAGAGATCATTGGCCACTTTCAAATGATGCCTTGAATGGTGTTTACCGTTCTTTTGGTATATCAACTAACTCAATGAGATTTACCAATTAAAAATTTGTGTATGCCTGCGCATGCGAGTCAAATTTCATTGTCGTCCTAATAGAACGTTCACTCTTTGGATCTCTGACAAGTTCTGATCCCCCTGCTCAGAGATAAGTAGATTCTCTTCACGGTGCTCATTTCGGATATAAATATTATTATTAATAATATCAGTGGAAAGGCGATAAGATGACACTTTCAATGGGCTTTGCTTACCTGCAAAGTATAACTGGAATCTAATTGCGTTTCCCGACCCCCTCATCTGAGAGTATGGTAAGTGTAGAAAGACTGTCCGAACAAAAGGTTCATTGTAATATAGAATCTCCCTTGCTAAGGAGCAACGAAGTCCTCCACCATTGAGTATCAGCTCTGTTGCTGATGATACTTCTCTGTCGGGGAACATTCCAGGATCAGCGATAAGCCTAAATCCCAAATCATATTCGTTTTGCAGCTTTGATAAGTTAAAAATCATAATAGTAATTTCTAACATTGGGTCTGAATCCCCGTAAGGCTGTCGAGTATCAAACTTTAAATACCCCTCCAAGTTTGGATAAGTCACCCGACGGAACAGTGCCTCAATATAATGATGTGGTGCAGCTCTCGTCTGCCCGTCAATACGCATAAAATATGTATTCCTATATTGATGAGGAGAATAAGGGCTTTGCTCGACATCGAAAAGATAAACATATCCAGTCGGCCCTTGCAATTCAATCATTTGAATTCGATGGGGCGTTGGCGTTATTAAATCGCTTATCCTATTTTGAAATCGATCCTTTCCAATCGATTCTGGAAGCGGTGTCAAATCTCCAAAAAATTTATCACCAGCTCCTGATTCCGATTGACTTGGAGCCCCCCATATAATGATTCCCCCAGATGAATTTAGCATTGCGCAGAGGGTTCTTATAATACCATCTTCACGTTCAGTAGGACTGTTTTTACCTAATGACACATAAGCCTTGAATTCAATTTTGTCAGATTCAGGCTGTGGCGTTTGAAAATAATTTGCTATGTCATCGTACACAAGTTTATTGGGTTCTTTTCCGAAAAATGCAGATGAATAGCTCATGATTGCTTATGATTGTTAAAATATTGAGTTAGCATTTTTTTCTGCCAGTACCTATTGAACAGCTGTTCTTTTTCACGCAATTGATCAATTTGAGTGAACATTATAACTTGTTTAGTCGGGATATGGTTACCAATGACCGCCCACAATATTTAACCCGTTTTAGTTGGTCCAATCCTCTTAGACCGCCCATATTCGATCACTGCTTCTATCCGTCTATTAACACTCGACGCACTGGCGTACATCTCGCTGGTTCCGATAACCCGGCCTTTGAAGGCTTTCAGTACAAAGTAATGCTGGCCGTTAATCGCCCGCTTCCCTTCATATCGGCTTAACAGGTGAGAGTTCGCACCCACGGAAGTAATTCCTATTATGCAAGAGTTCTTTTGCTCATACCCCTCACTTATTAAAATCACTTCACCATCACCAGCTAACAGATTGAACTGGTAGTCACCGTGCTGCGCTTTTCGATTATGAATTTGCCCATGGACGATATTTCAAACACTGAACTGTTTATTCCGCGCCTGGATTCCAGGATATGTTAATCCTGTTTCTATAGGCCGAATATCTTCATTTGAATAGTGGTTTTTAACAAACCCTATTCGTTCTAAATGAATCAATAACGGCGTAATTCGTACTTGATCCGGCAACGGTAGATTCATCACATTGATGTCATTCACGTTTTCGAATAATTTCAAACCTTCGATTGTTTTGTCCATTTTGTAATTTGTTAGCTTGGTTCAATCTTTCAGCCCGAAGTCCGCTTTAACTTTTACACTCACTCCTGTCAACGTACGTTTTGTTGCCATTTGAATTAATATAATAGCACCCACCTTTGGAGCTCGTATGCAACTGGTTTCCGCTATGAGTACGACAGGGACTACTCCTGACGAGTTCGATGAGTCGGAAGAGCAGGAATAAGGGCAAAAAGGAAAAGTGCAACCAGGGTAGCGTAAATGTGTTTTTTCATATTTTGAAAAAGGGATGTATTTGGTTCAAATCTTGAAGTCCGAGCCGCTTGGAGGTTAATTAGCTGATAACATCCCAACCATGTTCACATTTTTTACATTTATAAAAGCGGTGGTAAACCTTTTTCGAATAAGTATATGGCTCATCGACTTCAACATATCCTCCCGAGCCCCCCTGAACATCCTTCCTTACCGTCCTTGTGCCCTGATAGGTATTAGTACCTGCATAAACTGATTTAAGCTTAACTCTACTCCACCTCTGGTTACATTTAGGACACGATCTCTTTCCCCCAAGTAGAAAATAAATTGCAAATACTGCTATTGCTAGTCCTAACAGACTCAGCATTACATTCTTCCTAAATTCCGCGGCCTCGATTGGTTTTCGATACAGCACTCCTTCATAGCCAGAAACTAAGTTATCTTTGGCATTGTCATTGAACGTTTCTCGAGAGAAGTCTGATCGATTTAACCTTTTGCCTAATTCATTTTCAGGTATATACAATTCATATACGCCCGATTTAGGACCTTCTAAATTATCTACAAGTGCCATACCCCAGTCGCCACTATAACCGTTGTATGACCCAGTGTAAAAAGAAGTGACACTAATGACTTCGTCTTGTCCAATTAAAACTTCTTTCCCTAATTGATCAAAAACCTTTGCGCCTTTCCTCAACTCGAAATATCCAGTCTGCTTTGATGAAGGCCGAAAACCCGGATCTGCCCAAGGACCAAGAAGTACTTGTGCTGATAAATTAGTGGCAAGAAATAATAAACAACAGAGTAAAAAGTATCTCATTTCTATAGTATGAATTGTGAATAGTGTTATTTAAATTCTGGTTATCGGAAATCTAAGAATAGATTTTGCAATAACTACGGCAGCCATGGCCCCAACTAACGGGACCAAAATAGCCATGCAGCCAACTGTAGTTTTGTTGTATACCTTATTGTAGGCAGCTTTCTTAGGATTGGTCAGCCATCCAATACCTTTGGGAGCCTTTAACCCTAAGCTATGGCGAACCATTCGCTTGACTGAGATCCTTGCCCCAATCCGTTTGCTTAAAGAAGGCTTTCTGAATCCAAATTTCATAGTTGGGTGCTATCTATCTCTTGTTAAATAAGCAGTTACTTTCTTCTGTACGAAGAACTCGAAGAAGATTTACGATATGTCGATCCACTTGAAGGACGAGATGTTCCACTTTTAAGATAAGTTTTGTTACCGTTAGAATTAATATAATAGCGCCCTCCTCTAGGCCCGGTATGAATTGTTGCTCCGGTAGACGGCGTGTTGCCATATGAAGTTGACGACTTTGATGTTGAGTATGTGGAGGCTGGATAAAGATCGTCACCAACTGAATTTTTAGTGGCATATTCAGGTCCGAAGTTGGAGGCCAGGTAATTTTTTTTAGTGATTCGTTTCCTTGACAATACCTTGGTTTTGTACGATACCCCAGTCGCCCAAACCTTTTGGGAGTGGTGCACAACTTGCATGGCGTTGTCTAGTTCCTCAGATTTCTCTGTATAGACGATTAGTGTGTCGCCGGGTGGAATTGTCCCGATACTTTTTGTCATGACGCCGCCGTCGCCGTATAGTGGCATCTTTTCAACTACGATCAGATTATATTGAGTAACGGAGCAGCTTGACAAAAATAAGATGAGAATAAATAGTAGATATTTAATCATAAGCTTCGTTTGAGGTTAGTTGTAAGCGTCAATTAATCCGTCATTATTATTGTCGTAAGCAGAACGGCGTACATCCACTCCAGCGCCATTGCCAATGAACGCCTTGTCCGCAGTTAAAGAGATTCGCTTGCCCTGGTTTACCTCTTAGATATTTCAACATGTCAAACGACATCCCGTCCATACATCACCGCTAGCTAGTTTCTCGTAATCCTATTTTGACCATTCAGGATGCTTCTTCCAAATCTTGCCGACAACAGTTTTATAAAATCCTTTGTTCTCCTCTTCAATGCGCTTTTCCTCGACTTCAAATTGGATTAGCCTTTTGGCAATCTTTTCTTTGCTGCAAGGCGGAGTCAATCCGACTTTTTCGTAGGAGTCATTTCCTAGTCCGAGTGAATAGCTGAGTCTCCTTTGGGAGCCGAAATGAGCATATACGTTATGAAGAATAAGGGTTCTGCTACTGACATTCCAATCGCAAAGACCGGTATCTTCTTCTTACCTGAATCTGGGGGCATTATGTTGAAGGGCTAACATTAAAAGACCAATCAGAAATACTGAATATAAGTATTTTTCAAAAAAGTTGAATAAAAGTAATACTACAAAACATAAGGAACAGCACAAAAACAATTTATTAAACGGTTGACGTTAGATTCAGTAGTTGATAATACACGCGATCGGCTCGATCAATCACTTTACAACTCGGCCACTATCGCTCACTTTCAGCCGCAATCAAATATGATCCGCCCGCAACTCCGCAACTACTAATAGATCCTATTAGGTATTTCCTTATCCATTACAAAGTACATTGCATCATCGTTGCACTGTTGAAGTATACTAGGAGCAGTCTTAGGCCATATGCCTACTATTATCTGTAGTAATCTTCAACATGGGCCAACCAATAGTTTATTATAACGAAAGTTTTCATTTCTGCGAAACATGAAAGTGCTTACGAAATAGCTATTCTAGGGCCATCTTGTGTTCAATGAGGAAGTGACCAGCCCGGTAAGGATACAAGGTGAGCGGAATTTTGAATTGAAAAATAAAGGCGGCCCCGCAACTCCATAATTATCGGAAAAGAAAATAGGTCTTTCCTTTTTTTCTCGATGATACATTACCTCTTCATTGCAATGTTCAAGTAAGCTTAAAAACCTGATAGGTCATCAACCTTGAACGGCGCATAGCAACCCTAAACATAGGCCGCCATAATCTTTCAACAATCCGGAAAGCGAGCGACATTCTAACAGATAAGATGCCCGTTTCAAGAATAGGAAATTGTAGCGAAAAAAAAGGCGGCCTGCAGCTCCGTAACTACTTTTAACTGGAATGGGTCGTTTCCCTCTTTTCCTCCTTAGTACATTATAACATCGCTACTCGGTTTAAGTAAAACCCTAAAGTCAGACAGGTCTTTCTCCTTCTACGGCGCATAGTACTCTTGAACTTGGGCCGCCAGTATCTTCTGGCAAGTTACTGAGGCGATTAAATAACGTGCTGGCGGCTACGGGCTCTTCTGTACCGCCTGGCTTGTAATTAAGTCAAAATTACAGCTGTCTATCAACCTTTTCGGACGAGATGCGAGTTTCATGGGTAATGCCCTGATACTTTAATGCACCTATATTGTGCAGTACATGGATGGTCGGCTGGCAACTCCGTAACTACTTAAACCTTAAATGGTCTTTCCTTTTGTCGATCTTAGCATATTACATCTTCGTTGCGCTGCCCAAGTAAACTGCAACGTACCTTAGGTCTTGCCTTGTCGCAAAAATAGTAATCTCGAACATCAGCCGCCCATCCTTATTGATTTGTAAACGCTGTTATTTTTAACGCATGCAAAAATGCGATGGACCAATTTATTGCGCATTGCATTGATAATCGCCATGTTGTTTTTCCCCTCTTTTTGCTTTCGTAGGTAGTAATTGCCGAGTTCGCTCCCCTTCTGACGGATACATCCCATTGCTGCCAAATGCAGGCTTGCTTTAATCTCTTTGTTTGCAATGTGGGAAACTTTAGATCTACCTTTCAAACTGGTGCCTGATGTCCAGTCAAATGGAGCAATTCCGCAGTAACTAGCAAACTTCTTTGCCGAACTTATATTTTTAAACTCGTTGGTATGGATAATAATCTGAGTAGCGATGACCTTACCGATACATGGCACTGATGTTATAATCAATACAAGTGAGCTGAGCCTTTCATCACCCTCTATAATCAATTGCATCTCACGGCGAAGTGCGTCAAGATCTTCGTTTATAGCTAACAAACTCTTCTCAAAAAGCTTATCAAATGCATATCTTTCGTCTGCTCGCAGGAAATGCGACCGAACTTTACCGTCGTTTGTCAGCATCGGTCGAATTTTAACCAATCTCTTCCTGAGTGCTTCGAGCAGTTGCAGCCGTTGGATGCACTCCCTAGGAGGCTCCCAAAACTTCAATGCAGAATAGTGCTTTTTGGCGTACTCAGCAATCCTTACGGCATCCAACTTATCGCTTTTCCCCCTGGTGATGCCCAGCGAGCGCTTAATCTGCAGAGGCGATTCCAAACACAATGGGATGTTTTTCAGCGACCTAATGAGGAAGTTACAGTACATTCCCATGTTCTCAGCACAAAACACAATTTCATGCTTTTTGAAGCGATATTCCTCCTTAAGCATCTTAAGGCATGTGCGAACTGAATCCTCCGTGTTATCAATTTTTAATGAACGTATTGGATGGTTTGACGTCAGGATCGCCAAATCCATAGTAAGTTTTGAAATGTCTACACCGACAAAAATTTTAGGCTCCATGACGACATTGCATTAGCGGTGTTGACTAGTTCAGGAAAACAAATCTATCCCGGTCTTCACTACATGCCTTATTCACTTAAAGCAGTCAAATATCAACGGATCGACTGCAAAAGATATGCCAGATCATGATCATAAGGCCTTTACTTGCACGCTTCGAGCCATTCCTTGAATTCGATTAATCTGAGTCGGCAGGAATTGACTGATTTATGACAGGGATTATTATTCAAAATGTAAAGATCCGCTTCAACAAAAGCCTTTGGGTCAACAATCGTACTAAACTTGTTGGCTTTGACGGGACCAGTTGGCGTCTCGAAATCCTTGAAATATGCTTCCAATTCCTCGATACTGAAGATCTTCATTTACAGTTATTTAAATATTTGGTTGAGTTCAATGCATGGCACAGTTGTTGTGATAACACTGGGCCATTCTCATAGTTATATGCGCGATGAATTCCACTTCACCCAACAACAGTTGGAGCTCGGCCTTAAGGCCAATCAGCGGGCTGCATTTGAGTATTTCTATGACCTTCACTCACCTGCATTGTATGGAATCATCTGTAAAATTGTCCCGGACCGAGAAAAAGCGTCCGAAATTTTACAGGAGGCATTTATTGAGTTCTGGCAAAAGATACGCTTGTATGATGCCAAGAGTGGGACGATATTTAGGTGGGCGCTTCACATTGCCAGACGGATAGCGATGGAGAGGGCTAAGGATAAATTGCCCGTTACATAACAACATTTGGAAATTGCCAAGTAGAAGCCCGAAAACATGCACATGAGGTAAGCGCGGAATACCCCTCGTGGCATTGTGCTGGTCGTTACGGCACGAATGAATATGCCATCGCTTGAATGATGTCAGGGATGCGTTTACTCTAACATGCATTTCCGATGACGAAGGTGGCGGGGATATGACGCTCCACATAAGACAACTAGTTTGGTTGAGCTTAAATTTTATCACCATAAACCACATAATTATAGCCAGTTACATTCTCGAAAAACCGTTTACTCAATTGTATAAGATAAGCAATTCCCTGGTGTTAGATTTTCATTCCACTTTGCTTTTTGCTAATTATACACCTTCCTATTAATCTTATGCATCGGATTTCTGTATTTAAGCGAAAAACAGCAGAAGTTTGGCGACGCTTCAAACCCCTTTTCGTTGTTTATTTTCTTTTTGTAATCGGGTGGTTTGCATCTGAGGTTTATCGAATGGATCTTATCCAAATTGTGGATTTTCAATTGGGCCTGGGGGATGGCTTTGTCTTATCCTGGCAATCGTCACTATTTCAAGATCTCATTTTCTTTGGAACGACCGGATTTTTAGGCCTAGTTTTAAGTACAAGACTGCCCCATGAGGAAAATTTCGATACGAGATCTAATGTGCTGGCAAATGCCTTAAATGTCGGAGCAGAGGCTAAAAGATTCGTTCGTGAGGCGCTAGGGGACTTAATGGTCTATAATGAGTCCGCAATTATTACTATTCATATCGAAAAATACTGGCCAGATCACAACAAGGTATCAGTTTTTTGCATTCACGAAAACAATTTACGTAATATGTGCTCAGATCAGCCGTTCAAGTTCCCGGTTAACGCGTATGTTATGCCTGGGCCAGAACTAGATGGTGGCTACGGTTATTTGTCACGGTTAGCGTTTGAAGACAAAAGCAATGTAAACAACAACATTTTCGTACACGATGGAGGAGTTAGAAATATCGATAAGTCTGGTTTTGAATATGTAAATAGGCTGGAGATTGCACCTGACGGCATTGTAGTACAAAGGTTGGAGTACTTAATATATTGTAATACAGATAATGACACGCAAAATCCAGATAGCAGATTGTTTTTTAAGAGCCTCATGTTTACCGAAAACTTAAATGTTCGATTAGTCAACAAGTCTGGCATCGACTTAAAATATGAATTTTCTTATCCTGATAGGCGAAAAGATCATAACGAAACGCAGTTACGCATCATCGCGGGAAGGGGGAAGGTTCTTAATCAAAAAGCTTCGTATAAGCGAAGTATGAGAAACGAGGGACCGCACGTTGTGATTAAAAATAAATACATGTATCGTCAAGACAGATTCGAACTTTCGATCTTTGTTTGAAATTTACCGATTACTAAACTCTGTATTACAATGCTTGAGTTTGTAATTACATTCACTTAACTTTGAGTATTAATGAAACTAGCAAAAATAATGGGAGGCGGAGGTAATTGAATTTTAGCGCAAAAGTGGGAATATATCACTAAGGCGTGATGATAATTGTCTAAACACGGATGTTTATCTAGACTCCGCTCAGACGCGTAAAGATATCCTATGTCAAATGGTATAGAGGATTTCTCCTCATATCTATCCTATTCGTTTGTACACTAGTAGGACATCCCAGAAAAATGACCCTCGATTTTTGGGAATCCCATGTATTTGGATGAAATAATTTTGAGTCCTAAGAATACTTAGAATTAATTGATTATAGTTGGTCAGCCCTACTGTCCACCCAAATTTTCTTGAGGCTTTTATAGATATGTCGATGCGCAGATGATGCCCCACCCTCTTCTCGTGCTGAGGTCAATATCGCCGACAGACCTTCCTTAATCTCTTCCTCACTTAGATCAATTTCATCAATGAACTGAGCACTTTTCGGAGTAGAGAGCTTGTATTCAAACCAGGTCGAAAGATCAATCACTTCCTGCAAAGTATACTTTTTCCTGCTCTTGGCCTTTTCCGATTTGAATGGAATATCCAATACAGTAAACAATATCTTACGCATCAACTTGGCCTTTTTTATTGCTAATCCAAGGCTGGGAGCCCAAAAGACTCCTCCGATTCCCCACATTTTATCAGGATCTGCTAGCTCTGCTGCCCGCATAGCAACAACGTGCTCATAATGCTCTTCAATCGTAAGCTCGTCCAGATTATTGCCTAGTAAATCGGCAGGGTCGAACAAATGTCCGTCGCGATGCAAGCTTATGTCATATGGCACTAAACCAATTTCTACCAGGAAAGCATATTTATCTACTGGTAAAAGATTTTCTTCAGCACGCACCTGTTTCAATGAAACCCCACCTTCGATAAACGTCCGCAGTCTATCAATCAGAGCATCAATTGTGTCTTTATCACTAAAAACTGCCACGGGGGCTTCTGTGCCTTCCATTCCAGGGCATAGCTGGTAAACTATATCGTTTTCTCCCATTAAACTGAATTTAATATTCTGTGGCAACTGGTATTATTTGCATGATTATGCAATCACACGATAAACATAAAACACCTGCCTCACATAGCAAGACAGGTGTGCAGATTATTCTTCATCAAGCCTGCTATGCAGGCATGTACTTTATGTTACCTCAAATCTTATTCCAGATCAACTACTGGTCATTCTCTTTCGACTTTGGCAACCTCTTCGTCTACCAATGCAACGAACTTTGAACGTGAAGAAGTAATCTCGGCATCTTTGAGATCCGACAGGCTAAAGGCTCCCGTCTTTTCTGGTTGATCAAGTAAATAGAACTCAAAATGATGCACAGCCTCTTTACCGCGCTCTAACGTTTCCCGTTTGTAGGATTTTAAATAAGCTCCTGCATCCAAAAAGATATTCTTTTGGAACGGACTTGATAGATAGTCCGAAGGACCAAACTTAAAATAAAATGCTTGGCTGACCTGATGAATTTTTTCGTCAGTAAGCGCCGGAAATTCTGAAAGTTCATCTTTCAAAAAACCATTAAACTGTTTCGGCGGTATTGCTTTGATCAGGCTCATTTATAAATTTAAATTGTCCTTTTGCGTTCAATTCTTTCCAAAGTCTCTGTGCTTCTTCCACTGCTTCGCCATGAGTCCATCCCCAGAAGGTTCCTCCCAGAGATAAGCGCTCTCTGCCAACCGTAGGCTCGTCAATTGTTGGTATTCCATCTTGCGGGCCCCACGAGTCAAACACTTCCCCATTTTCCAGCAAAATAATATTATAGGGCATTTTCCCAAAACTAACCAACTCTTTATATTTATCAACCTGAAATCCCATTTCTGCTAGTTCGGTGCGTTCCATCAAAATCGGATCCAATGCTCCATCCATATGACAAGCTAGGATTTCGGCGTACTCCCTATTCGTAAATGCTGCCTGTGGTTCCTGTGTCACAATCCCAGAATACACTACCCAAGCATGGTCCGGATAAACCACCGGTTCCAGCTGCATTGCAACTTCATCGCGCCATGCCGTGTATTGGCCTGCTAAAAGTACTTTAATCGCGTCTGTGCTGAAATCTTCCTGATCCTCAGCTTCAATGTTTTGTTCGTTTTTCATGATGAAGTTATTAATTTTGAAATCATATTCTACATTAAGTCCTTTTATATTCCCGCCACATCCATTGAGCTTTTTCAATGGCTAAGTGCCTCCTCACTTCCCAAAATGTGCCCTTGATTACTTTTTCTTGCATGTCGACCGTTACTTTACAAACAGAAAGCACTTTGTCGGTAGCCTCTGGACCGTACGCCTCGACAGGCATTCCATCACGCAGAAAGACATAATAAGGCTTTTTCGCGCGTATTAGATCTTCTTTAAATTCGTCGATTTGACCGTTCACGTCCGAGCGCAACGCCTTTACCGGCCGAGGAGCGCCTTGTAGATAGAAAACCAGCATATTGGCCACAACTTCGGCGGAAAAACATGCAAGCACTCCTGGTGTGTGACCATCTGATCTATAAATGATCCAAACGTTCTCCGTTTCTTGCATACCTTCCAGCTTTGCACATACATGCTCATATACTGCTTGCGAATGATATTGCGCTGACATCCTTTCAACGGGCTTGATCTGAATAAACCCGTCGTCTCCAAAAACATCTTGCTCTGCACGGATCATACCTGGTCATTACTATCATTTTTCACTATTCCAATCATCTGTTGCTGTGCTGCCTCGAAAGCCCGGATTTTCAATTCGCCTAATTTGCTTACCTCTACGGTTAATAGGATGTCTGTTGGCACCCTGAAATACCGGGAAATGTGCACTACATCGGAAAGTCCCGGGTTGACCGTCTTCCCAGTTTCAATAGCCTTCAACTTCTCTCTGCTCATGCCCAGATCTGATGAAAGCCCTTCCTGCGTCAGTTTCCGCCTTTGACGCAAAAACTTCAAATTTTCTTTCAAAAACACTTGAGCCGGACCATTCATTTCGATACTATTGAAATCATTAATATGGTATTAATAATACCAAAGTTAATAAAACCAAATGAAAACCAAACTAAAAGGATAAAAAAATGCTGATCAATTGCCACTCCTATTTTAGCCTTCGATATGGCACACTTTCAACCGAAGATTTGACCGATATGCTGGCCCAAAACGAGTATGATGTGGCTGTTTTAACGGACATTAACAACTCATCGGGAGTGTTTCCATTTGTCCAGAGTTGCAGGGATAAAGGCATCACGCCGATTGTAGGAATGGAGTACCGGACGGGCGACAGGTTACTCTATATTGGAATCGCAAAAAATGAAGCGGGCTTTGGGGAATTGAACCAACTGGTTAGCACGGCAAATTTGTCGAAGGCACCTCTCCCCGACTTCCCTCCATCGTTCAATAATGCATTTGTTGTTTATCCTTACGGCACCCGTCCAATTAACCGGCTACGCGAAAATGAGTACATAGGTGTAAAGCCAAGCGATCTTCCACAAATCGTGATGGAGCCACGATCAAATTACGACCGATACGTGATTCTGTGGCCAGTAACCGTAAAGGGACCCAAAGATTTCGTCTTGCATCAGCAGCTTCGCGCAGTAGACCATAATACAATTTTCTCAAAGCTAACGACCGAGATGTACGCCAAACTTGATGATGTTATGCCATCCAGGGCAAAACTCATCAATACCTATCAAATGTATCCTGAGATAATTCAAGGTACAGAAAAGCTATTAGCCCAGTGCTCATTTAATTTTGACTTTGAGATTGTCAGAAATAAGAAATTTTTTACCGGCAACGGGCATGATGATCGTATCCTTTTGGAGCGTTACACGATGACCGGGCTTGAACGCAGATATGGCAAAAAGAATAAGGAAGCGTTAGGACGTGTTCAAAAGGAGCTTCGGATTATTGATGACTTGAATTTTAGTTCTTACTTCCTGATCACACATGACATCGTGCGTTATGCAGCATCCCGTGATTTTCAGTATGTAGGGCGGGGATCAGGGGCCAATAGTATCGTTGCTTATTGCCTGGGAATAACTGACGTCTGCCCTATTGAATTGGATCTCTATTTTGAACGGTTTCTAAACCCTAAACGGAAAACACCCCCGGACTTCGATGTCGACTTTTCATGGCGTGACCGTGATGAAATATTTGAATATATCTTCAATAGATACCAAACTAAGCATACCGCGCTCATGGGTGCTATGTCCACATTCAAGGACAGGTCAGTAATCCGGGAGCTAGGCAAGGTCTACGGCTTACCGAAAGAAGACATTGATTTGTTGATAAAGAACCCTGGGATGGCTCAAAACTACCCTGATGTGGTGGAGAAAATAATCGAAGCCTATGAGCAGCTTGCGGATTACCCTAACCAAAGAACAATTCACGCCTGCGGTGTGCTAATATCAGAGGATCCAATCACAAATTACACAGCGCTGGACTTGCCACCAAAAGGTTTTCCGACAGCCCACATTGATATGCATGTGGCCGAACAAATTCATTTTGAAAAATTTGACATCCTCAGCCAGCGCGGGCTTGGGCACATAAAAGATTGCATCCAAATCATCAAGGATAACCGCGGGGAAGCTGTTGATATTTCCAATCCAAAAAAGCTGTTTTTCGACCCGAAAATTCAAAAAGAACTTAGGGAAGCAAACACTCTGGGCTGCTTCTACATTGAGTCTCCTGCTATGCGCCAATTACTGACCAAGCTCCGATGCGACACTTACCTGGTACTGGTCGCTGCCAGCTCCGTTATAAGGCCTGGTGTTGCCAGTTCTGGGATGATGAAGGCCTATATCGAAAGGCACCGTGACCCTGCAATAACAGAATATCTCCACCCGATCATGGAGCAGCAGCTGAAAGAAACTTACGGTGTGATGGTTTACCAGGAAGACGTTATCAAAATTGGGCATTACTTCGGCGGCCTTGATTTAGCAGATGCAGATGTACTCCGTCGAATGATGTCCGGCAAAACCCGAAGCGCAAAACATATGGCTGAAATCAGAGACAAGTACTTCAACCATTGCCAGCAAGTTGGGCACCCGGAAGATGTTGCAAAGGAAGTTTGGCGGCAGATGGAAAGTTTTGCAGGTTATTCTTTTTCGAAAGCGCACTCGGCCAGTTTCGCAGTAGAAAGCTTCCAATCGCTCTATCTCAAAGCCTATTATCCGATTGAATTCATGGTTAGCGTTGTCAACAATTACGGAGGTTTTTATGACAGACGAACGTATCTGCATGAAGCAACCAAAGCAGGCGCAATCGTCCATGTCCCATGCGTAAACAAGAGCTTCATGCAGACAACCCTCGAAGGCATTGACATCTACCTCGGGTTCGATTACATGAAAGACCTCGAATCCCATACGGTAGAAACACTTCTCAGCGTAAGGGAAACACAGGGTAAATTCATAAGTCTTGAGGATTTCGTGCTGAGGACAGGGATATCAATTCAGCAAGTAAAGATCTTAATCCGTGCCGGGGCATTTAGCTTTACGGGTAAGGTTAAAACAAACCTTATGTGGGAAGCGCACTGGGTTTGCGCCTCTGTGGAGAGATCAACCCCACCGCAACTGTTTGGCACACAAGTTACATTTCCAAAGCTCCCGGTATTTGAATATTCCCTGGTTGAACATCTATATGACGAGATTGAAATTCTCTCTGTGCCGGTATCGGGCACATATTTCGACTTCCTGAAAACGGATTTTCGTGGCGATGTGATGGCGGCTGACCTGGGCAAATATGTTGGGAAGGTGGTTCGAATGGTAGGGGAATATGTGAATTACAAGCCTGTAAAAACTAAGCAGGGGCAGATCATGATGTTCTTCACCTTTTTAGATGTTAACAAAAACTTTTTTGACACAGTGCATTTCCCTGATTCGCTTGCTAATTGGACGTTCCAAGGTGCCGGAGTGTACCTCGTTGAAGGAACAGTCACAGAAGAATTTGAATGCTACTCACTAACCGTTAAGCGGTTTGCAAAGATACCTATCAAACAGAACCCGAAAAATATCACTACCAATGAGAAAGAACTACTCAATCTCCGCCCACGCGCTACACAGCAGATTGCAAATGATTCGAAATAAGCTTGATTGCAATGCACATATGTCTCCTTCTGATGTTGTTGTGCGCAATCAGAAGTATTTTGAGAAAGCCGGGATATCAGTCAACCAGCAGCATGAATGCCGATGCGGGAGAAGTGAGTATCATGAAGCGGCTGAGATGCTCCTTTTTACATTTAAAGCCGAAGGATCTGATCCAGGGAATTTGCCGATGTGGAAAAAGAGCCCGGGAAAAACCAGCTAAAATTCCAAAGCAATAAATTTAGGGAGGCAAACCAGTAGGTAAGCGATGGTATAAATAAACATCTTATTTGATGGTTATTTGACAATCTTTCCTCTAAATTGACAATCGGGAGTTTGCAAACGCAAACGTTCCAAATTCATTAAAGCCGAGTGTTCATTAGCAGGGAGGTCTTTCAAGTCGAGCATCCTATGTCCTATTAACAAATGTGTGAATGGGGAAATTTTGTTAGTGGGTTTGCACGTAATCTAGATTCCCTGCAAATAGTTAGCCTAAATGACCTATACTCTCCAATTTGTGGCACAAATTTTTTTGTTCACAATTTGGCAACCAGAACGACCCTAATCCAGAAAGTTATGTCAAACACATTGTTTAAACTTTACGGCCATAAGGAGTTAGATGAAAAATGGGCTATGCTGGAAGAGTCTCTAAATCTCCTTATTGAGGTTAGCGACGAAAACACCAGACAAAAACTTCAAGATCGTTTAGATAAAATCAAAACAAAAAGGGAAGAAGCCCTGCGCACAAGGATAGTTAGGTGAGCATTGGAAAAAAGAGACGCTTAGCCAACTAGTCAAAATTATTAGGAGAAGCGCACCTCTTCCAGTATTCTATTATAATCCTAATCGTAGCTGTTAACTCCAAAACTGAAGAAGGCTTAACAAAAAAACCTTGGACAGACATACTGTAAGCATCAATAACCATTTCCTGACTTAGTGCAGTCGAGAAGAAAAGATACGGAATGCATTTTAAGTTTATGTCAGCATCAGTTTTGAGCTTTTCCCTTAGCTCAAAGCCGTTCAGAAGCGGCATGTTTATGTCAGAGAGAACAAGAAATGGAACCGTAGTCGAGAGGTGTAAGTAGTCCAACGCGGCATCTCCGTCATTAAAATAAACGCGCTTGTTTGGGTAATCAAGCTCTTTAAACACTTCTTCAAATAAAAATTGATCGTCTTTGTCGTCCTCTATTATTACAATATCTCCGTTTCTGTTCATAAAAACTTGGTGTTGAGTATGCAGCAATCGTCACAAAAACCAAGCCAGTCTTGTCCCAACTGCAATATAATCGCCGTTGCCAATGCATTCTTATTACTATTTCACCACTGCCGTGAATCACCAAGCATTCATCAGTGCTTAAAGCACCTCAGCCCAAGGCATCATCGTAAAAACACCAACCGTTGCTGAGGTAATAAAACCGTTACAGGATCATGCTATACTTGAAAACTCGCTCCGCGCAGAAGAATTTAAGGGATCGAATTTGTAGTAACATAATTTGCCGGTAATAAAATATTCTCATACCTTGACTGCACAGAAAATGATCTCAAAATGTGTTACCACGTTTCGCAACAAAAAACAGTCGAGCAGATTAAGATTGCCTTTCATAAACCCATAGACAATCGGGAATTATATCGGCAAGCCTACCATGTTAACGCTTTTGAAGACCCATTCCAACCTGTTATATCAAACTGGGATGCCGCAAAGATTGACATGTACCGGTGGAGGCTTATCCCCTCAGACAAAACGGAAGCAAATTTCAAAGCGAACACGCGTAATGCAAAATCGGAGACTTTGTTTTCGCTCAGCTCCTTTAAAGATTATTGGTTTAACCGCTGCTTGATTATCTGTACAGGTTTTTTTGAGCCTCATTTGGTGGATCCTAAGAAGCCAACACACAGCTATTATATAAAGCCAAAAGAAAAAGAGTTCATCACGCTGGGCGGTATTTTTAGCCCTTGGAATGGGATTAAAACTTACACGGTCATCACGACGCCGGCCACTCCTTTGTTGAGCGAAATTCATAATGAAGGGAAACGGATGCCACTTGTGCTTGAAGGAGAAAAGGCAGAAGAATGGATGGCACCACCTAAAAGTATGTCTCAACAGCGCATGGCTGAGCTTATGGCTCCATATGAAAACGATGACGACTGGATGGCCTTCCGTACGATCAATGGAATCACTAATTCATATACCGATACAAATGTCCCGGAGGTGCTGTGGCCATACGAAGAAAAGGCCCTCCCCTACACGGATTTACCATTGTTCCGTGATCTGGAAGGTTCGAAATAATGGAGTTAGCGGATGGCCGAGAGCTTCGGAAACTCCTGGGCAGGGTAAAAGAAATCTTCGTTGACAAGGGAGGCAATTCCAATAATAAAATCACCTTCAATAGCAACCTTTAAAAGATGTCCTTCCAAATCCCTAGTCTTATCAACAGCTGAAACCTGAAAGCATCGTTGGATAAAATGGCCAACCAGATCTACACCTGAATTAGGAATTGACGAGAACAAATTCTGCCCCCCAAATATCACATATTCATCATTGACCTTTATTTCCATGCTCGCCGATAAGGCTTCGCCTTCCAGGAGATGCACCTCAAAGTCGATTATCTCTCCAATACTTGTATAAATATCCTTACTCATGAAAGCAGATTTGGCCCGAAAGTAATCAAAAAAGTTACATGACCTTCTTACATTTGAAAATCTGAAACCCAAAATACAACATTAGCCATGCCAGAAGTACCAGAACTGAACATTGTAGGCCTAACATTGCAAAAGCATTTCAAAGGCCAGAAATTCAAACACATTGAAGTCCTTTGGAAAAAACGAGTAAAGGCCAGTGAAGAGGAATTTAATGAAGCCCTTGAAGGCGGAAAACTTGTTTCTGTCGGACGCAACGGTAAGGAACTGCACCTCAAATTCGATAATGGAGCCGTTCTAGGTATTCATATGATGTTGACAGGGAAAATGGTACTATTGCCTACCGAGCAGAATCTTAAAAACCCAATCTTCGAACTGACATTCGAAAATGGTGCGGGAATCATGGTTTTGGATGGCTTAGGTCAGGCAAAACCTATCCTTAATCCGGAAATACCGCCCATTCCGGATATTATGGGTGACGATTTCACAGAAGAATACTTAACAAAAATCCTGGCCAAAACAGGCGGTAAAATAAAGGAAGTCATTCAAAAACAGGAATGGATCCGTGGAATAGGGAGTGCATATGCAGATGAGATTTTATGGTCTGCCAAGATTTCGCCCTACTCAGTTGCTAAAAATATCCCAACAGACAAGGTGAAGGATCTATATAATGCAATTAGGAACGTAACAGTTGAGGCAACCGCTGAGCTGGAAAAGCGAAAAACATCCGATGATGTTTTCGAAATGGAAAACAAAGACCATCGATTTGTTCACAATCCTAAAAAGACGCACTCTCCAGAGGGAGAAGAAATAATTGTGGGCAAACTGGGAAGTGGGAGGACTTATTATACTGAGAGCCAAACCTTATACTAACTGAAATATGCCAGAAGTTCCGGAATTGTTGACATTGAGACACAACCTTTTAACACGTTTCAAGAATAGGAAGATAACGTATTTCGAAATTAAGTGGGACAAGAAGCTAAAATCACCTAAACAGGATATCGTTTCTGCGGTTAAAGGGGCAACTTTGACGGGCATTGAGAGATCCGGAAAAACGCTGGAACTGCACTTAAACAACGATCAAAAACTCGGTTTTCACTTAATGCAAGCCGGTCGTCCCTATCTACGACCATCTGATAACGAAATCAAATGGCCAGTTTGGGAGATGTTTTTTGAAAACGGAATGGGGTTTGGAATACAAGATCCAACACTGCAAACTAGTTTGGCACTTAACCCTATTACCCCAAATGTCCCCGACGTATTAACAGAGAGTTTAACAGTTGAATATTTGAAAGCAATCTTTAAGAAAAGTTGCGAGCAACTAATAAAGCCATTGCTTACCAATCCGAGATATATAAGAGGGTTAGGTAATGCATACGTCGATGAGATTTTATGGCAAATCAAGGTTTCGCCAGCATCCATTGCCAGCCTTATCCCGGAAGAGAAAATTCATGAGCTGCATGGAGCGATTGAAGCGGTTTTGACTAATGCGGAAATAGAGATAAGGAAGATCACCGGCTCGGACGCTTTGATGATCGAAAAGAGGGACTTTATGAACGTACATAATAGCAAAAGAACAAAAGACCCTTATGGCGATGAAATTCATAAAGGTGAGGTTGGAAAAGCAAAAACGTATTGGACGAAAAGCCAGGTATTGTATGAGCACAAGCATCAGGTTTTCGGAAAAAGCTTATAAACCTTTCAATTTAATCGGTTCATGAAAATGGATTATTTCGTTGTTACTACTGACTCAAAATTGTCCGAGAAGGATGATGAGCTGTTATCGTTAATGACAGTCGCTGAAATATCAAAATATGGATTGCTTGTTTCGACGGATATCGACAAGTTTGAAAATGATATGCTTATCTTGTTGACGACAATTTCGATTGGAAAAGTCGCTGATCCAGTTACCAAGAGGGCTGAACCAAAAAAGTTATTGGTTTTTTTATCAAAAACGGCTTTTAACCTCCAAAATGGCAAGCTTTTCAAGTCTGGAGTAACGGATGCAGCAGTTACTGCATTTGAAACGATGATTACGGTCGCTCAGGCCCATGGATATGGTGCATTCAACCAAACTATCAGACAGATGCAACTACCGTTATTGCCAATGGAAATCAGCCCAATTGACTCATATCTAGAGGGGATTACCGAGTTACTTGCTACAATCGAAGAGTAATCGGTAGCTCAAATGGAAACAATCCTAAAATGAATCTTGCTATTGGCAAGCTACAAGGTTTCCATCAGTTGAACTCAATAACAAATACTTACATAAATACTTGAAATGAGTTTTGTAATTCTCTCTGCTTCGTGCAGCCGCTATGACGTAGATCAATCCCTCGTTAAAGGGATTATCATGGGCGGACTTGGTAAACCTGCTCTATCCATAGCGTCTGAATATCTCTCATACCATGACAAGATTTTATCAATTGTTACAGAAATTACCTTTGGTGGGATTACAGCGAACGCTTTTCATGAAGCAGTTCACACTAGTTATTACTCAACATTCGAAATAGAAAACGAATTTCTTTTTGCAGACGAAAATTACGAGGCGGCAGTCGCCATGTTAATGAAGTGCCACGAACTTGCCCAGGCGCATGCTTATTCCATATACTTATTGCAGTGTGAAGAACATTCAGTACCTCAGACCGGAATGGATAAAACGCCTCAATTAAAATTCAATTATAAGGCAGGGAGCTTCCTAGACGAAATAAAGTTAACTGATACCGAAAAGTAATTATGGCATTTCATATTCATGGCGTGGCTTCTGGCCAGATGGAATTCAATGATCAGAGACTAGGGCTTTATACACTAGGCGAGCTGGGAACTGAAGATGGATTAAAGGTTGAAACCATTCTACTAGATTATAAGCACGGGATTTTACGTATAATGACTAAGCTAATGGTCTTCTTAGAACATAATGAAGAAATAAATTGGCTAGCAAAATGCACCTACATTTCAATTTTCGAGATGGATGAGCCGGAGATATTCAAAAGAGGGGCATCCAAGAAGGCCATTGGGACGTTGAAAGAATGTTGTGATCTCAATCAAGCCCATGCATATGGCCAATTTTACCATATGTTAGAAAAGAATGATTTACCACTAATTCCCTCCCGATTACAACCAATAGAAGGTTTCCAATCTGCGTTTCAGGACTTCCTTGCAAAACATAATGATCTAAAAAAGAGGAAGTGAACAATAGCTATTTTACTGTCAAGGTCATTTTAAGGGTCAAAAAATAGAGTTGCTTCCAAAATCCCCTATATTTAGCACGCTGTACAAGTAATTTTAACATTCTGTACAACTCATTTGCGATAGGCTAGCTTGTTGGCGGCACTATGTTTTCACGAACACCTTCTCGGCATGACTGATGTTTCTACTTTGATAGTTGCAATACCAATTCCACCCAAGGTTCGAGAAGAATTGATAAGGCACCCGACCGTTTTGCGGTATCATGATCCATTGGCAATCGCAGAGAAACTCCGAATCGCGATTGGTAGAATTTCGGTTCACGAAACGATTGATGTCATCATCGCGAAAATCACCGACGCTCATCTGCCGTTTTTTAAATCTACAATTGGTGGCGAAATTATTGGTTATATAGAAGGAGTAAAGGAACCCACGGTGCTTTTGAGTGCTCAGAATTCGATAGATCGTTATATGCGTAAAACAATATTAGAGGAAGGGCTTGGGATTGTCCCATTTCCAGCCTTAACTTTATCACTTTTGGGCGAGCTGCATTCAGAGGGGGTAAGTTTTCGAAGTCGAAATGATCATACAGTAAGCATACCTTTTCTGGTAGAAGAGTTAGAATTGATATTGACAAACCCTCAGACCGGACAAATTCAATCAATTCACAATATCGCATTGGAAGATAATTTGCCGCTGTTTCGTGAGAGCCTTTGGCCTTCAGTGATTTCTGTTAGAAATCGCAGGCTACGATAATTACTCTTCGGCTTCCTCTTTCCCTTTTTCCAAAATTTCAAATTCAGCGCCTGGATAAAAAAATTGGTCACCATCAATTGATGAAATAGCAGTCACCTTCCCGTTGGCAAAAATTGCCTTGATTACCAAACCCTCCATTTCTTTGGTACTCTTAACGCCCAGGACTTGGAAGCACCGCATCACAAAATGCCCGAAAAAGTCAGATCCATCATTTGGCATTGAAAAAAACACGGACGGACCACCGAAAACGTGATAATGCTCGCCAATCTTGACCTCTATCGAAGCAGACAAAGCGCGGCCCGAGGGAAACAAAGAGGAATTAAGGTCTCCAATACCATGTATTTCAAAATCTACTATTTCCGCGGCGATGGCAACTTGTGGGTCTGGCATGTTGAAAATATTACGATGTAAAACCTTTCGTATAAAAGAATCTTGCCGGACCGATCTATACAAAACAACCACCAACTGTTTAAAATCTACATTTAGCTAGTCACCAAATATTTCTGCATATTTCAATTCTATCGTTTGTACTTCTTCTTTCGTCAACTTGCCTAGATCCGTTTTATTTGCATGCCCCCCAAGCTTGCCTTGACCTTGGTCCAACAACCTTATCAACGTACCAACCAACTGGTCCGGCATTTCAAAATAGTCATCCAGGAATTGCTTCATACGATCGTATTTATCAAGATAGTCTACCTCTTTTGGGAATTTCACATTTAAGGTTTCATCTACGCAGCCGTACAAAAATTCTGCATAAGATGTAGCGTCGAAATATCGGTAAAGGTCGATCGTCTCACTATCGATGTTAAAGTGATGGTTTGAGGTTGGCTTCCAGTCAATTATTGAAATCCGCGGGTAGGAAAAATGTTGAAGAATTTCTTGGTATTCAAGCGCTTTATCTAGTATCGTTGCAGAAATAGGGAATGTTATGCCCTTGGGAACAAAACCTTTACGAGATAACAAATTATGAAGTAAGTACCGGTGTATCCTACCATTTCCATCGCTGAATGGATGAATAAACACGAAACCAAAGGAGACGATTGCAGTTGCTAAAACAGCGTCGAAAGCCTCGTCCCCTTCAAGTCGTCGCGCAGTTTCTATAAGCCCATTCATCAATAGATCAATATCTTGGGCTTTGGCAGGTAAATGCGTAAGTAACAATGTCCCATGTCGTATATCCTGTTCGCCAACAAAACCTTCCTTCTCTCTAAACCCTAGTTTAATAAATCTTGGATTTTCAATTAACTTTTCTTGCAGCCTTAAAAGCTCCTGGTTTGAAATTGAAAATTCACCCGAATGTCTTAATACCCGCGCCCAACGATCCGCACGTGTACTTTGTTCTACGCCCTTTTCAATATCATAGGATGCTTTAGCTTCTTGAAAGGGCAGCAATGTTGCTAATCGTGCCTTTACAGTCGGATTTGTTTTCGAAACTATGCCTTTGGCCATTTTCGAAAGATCTAAGCCAATAAAGCGCGTTAGTAACGTTGTCCTCCGTAACATGGGACAGAAGTCCCTTACACCGGGTAGGTTATTCCGAATTCTATGCCGCTTCGAATTTTCAGCATTGCTCGTTGGAAATTGCAAAGTATCATCGACCAGATCAACATAATTACTAATGGTGAGATCAGGAATTTCAAGCTTGTGATCCATCAGCCATTCGTATAGAAACCATATTTTCCTACTATACTGCCCATTAGGTTCCTTTAACACTTCACGAGTGATATCTGCTGCTGGTACAGTTTGAAAAAGAGCCTTTAGGACACCCAGCTCAATCCCCTCGTATTTCATGGCAAATGTTAAATGCCCCAATAATGTATCTGGTGGTGTGTGCCTCGTAGTTAATACCCGCCAATGTTTTGTTTCATATCTCACATGCTTCAAGCTAATGATAGCCAGAACCTCAGGAATAGGTACTTTAAGGTTGTATCCGCTTATGATCGCCGCATATCCAGCGAGATACCCAGGCTCCGGCGTAGCCATTTCTTGAAAATTTACCGTTAATCGGGTTAACCCTTGACTTTTCATTAGATAGCGTAGACGATTTTCACAAAAAGATTAAATTCCATGAATACTTATTACAAATACTCCAAAAGTACGAATATTACCTAGATATAAGACATGCACATTCTATGCAAACGAATACCTGCAAATAACTCAATCCTACCGCTTATTCATTTCTTCGTGATTCAACGTGCCCTGCATGCTATAATGCCTTAAAAAAAGGATATGATACTTGAAGGATACCATTTTACAAGAGAAATTGAGAGGTTTAACACTGACTCTTATATTGCGCACCTTGGATGGGTCGCAACTAACATCACCACCTTCAAAATCTATTCAAAATTCGACTCCCCGTACTTTTACCTGCATGATGAAGTACAGGACAGGCTATTTGAATTTTTAGCAGGCGACCCTAAAAATTTGAAGTCCAAAGAAGAATATGACGAAGTAATTGCAGCTTTTTTGGTATACCAAAATGGCCTATCGTAAAGCTTTATAACCATAAAAGCGACAGAAGTATTCCTGACTAGCCGCAAAATAAGTTTAATTGCGTTGATGCCTAAAAAACGCGAAATTTCTTATATGGATTTGCGATATCAAACCTATCATTTCAAAAAAATGGCACTTGTTATAAAGAATGACCAGCTAGGTCAACTTGATAAACAGATTGTTAATGCGAAAATTGAAGAGATATTCCTTGAATATGTCGCAGACATTCGAGAACACGATATTGTGCTTAGCGATCAAATCTTCAATATGGACAAGAAAAAAAGGTTTAGCATATTTCGTAGTATTTACGACTTAACGACCGATATATATTATCAAAAGGCACTATTAGCCATTATCGTGAGCTCAGGTCTTAATATTTTTGAACAACGAGAATTTAGGTACATATTAGGTCATCAATTTTTAAGTGGCGATTCAAAAGCTCGCCATATTGTTATATCAAGTTTGTTTTCTCAAAAAGGATAGTAATATGGCTGGTTATGGTGCTCTTGCTCCTGCCCTTGCAGGTGGCCCCCCTGGTTGGGTTATTTGGGCTGTTGGCGGCACCGCGCTAACCATTGGAGCCATTTGGGCAGGGACTGAGTTGCTAGAAAATGAAAGGGAAGTGACGATTTCAAGAGCCGAGCCACGAGTAATTCCCAAAGCACGGCAGTGCGCTAAGGGATCGTCGACACAAGACTGCCCAAATAACAAACGATATGGGGCAAGAGTCCATGCGCAAGGTGTTGATTGTGGGGGAGAATCAGGAAGCACAATCGGTGCTCCAGGTATATCACGTTATGTTTTTCCAGTCACAGTGTTAGAGGGTATCACTTTGTCTGATGTGACCTGGGCAATGCTAACAAAAAGCCAAAAGTCAATTAGAGAAATAGCAAAAGCCAAGGCAGATGCATACATTATTACGGGACCCGCCAGCGGTGGCCGATTAGGAAAAAAAACTTTCCCAGCTGATGACAGGTCTGGTGGAAAACGGTATGACGTTGATACTTTTGGGGACGGACCATCATTCATATCATAGCAAAAGATGTCAGACTACACATTGGCGCAGATAAAAGCTCATCCCAATTTTCCATTCAGTGATTTTGAAGACGATGATAGATCATTTTTAATGCTTGAGCTTTACTGGGCTCAGTTATTCTATGAGGCTATTAAAGAAAACCGTCAGGACTGGGCTTGCTTGACAAAAGCCGAAATGGATGGCAACCCTATTTTTACGGCCACTTCACTACTACTAAAACGCCAATTGACAATAATCCAAAAAGTAAACAGGTCGCAAAAACCCGTTTACCCAGGTACGCGTGGAGAGGGCGCTTTCTATGGTCTTCAGGTATGGAGGAACAATGGTAGCACCATCGATGGTACTACCTCGTTAAACGAATTGGTTTTGTATGCGGATGTAAGTTCGGAAACTGAGCAGGAAGCTCTTCGATTTATAAAATTGCATTGCATTGACCTAGAAGATGAGCAAGTCCTTGAAAGAGCTATTATTGCTTATGAAAAGCGTGTAAATATGCCAGAATGAAGACCTATGTTTTTAGATCAACGGATGAGGCGAAAAATTTCTGCCTAAATATTGGAATCGAACGATCCTTTATTTTTAGTCCGATGCATCAAGAGATTAAAAGTAGTGTGGCCATTTTGTGTTTCAAAAAGTCGGGTCAAATTTGTGCAGTAATAATTGTGTATCAGGCGACAAATGAAGTAGGGTTATGGGTTCGTCCTGAACATCGAAATAAAGGGCTTGGAAGCAGCGTATTTGCAAAGGGAATGAATCGACTAAATAAAAAACGTCGGATAAAATATGCCTACATTGATGACCGAGACGATATAAGTGCTCGTGCAATGCGAAGAATATTATGTCAAAATGAGTTTCTTCCATTAATAGTAGGAGAAGATAATGGAACATGTCAGCTTTGGAGTCGGCTGCAATAAATACCCTTATTAAGTAAAGCGATAGCTTTAAGGCACATGGCCTTGCTTTGGAAACTTAATGAATTTGAGAAGTCGTGACCGGTGATTTGTTTAACCAGATTGAAGGTCGAGAATTTTTCAATTATAAGATCTGCTAGGTGAGTACTACCTCTGAAACTCGAAGTGAAATGCTTCTGGGTCCTCCTCCTTTTTGCCAAGAAAACGGTGAAATTTGCCCTCAGCACAAAATTGTCTCGCGACCTTATCGAACTCATCAAGTTTACTGGATGGTACAAAATCTTTTGCCAAAGCTGAAATATCAAAAACTAAAAAGTCCTTTTCCCGGTTGACATGCATTAGTTTTTTGTCAATTACAGCTGATGGAAGCTGTTTAACCAATTCCTCTTTCATAAGCTGCAATGTATCTGCCTTGCTTAGCCCATCTACTTTCGCTTGGTCGTAGACCTTTAATACCGCTTCGCCTTGCTTAGCATAATTGACGTATACACCCTTAATTTTTTTACCATACATGCCCGAAACCTGTTCGTCTGCTGTCCGGTTCGTAGAACTCACTGTAATCTTCGTTACGCCTGCCTTTTCCATTATTTCCTTTAATACGGACACCGCTGTTGGCAGGTTTAGCAGATATTCTCCCACAATTTCAGTTGCCATATTTTTGGATAATTAAAGTGCCGATCAATAGACAACAATATACGCAGCAGTATATTACAGAAAAAAAAAATTGAGTGAGCGGTATTGCAGCACCGATAAAATCGATATCGAATTTATATTTGAACGCTTTGTTTTACGATGACCTAATTACCATTCGTAGAAACTTTCATTCGTCCGAAGGTAACACACGGATTAGCGAGACTAATAGTTACGGGATTCCGTAACCATACTCAATGGCGAATCCGTCATAAGGTTGTATCCTTACTTTATGGCTGACTTCTTATGTAAGAATGTTTGTTCCAAAGTAGGCAAGAGTCATATACTAATACCACCGTTGTGAATAAGCCAATTACAAAAATCAATATTCTTGCTGGAATGTATTGTTCCGTATTATATGGAGCTGACATATTCCAAGATCCCACAGTCGGAAAACAGCCATTAAAAACTATCAATATCAGCAACACATAGTAAGATGCCCTGTTTATTCCGGATATTTTGAAAGCTAGGGGTATTGTGTAGCGTGAGACAACCCTCAAAATAAAACAACTTACTGAAATGAATAGCAAAATGCTAATCCATTGCCAGACCTGGGAGAGATCCGAATACAAGTATAATGATGGCCCTATAATCAGGACATCCAACACAAAAAGATAAGGCACTAAGACTGATACCAGCAGAAAGAGTCGGGCAACACTATGAAGGACTTGCATTACGTGGTAATTTGGAGTTATGTTGTGACAAAAGATAGGCGCAGCTTATCTAATGCGACTCCAGGCTTACCACGGCCCATCTAACACAAAAGACACGGCTACGCCATTTTGGCGTATCGCATCCGACTGTGCTAGACTTAAACTGTGGTAATTTGGAGTCTCAGTAGGGGCAATACCAATTTTGTAAGGTCATTTCATTACTGACTAACCTTTCAACAAATATATATTATTTTGGTGATTCGTTGATTCGAAGTTAAGGAAGCTGTCCAGCAAAATGGAAATAAATCCTGCGCTTTGGGGTCTATTTGAATGACGAACAATTGTCAAGCTTTCTTAGCTTCCAAAAATTTGAAGTTGATGGGATAACAACTATAAGTCAGCTGGTCCTAAAAGTTGTTGGGACAACCTTTAGGACCAGCCCTAGAAACATTGTATTTCGATAGTATGCTATGGCACAGCGCTTTACTCATTAAGAATCAACTACTCATTTTTTCTATTTTCACCTTATGCAAACCAACCAACGGTGTGGCGAACGTGTTCGCTAATCAAAGATGTTTTTAATGACCCTTTGGGTTACTGGGATTCAATTCGATTGTTCTTTACACAATATACTGTTGCAATTGCTGGTTGAGAGCTGCGGAAGGTATGACTAAATAGAAGTGTCCCAAAACCAATTACCATCCCGCGTTAAATCATGGGAAGTTTGACGAGATGAAACGGCTTGGAAATGATTATCAACTTTTTGTGCATTGTAGGGCCGCAGCGAATGGCAACTAAAGAGTTGGCTCAAATACTAACTTCTCCGAATCCAATTCCACGTCCCGGATTCAATATCGTTTGTTGACTCGCGGTAGCCTGTCCAAATTCCCGCCATTTCAGAACCGGAGACTGCTAATAATAGTTGGAACGATCCGTGGTACCTTGTCTTGCCGTCCGGATGATACCATGTTCCCGTAACGTATCTATTATCGATCACTATTGCCTTAATTCTGCGTGGTCGTTTAGTTTGAACGGCTTTAAGCTTGGGATGGTTCTTTAGATCAGGAACATTATTGCCAAAAACAAAACCCATACTTTCCCTAATTTGAACTACTTCACTAAATACTACCTGCTGACCATTGTTATTGATACTAAAATGGACATCCCAGGTGCCTTTAAGTTTAGTTTTCCGAGGTAAATCGATCTTTGAGAAAAGTTTCGCAATTCCTTGTAAAATTGACTCGTTAAATAGTGCAGATATTATGAAAGGAATTAAAGCCGCTAAAATGGCTAAAATGGTTTGAATGGTTTGATTCATAAGGGTTTGCGTTTGGAATAAACTAGCCAAATATACAAATCCGCTTCGTATTGCTGAGTGGGTAAAAACAAAAATAGTTTGGAAAGTTGTTGCAGATATGTCTTTTATATTTTATTGTTATCAGTTCAATGGTAGTACAATCTGCGCTTGGGCTATCAATTCTACCCCTCTGAGAACTCTCTTAATCATTTTAGTACGCGGTGAAATATAAACCTATTACGGTTTATAGTAATTGTGATAATTTTTCAGGTTCCTTGACTTACCATCTTATGGGGGGTGTGAGTGGGGATTCTGTAGAACACAGCCATTTTTTTTATACCCCCCCGGGCCATAGGAGATCTTCTTCTATTTTTTTCAGATTTGTTTTTTCGAAATGAGCGTCAAATCAATATGAAGTTTACAAGCGTTGGATAGGCTCTTAATTGCGAATGTCCCGAGAATGGCTTTTTCAAAAATTGTGGTGGTAGCTGACAGCTGGCAAAAACTTCGTGATCGATAGATTTTAATGTTGACAATGCTTAATGGTCAATGTTTGGTCGAGACATGCTACTTTGGTTTTTGACTTTGGCTGTTGAACAAGCATAATTCTATGTTTGGCGGCACTCAGGGCTTGGTTCAAGGTATTGCTTGGCTGCATAAAGCCGCGAATTTGGCCTTGGATGCCTGAGGGGACGCGTTTAGATCCAATGTCCCAAATTGTCAATACATTTAAAGGGCCAATATGGGACAATAGTTGCAAGCAGAGAAACACGAGAATGCAACGTTTAATTACCAACATGCGATAATTTGATCCACTATTTTGGTTTGTTCTGCCGAGCATAATGTGAGGGCCCTCCACTTAGACCTTATTAAATGATGTAGTTCCGGGATAAACGATGGGGTAAATAGTGCGCGAAACATGTCCTCCTCTCGCTTCAACTCTTTCCTTTTCCGTTCGTACATCGTGACTGTTTGAAAGTCTTTTTTATTCGGCCGCCGCCAATACTGTTTATTGAACCCTTGAAGATAAAGGTCCTTATGTTTTCCAGTCAGCTCCCTGGGATTTACATTAAGGTCAATAAACAATATAATATCGAAATAGTCCAGCATCAGATTCTCAATCTTAGAATAATTTGCCTCGTCTATCAAGTCTGATAAAAAACGTATGTTGATTCCTTTTTTTCTTAGAAAATCCATACTAATGACCTTAATTTCAAATCGCATCACATGCATATTCAGTTTATACTGGGCACCTTTGTCATAAAGCTTGAGAATGAATTCTTTGGTTTTGCATTGATAGTAATTAGGATTGTCTATTGGACGCTCAAACGAAATGCCTTTATATGTTAAAAGGCTATCAAGCACTATTTTGACTGGGAAGTCTAGGATAATGTTTACCCCAAATTCGATCCCATTAAGAATTTCTTTTTTAGGATTAAAATTAAGTTCAATACGCAGTTGGTCAATTACTTGCGCAAGTCGAATCCGGGTAAAGTCATTATGGTTATGCCTCCCGTTATTAGAGAACTTATGATAACTTCCGTTTGCAGCCACTCGGTGCCACTTTTCTCCTAACCTATACGCTGTGAACTGCCAACCCTTGTAATATGCAGAGGACTTTAAACCGGTTGCTACCTCCCCAGAATTCAAATCATATCTCCCAGAAAAGCTTAACATTGGATTGTTCATTATTATATCAGTTTCCATTGAGAGGCTGATGTGCTTTGCTCCGTCGAACATGTCATCTCCGTTTATAACGTTGAGACTTAATCGCAGTCAAGGCTTTTCTAACCTCAGAATCTTTTATCCTTACCCTTCCACTAATGCGGACAGCTTCGATTATGCCCCTCTTGATGTAATCATCAACAGTCGGTAAACTAATACGTAGCAATGTTGCAACTTCCTTCCTCGTGGAGAATTCAGGCAGTTGCAGTTTATTCATTTCAGAATGCTGCCAATCCTGCAAAGCGTCAGCAATCGAGTCTTTGATCAAAATGCTCAGTTGTTCCTGATCAAGTGTAGTAAAATGAAATTCTTGTGTCATGACATAAAGGTTTGTTGTTCTTTACGTCAAAGGAAGAAAATCGAGGATAAATAAAATCTCCGGAGAGTCTCAGGAGATAACGAGGAGAGTCTCCTAGCTATTTGAGGTCCTTTGCAAAGGGTAGCTTTATCTTCGCCTTTTTAATGTCGTTTAACGAATTTGTCTGAGGAGAGATTTCCTTTTTAAATGAATCTAGACTTGTAGTCTCACCTAGATCAAAAGCTTCCAAAACCTGCCTAGCTGTATGGGTATAATTCCATTGATTGTTAGCGAGAGGCTCCTCTATATACCCGTTCACAACCAGCTCACTAATAATATGTCCAAATACTGATTTTTGACAAAGCACCTTTATTTTCTCACGGCCATGGATTGACGAATCTCTCGGTCGGACGTATAATTCGCGTTTATCATCCAATTGTAAGCCAATTTTACCGGCCTCAATTGCAATGTCATTCATAATACTGAGATTCTTGGAAATCCTCTCTTTTAGGACGTTTCCTACGAATTGAATGATGGTGTAGAAATACGAGACCCATGTGAATGTATCCAGATCGTGATGTTCATTTCGCTTTTCTATTCTTTCAGACAAAGGTGGCTGTTCAGTTAATAGCAACATTATCTTCACATACATCGGCAAGCGATCTATGACTATCTGAAACTTATATTTCAATTCATAAAGGTACTTTAACCTCTCTACCTCATCTGTTTGACGCTGTTGGTTATATGTAATTTCTCTTTCAAATTCCTTTTTAAAATCAAAAGAAATTGGCAGGTTCCATTTTTTTAAGGTACTATGGATATAGGCGATTGTAAATTCGGTCGGAATTATCCAGCCTAAGTTCTCAACGATATTTCCTTCTTCGTCAAACTGATAACATAGATCAGAATCAACAATTAACGTGTAATGCGTCAAAATGTCGAACACGAAATTTGTCCACCTGTTATCGGCTCCTTCTATTGGGGTATGCATTATTGCTTTGCTTTAATCATTGTGCTAGACTGCAATCTGAAGCGCACTTCGATTGAAATGCTCGTGGTCTCCCATTCTAATCGCCGTTTCCTCACCAGTAATTTTGATATACTTCATAAACGAGGTTTCCGTTTTATGGCCTGTGATTCTCATTATATCAATGGTCGATAAACCCGCCAGGTATGCATTTGTAGCGAATGATCGCCTCGCAGTATGAGTTGAAATCAACTTAGATTTTTCTAGAAATTTAGCGATTCGCTGGCCCCCTTTTGTTATTGAAGTTTCGACTTTATGGTTTAATTCAGCTTTAACAGCAAGTTCTTTAAGATATTCATTCATCTTTTGATTACTAATAACACCTGGAATAGAGGGGTGATATTTTTGTAGAATTGCCTTAACCTGAAGATTAATGGGTATGTAAATCTTAGATTGGGTCTTTTGAGTGGTCACAATCAGTCTTTTACCGTCTTCACTTATGTTTTCAATTTTTAGTTGTGTAAAATCTGAATATCGTAATCCAGTATAACACCCAATTAGGAATAGATCTCGAACTTTGTCAAGCTTTTTGTTATCCGATAAATCCAGTAAATACAGCTTATCCAATTCTGCATTGCTTAAATATATTGCGCCTGTTTCTTCCTTAGGCTTGATGAATTCGTCACTTTCATAATCCCGGCTGGTATGTAAACCCTCTGTATGCGCCGCTCTCATCCAAGCTTTAATATGTTTGATCTGGTTGCCTATACTATTACTTGAATACCTTTTTACATTGGTTAACCATCTAATAAAATCTTTGTGAAAATTAAGATCAATGTTATCAAAATCGACAGATCTGCCACGATATTCAATAAACTCCCTGATATTTGTCAGCGTAGTTTGATGTGTTTTTAAGGTAATGGGTACATACTTCTTATTTCGCCTTCGAACTAAACGCTCTCCTGATAGTGCCTCATTGATAAAACGTTGTGCAAAATTGAGGAAGTCTTCCCTTACAACAACCGCAGTTTTACTCACCCGCGAATCTTTCTTAAACTCTTCATCAAGTTTTTCTTTGAACAAATCAGGTGATAGCTCCAAACGGGACAATTCAAAACTTCGTCTTAGCTCGATGACCTTGGCTTCGTACCTATCAAGTTGGCTGTTTGAATCCTTAAACGCTATCCGACTTTGCTTGTTACTATTGTTACCTAGTCTTTGAAGATTCTTGTCCCAATTCTCCGGGTGCACCTTTTCGCCAGTAGAGTACTTTAGCCTTTGGCCATTGAAACGATAAATCATGTAGATCAAGGTTTCATAATTTGCAGAAGCTTCCTTCAAGATAAAACGGACGTCGTTTCTAGTAATTCGCATAATTCTTCTGATAATTAATTTATTAAAATAAAGTTAAGGGAAAAAGAAACACCAAAAACTTGGGGGACACTTTGGGGGTCACTTTTATTTGTTCAAACTTTGCTTTCCGTAGCAAAGCAAAACAACCTTTAAAGCAGAATTGAGTATTACCTTCCATATAAAGAAGGGAATGAAGAAATTGAGAATAAATAGGTGGGAGTCCTTGTCGGCCAACAGTTAAAAAGCAAGACCGCTGTAATTTCAATTGCAGCGGTCTTTTTTTATATCTTCCCCTCCGCATCCCAATCAAACTTTTTACATCATTATGGACCAACCTTATTTGAAGGTTAATTCCCGAATCGTGATCTTCGGAGATTCGCTTATTGCTCAAACCACCGGAAGCGCTACCAATTACACCGCCTTCCAGTCCACCGCATTTGCTACTTATGCGCTGCTTAGGATCAACAATTCCTTGTTTTTACCAACCAATGGCAACAAAGGGATTTCGGGAAACACAACCACGCAAATGCTTGCCAGACTGGGCGCGGCAGTATCCCTGAACCCCGCGCTGGTGATCATGGATGGCGGAACAAACGATGCCGCAGGCGGCGCAAGCGCCGCTACCATTATCAGCAACCTGACTTACATTCATAATGCATTCAAAGCAATAGGTGCTTACGTAATTATCATCACCATTCCGCCCCGGTTTGCTCCCGCTGCATTGAGCCCAGCTGCAGAAATTGTCAGGAATACGGTGAATACATTCATTAAGACATTGACCTCAGAGACAACAAAGGCTGTTAATCTCGATTTGGTTGTCAACAATGCTGCTTTTTATGCGGATGGTCTGCATTTCAATCCTACCGGCGCGTATGCGGCATCCACGCCTGTTACGGAGGCATTACTTGACTTTATCCGGCCAACCAATCTTGCGGACAGTTTTTTCGCGGACAACTCATTTACAGCGAATCCCATTATGGCCGGAAGCACCGGCACGAAAAACATTGCAACCGGGACCGTAGCAACCAGCTGGCTGCTTGACGCCAGCAGCGCGGGCGGCGCAACGGTTGTGGGCAGTAAAACAATGGACAACGGGCTCAATCAGCAAGTGATCACAATTTCGGGAAGTTATACGGGCAACTCAAAATCGGTCGTGTTATCTCAGGAGTTTAATACCAATGGCCTCGCGGCAGGCGATGTTGTGGAAGCATTTGCCGATATAGAAATTTTAACAACGGATTCAAATATTTTGGACTTCAATATGGGTGTGCTGGTTTGGACATCCGGCTATGTCAATCTGGCCAATGCCGAAAGCATTCTGGCGCTGGACCAGATTCCGTCTCCATTGCCAGCCGGAGGGCGGTATACATTCCGGACGCCGCCTATTACTATTGCTGCCGGAGTTCCTGCTATTGTGCGGCAAGCCGTTAAAGTGGACCTCGTTGACAGAGCGAGCGCCATACCCATTGCAGCGAGCTTTAAAGTCCATCGGATCGGGGTTCGGAAGGCAGTGTAGAAAATGATCAGTTGAAGAAGAGCTTGTTGTAAAATGAGCTCTTTTTTGCGCCTTTCTTTTTAAGAATCTGTACAAATTAGTCGACGAACTGGCCATTATTATCTATGAATTGGCCAATTTTATCGATCAGAGTGCCATTAAGTAACAAATTTTAAAAAATGGTGACTTATAATGTTTTGCGGGTATAATATTTCCATATGAAATATTAAATTTACTATGTTTTAACCTAAATGGCACCCAACATGAAAATTGAGAAAATTAAAAAGCGCGACCGAGAGCGGACAAAAAGTAAAATCCTCAAAGCAGTAGGCGAAGTAATCGAACAACATGGAACAGAAAAAGTAGGCGTAAATTTAATTGCACGAACGGCGGGCGTCAACAAGGTTTTGATTTACCGATATTTTGAAAGTGTCGACGGATTGATGGAACAATATGTAAAATCCGGTGAGTACACTTCCACTACCGGAACCGAATACATTGACAACATTCCATCCCTGGCACCCGAAGAACGCAGCAAAGCGCTTACCAGCCTGATGCACACTTTTATGAATGACCTAAGGGAACGGAAGGCCACCCGAGACCTTTTACGCTGGGAGATCGGCACCGGCAAATCAATGTTATCAGATGCGCGGAATCAGGTTGCCACGCGTATTCTGGACAAAATCGGCAACCTGCCCAATTACAGTGATACCAGCGCGCTCGTGTCGTTTCTTTCGGCTGGTATTTACTTTATGACCATTTCCACAGATTACCGTGAAAAAATGATCGACGTTGATCTGCGTTCCGATGAAGGCTGGCAACGCATTGCAAAAGTGATTGAACACATTATTACCGACATCCGCAATTAACCTGCTAAAAAATTATTGAGGTACTTTTACATGTTTCCAGGGAGTGTGCAGCTATTTCATTTGAAATATTGTTCACTCCTTGTTCTATATTTGTGCTCCCTGCAAATACTTGCCGCAGGTTAACATGCAATGAGCGTCTTAAAAAAATTAGCCAGTGAAACCGCTATTTACGGCATCAGCACGATGCTGGGCCGATTTCTGAATTACCTGCTGGTTGCATTACACACCAAACTTTTTGAACCGGAACAAATTGCCGCCCAGGGCCAGCTTTATGCTTACGCGGGCCTCGGAATGGTGCTTTACACATTCGGAATGGAGACGGCCTTTTTCCGGTTCGCACGACAAGAAACGGACCGGAAGGCTTATTATGACCTGATCCTCAGCGCTGTAATCATTATCAGCGTATTTTTCTCGGGCCTGCTGTTCATCTTTGCCGGCCCTGCCGCGGAGTTTATTAAATACCCGGAAAGCGTTTCGCTTGTGCGAATGTTCGCTGTGATTATGGCGATTGACGGCATCGTGGCGATCCCTTTTGCACGTTTGCGGCTGGAAGGGAAAGGGAAGAAGTTTGTTGTTGTGCGTGTTGCCAACATTGCGATCAATATCTTTTTAAACTTGTTTTTCCTCGTCGTTTGCAGGGACATTCATGCTGGAAAATATCTGCTTTCTTTCCAACCGGCCATTGACGCAATTTACGATCCATTGCGTGCCCCCGACTACATCGTCATGGCCAACCTGGTTGCCAATCTGCTGTTTTTCTGGATGTTAAGGAAGGAGTTTGCCGATTTTAGATTCGTATTCAACAAAACATTGTTCCGCCCCGTATGGATTTATGCTTACCCGATCATGATCATGAATGCGGGCGGTGTGCTGAATATGTTGTTTGACAGGGCATTTATTCAATTCCTGTTACCCGAGAATTTTTATCCTGGACGAACTTCCAAGCAGGCGATCGGGATCTATGTGCAATGTTACAAGTTGTCGATCTTTATGAATCTGGCGATCCAGTCATTTAAATATGCTGCGGAGCCGTTTTTCTTTTCAAAGGGTGAAGACAAGAATGCGCCGCCGGTGTTTGCTAACGTGACCAAATACTTCATCATTATCTGCGTGCTCATGTGGGTGGGCATATGCCTGAATCTCGACTTGCTGGCAGCATTGTTTTTGAAACAAAAAATCTATCATGAAGGGTTGCCCGTTGTGCCTTGGCTGCTGGCTGGTTATCTGTTCCTGGGCGTTTATTATAATCTGGCGACGTGGTTTAAACTTACCGACAAGACAGAATACGGAACCTGGCTTACATTAATGGGCGCTGCGATCACCATTGCCACGAGTTTTATTCTGGTGCCGCAAATTGGCTATATGGGTTTCGCCATCGCATTTGCGACCTCGTCCTTTATCATGGTCGCATTATGTTATTATTTTGGTCAAAAATATTATCCTGTTCCTTATAATGTACTTTCTGCCGTGGGCTACATTGGCATTGGCGGGCTGGTAATCACGGCTTCAACATTTGTCAAGATCCCTGACCTGTACATTGCAGTCCCCGTGCATATGCTCGTACTGGCGATATTTGCGGTGGTTGTCTTCTTTATTGAACGAAAGAACATTCCTTTTTTAAACAGGCGTTAGGAAGCCTATTTTTCCATTTCACGGAGCAGCTTATTGGAAAACAAAAATTCCTTTAATTCGGGAACATCCGTTCTAATGATCTCAGAATTAACTCCTTCCCAAAGTTTATCTCCCTGGTAAAGGAACATAATGTTCTGCCCGATTTCCATCACGGAATTCATATCGTGGGTGATAATGATCGTTGTGATCTGATATTCTTCGGTGATTTCTTTGATCAATTCATCGATTTTTACGGAAGTCAGCGGGTCCAGCCCGGAGTTGGGTTCGTCGCAAAAAAGATACATCGGGTTCATGACAATGGCCCTGGCGATCCCCACGCGCTTTTTCATCCCGCCGCTAATTTCGGAAGGCATTCTTTTAGCAGCCGCTTCCAGTCCTACACGTTGCAAACAGAATGCAACGCGCTCCTGCTTTTCCTGAACGGATTGATCCGTAAGCATATCCAGCGGAAACCGCACATTTTCTTCAACGGTTTTGGAATCAAAAAGCGCTCCTCCCTGAAACAGAACGCCCATTTCGCGCCGGATCGATTGCTGCGTTTCTTTATCACAATTGTAAAAATCGCGGCCATTATAGAGCACATTGCCTTTATCCGGCTTCACAAGGCCGATCATGCATTTGAGCAAAACACTTTTCCCGGTTCCGCTGCCGCCGATGATCAGATTGGTTTCTCCTTTTTTAAATGATGCACTAATGCCTTTTAAAACTTCCTTACCATTAAATGCTTTGGATATATCAGTTACGTCAATCATTTGCTGATTCAGTTATTCTTAATTCATGGCTAAATGTGCTTTTACAATAAAAGCTGAGCTAAAAGATAATCGGCAACCAAAATGGAGATACAGCTGTTGGTTACTGCTTCCGTGCTCGACCTACCCACTTCCAACGCACCGCCTTCGGTAAAAAATCCCTTAAACGAAGATATTGTTGCAATCAGGAAGCCAAAAACAAATGGTTTTACACACATAAAGAAAATGTTGTAAGGCACAAATGAATCCCGGATTCCGTATAAATAATCCCGTTCGGTGATCACGCCGGTTAATGTCCCCGCCAGATAGCCACCCATAATCCCGAGAAACGCAGAAAAAATGACCAGCATAGGGAAAGTCAGCATTGCTGCCACGACTTTAGGAAGCACGAGATAAGAAGACGAATTGATCCCCATTACTTCCAGGGCGTCGATTTGCTCGGTAATGCGCATGGTTCCCAGCTCACTGGCAATGTTGGAACCGACTTTTCCGGCAAGCACAATGCAAGTAATGGTAGGCGCAAGTTCCAGGATCTCCATATCCCGGACGATAAGCGCCACCGTTGAAATGGGAATGATCGGGCTGACTAGGTTGTAGGCCGTTTGGATGCAGGAAACCGCCCCTATGAATGTAGAAACGATGGCCACAATGAATATAGAGCTCACCCCGATTCCCACACATTCCTCCATAAGCCGCCGCCAGTACACCGATAGTTTTTCACCCTTTCCGAATAGCGTTCCTAAAAAAATGAAGTATTTCCCGATTACAGACATGATATCTTAATTGTATTCAATATTTTCGGGAAAATTAGGCAAAAAAAGAAGCAATCAGAAAAATGAATCCATTAGCGGTTGTTACCGGAGGGACGAAAGGGATCGGAAAGGCATGCATCGAAAGATTTTTGAGTGAAGGTTTCGATGTAATCACTTGTGCAAGAAATGCTGATGATCTTGAAGCGCTGGAAAAGGAATTGAGCAACCGGTTTACCCAGGCAAAGCTATATTATCAGGTCGCCGATCTTTCGCTACGAGCGGATCTTGACACATTTATAGATTTTATCATTTCAAAAAACGCATTTGCAGAGGTCCTTATTAACAACACCGGCGTATTTATTCCGGGCCAGATCCACAATGAAACGGAAGGCACTTTGGAAAAAACAATGGAGACCAATCTTTACAGCGCCTATCATCTTACTCGGGCCATTATTCCCGGAATGATTGAAAAACGCAAAGGGCATATTTTCACTATGTGCTCCACAGCCAGCATTATGGCCTATCCGAATGGCGGTTCTTATTGCATTTCTAAATTTGCGTTGTACGGAATGACCAAAGTCTTGCGGGAAGAAATGAAGCCGCACAATGTCAAAGTGACTGCTGTGCTACCCGGAGCAACATTTACAGACAGCTGGAAAGGCACAGATCTGCCCGAAGACCGGTTTATGGATTCCAAAGATATTGCGGACACCATCTGGGCCGCATATACATTATCTCCAAGGGCAGTGATGGAAGAGATATTGATCAGGCCGCAGCTCGGAGATTTAGATTGAGTGGTGTACAATAGCGCAATTTTACTAAATTGCCGCATTTTTAAAATTATTTATTAAACCCATATTTCATTTCATGGAACAATACCTCGGTATAGACGTGGGCGGTACTAACGTAAAAATGGGGATCGTTGACGCTACGGATGGCAGAATTTCAAATTTTTACAGTCACGATACCGCCAGCTGGCGCAGTTCAGGGCATTTTATCGAACGTTTGGGTGATGCGATAGCGCTCCAGCTTGTTGAATATCCCGAGGTTAAAAGAGTAGGAATTGGCGTTCCGGGGCTCACCACCCGTGACAGAACTACATTGATCGAGATCACGGCCATTCCTGAAATTGACGGAATTGCGATTGTTCCTGATTTAAAACTAAGGTTTCCCGAGCACGATTTTTACCTCGAAAATGACGCAAATGCAGCAGCATTAGGCGAATATTATTTTGGTGAAGACAAACTGCCCGAAGACTATATTTTTGTAACACTGGGCACCGGTATCGGCGGCGCGGCGATCATTGATAAGAAAGTTTTCAAAGGCGGCGGCGGAAACGCGATGGAGCCTGGCCACGTGCCTTCTAAAAACGGCAAAGTTTTGGAAAGGAACATTGGTAAAAAAGAGCTTCTGGATCTTGCCATCACCATGCGTACCAATTATACAGGACAAACGCAGCTGCCATCTGACGGAACAATATCAACAACAGGCCTTGTAGCGGCGGCATCGAAAGGCGATGAGCTGGCCATGCAGGTGTTTCAGGAAATGGGCTATCTGCTGGGTGAAGGACTGGTTTCCATGATCCGGATTCTGGACATTACCACGATCCTGATCGGCGGCGGGATTTCTGCTTCGTTTGAATACATTTTACCCGCTATTAATGAGCGTTTTGAATATTGGCTGACACCATATTACCTGAAAACAATTACCATTAAGAGAGCCACATTAGCCAATGACGCAGGTCTGCTTGGCGCGGCTTCTTTATGTTTTGATTAAATAGAATTTACCTTACTCGCTGAACGGTCCTTTATATCCTCCACAATTTTTACCTGATGAAGTTATCAGTAATTGTTCCCGCGTACAATGAAGAAAAAACGATTTGGAAAGTGCTCGAGAAGCTCAAATCCGTCGAATTGATTGGTGATTTTCAAAAGGAAATTGTGATTGTAAATGATTGTTCAGCGGATAACACCGAGAGCGTCGCCAAGAACTTTATAGCTGAAAACCCCTCGTTAGAAATAAGTTACTTTCGCCACGAGTATAATCAGGGAAAAGGAGCCGCGTTACATACGGGCATCCGTAAAGCAAGCGGCGACTACATTATCGTCCAGGATGCCGACCTGGAATACGACCCTGAGGAATTTAATATTCTGCTAAAACCGGTTATCAACGGTTATGCCGACGTAGTTTATGGATCCAGGTTCATGGGCGGACGTCCGCACCGGATCCTCTTTTTCTGGCACACGATCGGTAACAAATTCCTGACTTTCCTGAGTAACATGTGCACCAATCTTAATTTGACAGATATGGAAACCTGTTACAAACTCTTCCGGGCTGATCTGCTCAAAGGCCTGCATCTCAAAGAAAACCGCTTCGGTTTCGAACCCGAAGTGACTGCCAAAATTTCAAAAATCCCCAAAATCCGCATTTACGAAGTGGGCGTTTCCTACTACGGCCGGACTTACGAAGAAGGTAAAAAGATTAACTGGAAAGACGGTTTTCGCGCGCTTTATTGCATTGTGCGCTATGGTTTGGGCCGCTAAAAAGCTCAAACGTGCCTGGGAATAGTTAATGTAATCCATTTTCCCTCTTTCTTCGTATTTATGGTTAAGGCTTTATCTTCATGATAAAGCACATATTCTTCATTAGCACCCCCTTTATTGCATGAAAAAATTTATACTACTGGTTTTTTTAACATTTATCGGTTCCTCTGTTTTTAAAGTTTATGCGCAACAATCCGGCATAGCAATTCTCGATAAAGTGCCCGCCGACATGCAATTGTTTGCGAGGGATAGTACCAATCAGGCGGATATTGAATTTTTAGGCCGGGTCCAGGTTCAGGGTTATGCTTACTTTTCTGTTGTCAAGTATAGGAACAAGGAAAGGAACGGGTACCAACGAAAAGCGCTTCAATACAACGGCTCACAGGCTCCTTTTAACTTCACATTCAAGATTAAGGCTGAGCTGGCCGAATATGCTTTTGAAATTTATGCATGTAAATCCGGCTCCGATTCCACACTGATCGCAAGAAGGGACAACGTTGTTGCCGGTGATTTCTATCTTATTTACGGTCAATCCAATGCGGTGGCCTGGGAGGTTGACTATGCATATCGAAATGAATTTGCCCGGACTTACGGATCGTCGGGTGGCGCAGCTGCGTGGGGTTTGTCCAATGCCATTGGCCAGCGCGTCGGGATATTTGGAATAGAATTTCAGAGAGTGATCGCTGAAAGATACCAGATCCCAACTTGCATCCTCAACGGCTCCGCAGCAGGCGCATCCCTGATTGACCTTACCGACAAATCAAGCTTTTACGGACATTTGCTCAGCGCCGCCAGAGAAACCGGATTATTGCCGTCATTGAAAGCCATTTTTTACTGGCAAGGCGAAACAGAGGCCTCCTCCAATGATCCGTTAACCTGGGCGCCACGGTTTGATAAACTGGTGCAAATGTGGAAGGAAGATTATCCGATGGTCAAAAAGATTTACGTTTTCCAGCTTCCCCTTTTCGGCGGCGGCCCTTATGATGACCGAATCGGCCTTTTGCGCGAACAACAAAGAACATTAGATCGGAAATATCCCATTATTCAGCCCTATGCGGCTTTGGGAGCCGAAGGATGGAACGGATTTCACTATGGGTTAGCAGGTTATCTGCAACTTGGCCGCGATTTGGCGGATTTGGCAGGATATAATCATTATGGCCAAAAGGAAAAAATTTCATCTCCCAGCTTACAAAAAGCATTTTTTTCAACACCTGAAAAGGATGAAATAACAATGGTTTTTGAAGATTATCAGCAAATGGTTTATCCCAAGGACACAATCGCTGTGAACATTGAGGGAAGCCTGGAACCATCTTCCGTTTTCTCCATGAAAGACTATTTTTATCTGAATGCGGAGTGGAAAAAACTGGCGTCAGGCAGAGCAGAGGCCAATAAGATCATTGTAAAACTAAAAGAGCCGGGCAATGATTCTACAATCAAGTATTTGCCTTCCAAATACCACTATGCGGGATTGCTGAATGCAGCCTGGGTTTACATCGGCCCTTTTTTGAAGAATACAAAAGGATTGCGTGCCTTTGCTTTCCATCACAACAAAATTTTCCCGTATACAAATCTGGGCACTCTAACGCTCGCCTCCGCCGAACAAGAAAAACAAGTGGTCCTGAACTGGAACAAATTGCCTGATGCAACCGGATATATGTTGGAAAGATTCGAAACCAGTGATACGCTTGGTGCACACGAAATTCTGCACTTCCCTGCAAATCAGCTTGAATATACAGATCCATCCGCGAAAAAAGGCGTTGCCTATATTTATCGGATCAGAGGTTACTCCGACCAGTCCGAATCGAAGTTCGCGTCTACGACGATCACCAAGCAAAGTGAGGACATCGAAATCATATTGGGTGAGGACATTCAGGAATTAAGCATCAATGTGTATCCTAATCCCGTCACCGACTTCATCAATATTGTCTCTACCACATCCGGTATCCATCTGGTAGAATTATTCACAATGAATGGCAAGAAGGTTAAGGACGCGGGTTACGAAAACAAGGATTGGGCAACATTCAATGTGAACGACCTTGGCAGCGGTCAGTACATTCTCCGGGTTCATCATGGCAATAAAATCAGCACAAGAAAGATTGTACTGGTGCGTTGATAATTATATAAAATTCACTTCCGGCGATAAGCGTATGCCGTATTTTGTTTCAACCGAATCCTGAATGGTGCCCGCCAGCTCACGGATTTCGTTCCCATTGCCCCCGCCATAATTGACAAGCACAAGCGCCTGTTTTTGATGCACGCCAATGGAGCCCTGTCGATAACCTTTCCAGCCAGCCTGTTCAATCAGCCAGCCAGCCGGCACTTTCACCATGGTTTCGCTTACCGTGTAACCCGGCATTTCGGGGTAGAGTTTTTTGAGGTTATTATATTGGTCTGATGCAATTTCGGGGTTTTTAAAAAAGCTTCCTGCATTTCCAATCTGGGCGGGATCAGGTAATTTGCTGCGGCGGATCGTGATGATGGCCTGGCTTACATCTGCTATTGTAGGATTTGACACATTCATTTCTGCCAATGTCTTCTGCACATCGCCGTAGCCGACATTAATGACGGGTTTTTTATTCAAAACAAAAGTAACTCCAGTCACCACAAACTGATTTTTCAGGGCTTTTTTAAATATACTTTCGCGATAGCCAAACTCACATTCTTTATTGGAAAAGATTCTTTTTTGACCTTCGTCGATGGATACGGTTTCGACAGCTTCCACAACATCTTTGATTTCAACACCATAAGCACCGATATTTTGCATGGGTGCCGCCCCTACCGTGCCAGGAATCAGCGACAGGTTTTCGACCCCGCCATAGTTGTGCTCAACACAATGCATCACGAAACCGTGCCAGCTCTCGCCCGCGCCCACTTTCAGCCAGATATGATCTTCATCTTCCTTTATTTTATCTACCCCCTTCATCGCAGGATGGATCACCAATGCATTGACATTCTGGGTAAAAAGAACATTACTTCCGCCACCGAGAATAAATTTAGGCGTTTGCTTCCATACGGGGTCGCGTAAAATTTCAGTCAGTTCTTCGACCGAACGGACTTCGGCGAAAAAAGAAGCGGTGGATTCGAGTCCGAATGTATTGAAATTACGAAGCGAAAAGTTAGATTGAATTTGCATTGAACCGGTAAATAAATCCTTGTAAAGTTAGCTATTACATTCAAAATAGCATGTTATGGTGATTCATCCATTTTTGATTAAGTTTGCAGGCTAAGTGATAAAGGCTAAGGATATGATGCTGAAAAAGAATTTTTTATGGGCTCTTCATCTTTTCATTATCCTCCTTTCAGGTTGCAGCAAAAAGTCTGTTGTAAGCTCTTCCAATTCGGAATACAAGGAAGATCTGTCTTCGGTGAGGCCCCGTTTTGATTATGTTGAACCGACGGTTACCGAAAGAGCTGCCCCGGTAAGCACACCTAAAACAAGTACAGCGCCAAAAGGCAATGTGGATAAGCCGTTATATGTCAACAAGCGACTAGAAACGGTGCTGGACACGTTGGCCAAACACAATAAATCAATTCGTTATGCCAATGGTTTTCGGATACAGATTTATGTGGGTAATGTAAGGCAGGAAGCAGATGATGCGAAAAGTTACGTCTACCAGGCGTTTCCGGACCTGAATCCTTACGTCTCCTACACACAGCCCACATACCGCGTAAAAGTGGGCGATTTCATGTATCGCACTGACGCAGAACAATATCTGGAACTCATTCGTGAGCGGTATTCTTCGGCGGTCATCCTGGCAGATCGAGTGGATATAAAGCGGAGCCTGCTGGTTAACCCTACTGCCGAAAGCAACTAGGATTTGAAATGTTTCTAACTTTTTAACCCGGATATTATTTATCCACATATACATACTAATGAAAATAGCCTTAATTACCGGGATTACCGGGCAGGATGGTGCTTATCTGGCTGAACTCCTTTTAAGCAAAGGGTACGAAGTGCATGGTATAAAGCGTCGCAGCTCATTATTCAATACGCAGCGTATTGACCATATTTATGAGGACCCACATGAAAAAAATGTGAGGTTCAAACTGCATTATGGCGATTTGAGTGATTCTACCAACATTATTCGCATCATTCAGGAAGTACAGCCTGACGAAATTTACAATCTGGGTGCCATGTCTCACGTTCAGGTGAGCTTTGAGGAACCAGAATATACTGCCAATGTCGACGGAATCGGAACATTGCGTATCCTGGAAGCAGTTCGCCTTTTGGGTTTGACCAAAAAAACGAAAATCTATCAAGCTTCAACATCTGAGCTTTACGGTTTGGTGCAACAGGTTCCACAGTCGGAAACCACGCCGTTCTATCCCCGCTCACCATACGCGGTTGCCAAACTTTACGGTTACTGGATCACAGTTAATTACCGTGAAGCATACGATATGTTTGCTGTAAATGGTATCCTTTTCAACCACGAGTCACCATTAAGAGGGGAAACATTCGTAACCCGTAAGATCACCCGCGCAGTTGCACGGATCGCTTTGGGATTACAGGATAAAGTTTACTTAGGAAATCTGGACGCACAACGCGACTGGGGACACGCAAAAGACTTCGTTGAAGCTATGTGGCTGATTCTTCAGCAGGAAGTGGCGGAAGATTTCGTGATCGCAACCGGCATTACAACGCGTATCCGTGATTTCGTGAGAATGGCATTTGCGGAAGTGGGCATTGAGGTTGATTTCAGCGGCGAAGGTGCCGAAGAGATCGCGAAAGTGGCGAAATGCAATAACCCTGATTTCCAGGTGGAAATTGGTAAAGAAGTAGTTGCAGTTGATCCGAGATATTTCCGTCCTACCGAGGTTGAGCTTTTAATTGGTGATCCTACCAAATCCATGACAAAACTAGGCTGGAAACCTAAATACGATCTGAAAGCATTGGTTAATGATATGGTTACCGCCGATGTATTGCTCTTTAAGAAAGACAGACTCCTGGAAAGCAGCGGACACCGCGTTCCAAACTATTACGAATAACATTATTTATCCTAAAAAGAAACACCCCGAAGGAAATCCTCCGGGGTGTTTCTTTTTATATTGATTGTTCAGTTAGATCGCCTTAGGAGATTTCTTTTGAACAGATTTTGCAAGATCAATCAATTTCTCAGGTGTTTGGTATCCAATCACCTGCTTCACCACTTTGCCTTTCGCGTCGATAAAAAACAAGGTCGGATAGGCTTCCAATGGATATTTTCCGGCTAGCTTCAAACCTTCGCCGCTTTCCATATCATACTTTACATTGATAAAATCTTTGTTAAAAACAGCTGCAACATCGTCACGTGTGAAGACATTTTTTTGCATCATTTTACAAGGCCCGCACCAGGTGGTATAAGCGTCGAAAAATATGATCTTGTTTTCGGCTTTGGCTTTCTTCAGGATCTCCGCCCATTTGGCTTCTGTAAATTGAATGCCTTTTTCTTCTGCTTTTATTTCTTTTTTATCCCCGTCCGCTTTGGTTGCCGCAATGGTCGTTGCGAATGTCAACGTAAGGATTGCAATGAGAAAAGATAGTTTTTTAAGACCTTTCATCTTTATTGATTTAGTTATGGTTTCAATTCTTCTTAACGAAAATACCCTAATCATTTATTTTATCCAATTGCTCTTTATGGATCCTGCCACCAGGACATTTGAGGTTAGTAAAAAAGAAAAAGTAACTTCGCACTATTATTAACGTCAAAAAAGCATGAAAGTTCAGGAAGCAAGATACGTAATGAGCAATTCGGATTATGAGAAATGTCCTGATCCCGTTTTGCCCGAATATGCTTTCATCGGGCGCTCCAATGTTGGTAAATCCTCACTGATCAATATGCTGACCGGGAAAAAATCGCTTGCCAAAACTTCACAGCAACCCGGTAAGACACAGTTAATTAACCATTATTTTATCAACGACTCCTGGTATCTGGTCGATTTGCCGGGCTATGGTTATGCCAAAGTGAGCAAAGTAGAGCGTGAGAAGTGGGAAAAGATGATCGGCGATTATCTGCACAACCGAGAAAACCTGATCTGCACGTTCGTACTTATTGATATTCGGCACAACGCGCTGCCTGTTGACCTGGAATTTATGGCAGGCCTGGGCGAAGCCGGCATTCCTTTCCACATTATTTTCACAAAAGCCGATAAGCTCAAACCCAATCAGGCTGTAAACCGGATGGAGGCTTACAAAAGTAAACTGGCTGAAATGTGGGAAGAAGTGCCGCCCATGTTCATTACATCAGCAGAAAAAAACGAGGGGCGCGAGCCGATTCTGGAGGCAATAGAAACTTATAATCAGTCGTTTGAAAGGACAAAGTAAACCGGAGGTTGTTTAACGCTCAATCTTTCCGTTATTTTGCGCAAAATTGAATTGGTCATCGCATTCAACATAATCATTATTAAGATATAACTAATTAGTAAGAAAGGATGAGTGAAAAAGTAGAGTCAACAGGAATGGATTTGTTGAAAGAAATAGCAAATGTTTCAGGAAAAGGCGGATTGTTCCGTATTCTTAAGCCCAGCCGTGCAGGGGTCATCGTAGAAAGCCTGGATGAAAAGCGCGAAAAAACGTTGATCGGACCAACTGCACGTGTTTCCGTGTTGAAAGACGTTTCTATTTTTACGGACGGTGAAGAAGAATCAGCTCCATTGGCAGACGTTTTCCTTAAAATTCGTGAAGAGCATGGTGAAGAAGTCACTTTGCAACCAAAAACCGCATCAGACAAGGAATTAATCGAGTTTTTGAATAAAATCCTTCCGGATTTCGACAGGTCGAAAGTTTACGTGTCTGACATTAAGAAGATCATTACATGGTATAATCTTTTGTCAAAATACACGCCTGAGTTATTCGTTGCTGCTCCTGAGGAAGCTGGCGAAGGAGTTGAAGCAGAAGAAGCGCCGGAAGTGGTAGCCGAAGAAATTGCCGAAGCTCCTGAGAAAGATAAGAAAAGCGCAAAATAATCTCTGCTTATAGATCATTGCATTAAACCCTGTCATTACGACGGGGTTTTTACTTTTAAAACTATCGCCCTGCCCGATCCTATGACGTCACTTTCCGCTTACATTGATCATACTTTACTAACTGCAAATGCGAGTGAAACCGACATCCGGAAATTGTGTGAAGAGGCTTGGATTCATCAGTTTAAGGCGGTTTGTGTTGCTCCCACTTACGTCGCCTATACGGCGGAAATGCTTGAATTCTGCCCCGTTAAGATTGAAATAGCAACGGTTATTGGATTTCCTTTTGGTTATTCCACAAAGGCGAGCAAGATTTTCGAAGCCAATAATGCACTTGAAAACGGCGCAACGGAGCTGGATGTGGTCATGAACATTGCACAGTTCAAATCCATGGCTTATCTCAGTGTTCGGGAAGAACTCAGCCAGATCGCCACGCTCGCACACGAGCGGAATGCCATGATTAAGGTGATCATTGAAACGGCTTACATGGACTCATTTGACCTTCACACGGCTTGCGAAATTTGCGCTGAAGCCAATGCAGATTTTGTAAAAACTTCAACCGGGTTTGCTCCACAAGGCGCTGATGTTGAAATTGTTCGCAAAATGCGTTCGATACTTCCACCGCATGTAAAAATAAAAGCGTCGGGTGGAATAAAGACGAAAGAACAAGCCATTGCTATGATTGAAGCGGGCGCCGAGCGCATCGGGACTTCTGCGGGCGTTGCCATGGTGAGTGCATCGTGAAGCGCCGAATCTTGCTGCTTAGCACCGTCCATCCGGCAACGGATCCCAGGATTTTGTACAAAATCGCACCTTCGCTGGCAAAGGAATATCATGTGTTTTGCGCTTTGCCAAACGCCAAGTCGAGCGCTGCAGACGGAACGTTCACCATGATCTGGCTTCCCGAGTTTCGAAGTCTGTTTCTCAGATTGCTTTTTTCACACATTGTAGTTTTGTATAAATGCCTCCGTATCCGGCCGGACCTGGTGCATATTTTCGTTCCGGAGCTGATTCCCATTGCTTTTGTGTGCAAATGGCTGGGTGCAAATGTGATTTACGAAGTGCAGGAAAACCTATTTAAGAAATTCAGCATCAAGACTTACAATAATGCCTGGTTGTATCGCAGGCTTTTCTGGTTTTTTGACCATTGCGCCAGGCAGCATTTTGCCCTTATTTTCACCGAAGATGCTTATTTAATTGAATATGACAGACTGGCCCACCCTGCCGCGATTGTCCGCAATTATGCACTGCCTTCATTTATAGACACATATCCAGCACACAGACCATTAACAGGCATGAGTCCGGAGATCGTATATATGGGGGTTATTTCTCTGGAACGATCTTTTGATGTAATTGTAGTTGCTTTGGCAACATTAAAGAAATGTTATCCTGACTTTAAAATGCATTTGTTTGGCAGCCTGCGGATTGCTCAAAACGAAATAGAAAAACTGCCTGGTTACGATGAGATTGCGGAAAATCTGACTTTTTACGGTTACACGGATCAAAAAAAGATTTTTGGATATGCTCGAAATGCGATTGCAGGGATTGCGCTCTTGAAACCCGTTGCGGATTATCCGGAATCTTACACAACCAAACTATTTGAATATATGTCATTGAACTTGCCGGTTATTACATCAGACTTCCCTTTGTACAGGAATGTCGTTGAACAATCGGGTTGTGGTTTTTGTATATCTCCTTACAGGGCCGATTTGTTGTCAGAAAAGCTGCAATGGCTGATTGAAAATCCGGAGGAGCGTATTAGAATGGGCGTTTGTGGCCGGAAATCAGTGGAAGAAACGTATAACTGGAAGTCTGAGGAAGGCACACTGCTTTCGTTTTATCGAACTTGGCTAAAAAATTAACACTTTTTCAGCCAAGTTTACTTTTAAGTATAATTTTATAAACTTATTATTGAATTGTTCAAATATTAAGTACTACGATTTCTACGAAATATTTAACTTTCGGAATTAAAAAGAATCGTAGCTTGCGAAGTCAACTTCTCAATCATGTATATTAATACAGTTAGTCATTATTTACCAAGCGAAGTTATTGGTAATGAATATTTTACAAATATTAACAATCTGTCCCATGAGTGGATTGTAGAACGCACAGGAATTTCAGAAAGACGTAAGGCTTCTCCGGAAGAAAATACTTCCACCATGGCGATGAAAGCAGTTGAGGCCTTACTTGAAAACATCCCTTACAGCAAAAATGAAATTGACCTCATTATCGGTGCTACTTATACGCCTTATGACACCATTGTTACGTTAGCGCATGCAGTCCAGCACCAGCTTCAAATTCCGGATATTCCGGTTGTCAGCATCTCATCTGCCTGTTCTTCATTACTGAACGCTATTGAGATTGTGGAAGGCTATTTTGCTTTGGGCAAGGCTTCCAAAGCAGTAGTTGTGGTATCGGATCACAACACGGCTTATTATAACGAAATGGACACAGTTTCAGGCCATTTGTGGGGAGATGGCGCTTCGGCACTATTAATCTCAAAAGAACGCCAGACGGATTCTGATATGGAGATCAAAAACCTCATTACCGGGGGCGCGGCAACAAGTGGAAAAGCCATTGAAGCAGTTGTTTTACGGCCAAATGACCGCGGTGTGATCATGCCTTACGGTCGGGATGTGTTCCAGAATGCCTGCCAGTATATGCCCAAAGTGAGCCAGCAGGTTTTACAGGCTTGCGGACTGACCATTGATGATCTGGATTATCTGATCCCGCATCAGGCCAACCACCGCATTAGCCTTAATGTCATCAACACACTGGGAATTCCGGTCGAAAAACTGATCTCCAACATTCAATATTTAGGAAACACGGGCTGCGCCGGTTGTGCGATCGCATTGTCGGAAAATAAAGACAAGTTTAAAAAAGGCGACAACATTGTGATTACCGTTTTCGGTGGTGGTTACTCTTACGGAGCCATGCTGATCACGATCTGATATTTTAATTTATCAACACAAAAAAGCCCGTATCGATGAGATGCGGGCTTTTTTCATATCTGTTAAAACAGCTTAGTTCACTTCCGGTTCCGAAAACATCGCCGGTTTCCAAACATTGTTTTCAGGATTGACGTCCGGCAAATTGTGTTCAGGGTCAATGGTAACTGAGCGGATGGGCTGCTGCGTAGCCACCTTGAACGTCCAGCTTCCGCCGCGCTGCCAAATTTCCACTGGCAATTCAACACGCGTCTTTTTGCCGCTTACTTCTTCAATGTCAATTTTAGCCGGCATTGCCCATTGATCCAGGTTTTCAATGGTGATAAAAGAACCTTTTTGCGGGTTTTGCTCCACATAAGTTACGCCCTTAACACCTTGATCCAGCTTGTAATTTTCAAAAAACCAGCCTTTCCAGAACCAGCCAAGATCTTCACCGGCAGCATCTTCCATTGTACGGAAGAAATCGTAAGGTGTTGGATGCTTGAATGCCCAGCGCTGCACATACAAATGGAATGCATAGTCAAAACGCTCTTTGCCTAAAACCTGCTCGCGCAGCATTTTTAAACCTAATGCTGGCTTATAATAAGCTTCCCAGCCCAAGTTGACCGCCTGCACCACATCGGGAATAGTCATGATCGGATCGGCCTTTGGACGGAAGATAATAGGCGCAAGACGCTGCATATCATTCATTTGAGCGCTTTTATACTCCCCGTTATTGAAATTATCTGTGGATAGGAAGTTAATGAATGTGTTAAATCCTTCGTCCATCCATGCATATTTACGCTCGTTGTTACCCACGATCATTGGGAACCAGTTGTGTCCGAACTCGTGATCGGTTACGCCCCAGAGATCATCTTTCCGGCTTTTGCTGCTGCAAAATACGATTCCGGGATATTCCATTCCACCCACAATCCCGCCAACATTCGTCGCAACCGGGTAAGTGTATTCATGCACGTAACCGGAATAAAATTCGATACAGCCTTTTACGTATTCTGTCGAGCGGCCCCAGCCGTCCAATCCGCCGTCCTCAGCGGGATAAACCGACTGTGCGAGAGCAGTTTTACCTTTTGGTAAATTCATTTTTGCTGCATCCCAAACAAATGCTTTAGAAGTTGCCCAGGCAATGTCACGCGCCTGCAAGCAACGGAAACGCCATGTAAGCGTGCCCGATTGTTTCGGTCTCGTTGAAGGATTTGTAACCTCCTCCGCGCTGCGGATCATAACAGTCTGATCGCTTTTTGCAGCATCGGCCAATCTTTTTCTTTGTTCTGCCGTAAGAACGTCCGCAGGGTTCAGCAATTCACCCGAGCCAACTACAATGTGGTCCCAGGGAACGGTTACATTGTATTCAAAATCACCATATTCCAGGTAAAACTCGCCTGCGCCCAGGTAAGGAAGCAAGTTCCAGCCTTCTATGTCGTCAAACACGGCCACACGTGGATACCATTGCGCCATTTCATATACGATGCCGTTTTTGGTTTCCAATGTTCCCATCCGGTCCGAGCCGTATTCAGGGATTTTAAAAGAATAGGCAATTTTAATTTTAATGATATCACCATTGGGCTTCACAGGGGTAGCCAGCCTGATCTGCATGCGGGTGTCTGTGATTTTATAATTCGCCTCAATAAACCCGCCTTTTCCCTGCTGAACAGTAACCGTTTTGATCGAATCTCCTCCGCTAAAACCCGTGTTACCAAACCGTCCGCCTGTCACCGGCGTGGTCTTTCCGCCTCTCGATTGATCATTAAATGCATTTTGATCCAGTTGAAGCCAGATAAAATCAAGCGATTCTGGGCTATTGTTTTTATAGGTAAGTTCAACATCGCCACTCACGATTCCTTTTTCCTCTTCCAGGGCAACATTGATTTTATAATCTGCGCGATTTTGCCAATATTTTGGACCGGGGGCCCCTCCGCCCGTACGATATTCGTTCCCTGGCTGAAAATTAAATAATGGGTGAAAAAGCACATGTGAGTCGTATTTCACCTTCTCCTGCTCTTGTGCGTGGGCGTTAAAAAATCCAAGACCTGCCATAAAGAACAAGCCCAGACGAAATATTGAAATTTTCATTCTTAATGATTATATATTGAAAACATGTGATTGTAAACGAGCAATATACGGCTTTTCGCCTTTTTTAATATAAAAAGTTTCATTTTTGCTAACCGGTAGTTACTTTAAAATATTTCCGGTTACATCCCTAAATAAACCATGCGCCAGCGTCTCTCCACAGCAGATTATACAGCCGGAATAATGGCTGGCGACCGGATTATGCTGAGCCAGGCTATTACCGTGACCGAAAGCAGATTACACGCTGATAAGGAACTTGCGGCAGCCATTCTCAAAGAAATTCTCCCGCATTCAGGCAACGCATTGCGCATTGGGATAACGGGCGTTCCAGGTGTTGGCAAAAGCACATTTATAGAGTCTTTCGGGACCTATTTAACGTCCTTAGGAAAGCGTGTGGCTGTTCTGGCCGTTGATCCGAGCAGCCAGAAATCCCGGGGCAGCATTCTGGGTGACAAAACGCGGATGGAAAAGCTAGCGCACAACCCTATGGCCTACATTCGTCCTTCGGCGACGGGCTTGTTTCTGGGAGGAATTGCCAAAAGCACCCGGGAGATTATGTTGCTCTGCGAGGCGGCCGGCTACGACATTATTCTGATTGAAACCGTGGGAGTCGGGCAGTCTGAAACCTTGGTTAAAGGCATTACGGACTTTTTTCTGCTGCTCATGCTGGCAGGCGCGGGCGACGAGTTGCAGGGAATTAAGAAAGGAATCATGGAAATGGCGGATGCCATCGCAATCAATAAGGCTGATGGAGACAATGTTCCGACTGCTGCGATAGCCGTGTCAACTTATCAGAATGCTTTGCATTTGTTTCCGCAATCTGACTCAGGCTTTGCTACGGAAGTGCTTACCTGTTCTGCATTGGAGGAAAATGGCATGGAGGAAATCTGGAAACTGATCCAGGCGTTTGAGAAAACAACAAAGGAAAACGGATTTTTCGATCAAAACAGGCAAAACCAAAACCTGAACTGGATGCATGACCGGATCAGGCAGTCACTGGAAGACAGGTTTTATGAACATCCCGATATTAAGAACAAGTTGAAGTCGCTGGAAAAATTGGTTCAGGACGGAGCCGAGCTTCCGGATGCTGCGGCCCGGGAACTGCTGGACATTTTCATAAAAAACAATGCCTAATTCATTCTTAAATGCCTATTCATCACGTTAAATCATAAAAACTTTCTGCAAAAGCATTTTTGAAGTATGTTTGGACGTTAATCTTGACGATACGAAACTAAATCAACCTTTACTCCCTGATTATGAAGATCTACACCGCATTAAAAAAAATCACGCTCCTAACATTTCTATTGACGGCATTTGTTGTGACAGCATGCAAAGACGATGACAAAGAACCCGCTCCGGTAGAGGATACGAATCCAATCGTTGGCAGATGGCAATTGACTGCGGTAACGCCTGAAACTCCGGGAACCACGATTCCAGCTTTGAGCTTCATTCAAACTGTTGCGCCGTGTATCTTAGAGCTAAAACTAACGTTTAATCCAAATAACACGCTTACAACAGCTGATTGCCCTTCTGCGGTTACTGCGATTGATCCTTTTGTTCCAGTTGGAACCGATGCGAAATGGAAAGTGGATGGAGACAAGCTAACATTAAGCAGAGGCTCAACCAACCAGGAATTTAAAATCATGCAAACGGACACCAATCTAACAGTTGTTGTTAACACGCAGACAGATGCAACCAAGCCGCCTGTTAATGCATTACTGGTTTTCAAAAAACTCTGATAAATTTTCAATCTTAGAGGGGAGCTTCGGTTATTCAATCGAAGCTCTTTTTGTTATCCGCTCGTGTGGTCGCATACAACCACCCATTTGCCCTTGATTTTCTTCCAAAGCAATGTGTAATGTCCTTCCAAATCCCCCTTTTCAGGCCGTGTCAGATGGAATTTCCCTACAAGAAATGCTACGCTATCGCCTGGGAATGTGAGATTTAGGTAAGTGAATTTCAATGTTCCCATCGTCGCACGATCGGGATAACGTTTCAGATAACCTTCGTGTGTTGCTTTGTAGCCATAAGTAATGCCGCCCTTTCCAACAAACATCAGCGAATCCGATTCCCAGTAACCATTCATAAATGAATCAATGTCACCGCGGTTCCAATCGGCCATTTGCCTGTCCATCGTTCCGTAAATGGTTTCTTTGTCTTTCAAAGACTGCGCCTTTGCAAAAAGCGAAATCAGGATCAGGATGAGCGTGAAGAGCCGGTTTCTCATAATTTTTGCGGATTTTTGTAAATCGTTTCCTGATTTTAAATATACACGAAAGAAATAAGGGAAGCGGTACTCATTTTGTTCTATTCTTCGCCTGACCTGTGAACAAGCCTTCCTATTTATTTATTTTAAATCCCAATTCCGGCACTTCGATTGGTAAGCATGTTGGTGAGGTGCAAAAAACAATTGAATTATTTGCGCAAAAAAACGGGGCGGAAGCACAGATCCTTTTTACAGAGGAAAGAGCGCACGCAACAACATTGGTCAAAGAGAATCTTGGATTGCAGCCCTGGAAGGCCATTGTAGCAGTTGGCGGCGACGGAACGGTGAATGAAATTGCGCAGCCGCTTGTGGACACAGATCAGCCTATCGGCATCATTCCGCTTGGCTCCGGCAATGGGCTGGCTCGTCACCTCGGCATTCCGCTTACATTGGAAGCTTCATTAAAAAGGCTTTTTGAAGGAAAAATAATCACTATCGACAGCGCCCAAATCAATGATATCCCGTTCTTTTGCACGGCAGGAATGGGCTTTGATGCTTATGTAGGGCATTTGTTCAGTCAGCAAAACCAGCGGGGACTGGCTACTTACATTAATGTTTCGTTTCAGTCTTATTGGCGTTATAAACCGCAAAGATTTAAATTGAATGGTGTGGAAACCAATGCTTTTTCATTGTCATTTGCCAATGCGGGCCAGTTTGGGAATAATGCCTGGGTTGCGCCTCAGGCCAGTTTGCAGGATGGTTTGCTGGATCTTTGCGTTATTAAGCCGTTTCCAAAGTGGTATGGCACATCGTTGGCATATCAACTCTTTACCAAGCAAATGAAGGCTTCGCGCTACATTGATTACCAGCATATGACCGAAGCCGTGATCGAGACGCAAGCGCCGCCAATGATACATTACGATGGCGAGCCTTTTCAGCTGGATACAACGAGGATAGAAGTTAAAATTAAACCGCAGAGCCTGCGAGTAATTGTCTGATGTCAAAAAAGAACCGCACAGGAGTCATTTATTCCACAAACCCTGACTTCGAATACAACGATTCCGGAGCCGACGAACCGGATACATTGCCGCCCGCGCAGCAGGACCTCAGGATTTGGCTGGACCGCAAAGGAGGAGGAAAAGTGATTACCATTATAAAAGGATTTATCGGAACCAATGCGGATATGGAAGCATTGGGCAAACAATTGAAAGCCCTTTGCGGAAGCGGCGGAACCGTGAAAGATCAGGAGGTCCAAATCCAGGGCGATCACCGCGATAAGGTGATAAACTGGCTGGTTGGAAAAGGCTATAAAGCAAAAAAAGCGGGAGGCTAACCTCCCGCTTTTCGTTTAAAGAACCTTGTTTGTATCAATATCGGTCGGTGCCGGCAGATTTGATGGTGGTGGCTGTGGCAACTGGTTGGAACGCACATTTTCCAGCACTTCCACATTTGTCACGAAATATTTTGTATCCCCATTCCAGGGCAGCGTAAAGAATTTCTCTTCATAAGTCAGGGAAACCCGCTGCCCGTTCTTGATCGCTTCTTCAAGCTTGGCTATTGCATCTTTGTTTTTTGCGCTTACCGAAAACACCCATTCCGAGGAATTCATGGTGCCGTCGCCTTCGTAAAGGCCGCCCATTCTCAGCTCGCCTTCATATGTTTTGAACAAATAACCTTTGTTGCTCAATTTAGTAATAAAACCTCCGCGTTTTCCTTCGCTGTAATAACCGAAGGTGAGGTAATAAAGGATTCCGAAAATAATGGCCAGAAATATGGCAAATATGACCCATTTACGCATAACAGTAATTTTTCTGAGTTTATTGATATCAGCGAACTTCGCAAAACGGATTGATTATTCCTAGTTATTATTTTGCCCGGATTGCAATAACTGGGTCCATGCGCGCGGCAAGCATGGCAGGCACAATTCCCGATAACACGCCAATGATGCTCGAAACCCCCAGCCCAAGTATAATATTTCCCGGCGTCAATAAAATTTGCAGGGAGCCCATGGGCATGAACGACAAAAGAAACACCAAAAATATACCCACCAACCCGCCAACCAGGCTAAGCATCACGGCCTCAAACAGAAATTGGAACAGGATTGAATAATTTTTCGCGCCCAGTGACTTTTGAATGCCGATCAGGTTGGTTCTTTCCTTCACGGATACAAACATAATGTTGGCGATGCCAAACCCTCCTACCAATATTGAAAAGCTGCCTATAACCCACCCGGCAATGGTAAGCACGGCAAAAAGTTGTCCGATCGCTTCTGCCGCTGCTTCGGGACGGTTGAGAGAAAAATTACTTCCATCGCGCGGCTTAATGCCTCTTTTTGTGCGCATTAAGCCCGTAATTTCGGCTTCCACTTCTTTCATTCCTTCGTCTTCGGGAAAACCTTTGACAACAATGTCGGCACTGCGACGGCCCGATTGAAAAAGCTTGGAGAATGAGGCAAATGGGATAACACAATTCTTATCCGGGCTTCCGCCAAAATCTACGAGACTTTCTCCTTTCCTGACCTGAACACCTACGATTGTGAACTTATTTCCCGCCAGTTTGAACACTTTCCCAACCGCATCTTGCCCCGGAAACAGCGCTGATGCGATATCTGCACCCACAATGGCCACATTACGCGCGTTATTGGTTTCAAGCGGAATAAAATAGCGCCCGTCCTGAATGGGAATATCTGAAATCTGATTGTACTCATAAGAAACGCCCTGAATCTGCGCCACGATGCTGTTGGAGCCGTTTTTTAATGTGGTACTTCCCCTAAAATCCATCACGGCCACAGCGCTGGCGCTTTCCAGATTTTCGTAAAGGAATTTGTATTCTGCATAAGTGGGCTCCGGCCATTGAAAATATTTCCACCACTGGTATTCCCCTCCAAAGCCCCAGGGCCACTTTTGAACATAGATAACCTTATCCCCGATGAAGCTCATGCTGTCTTTAATGCTTCGTTCGAGGGAATCGACAATAGTAAAAACGGCAACAATCGCAAAAATGCCGACTGTTACGCCCAGTAATGATAAAATTGTCCTGGTAATGTTGGATTTGAGCGCCTGCCACGCGAAACGGAAACTTTCTAAAACCTGCCGTAAAAATTTCATAGCGCCTTCCGATATAATGTTTCTTTCAAAATCCTTTCAAACCAAAAGTTAAGTTTAAAGTATCAGGCTTTGAAATAAATTGTTATAAAAGGTAAGATAAAGTGATTGATTTAATAAATTACAAACTGAATTATAACACTCCTATAATGACATTACGCTACAAACTGGCATTTACAATCTGTATTTTACCGGGATTTCTGGCTGCTCAAAAGCCCGTTCAGGAATCGACGGGATTTTATCAGTTCCTATCCGATGATCCCAATCAAAAGCCATTTTTCAATGACCGTCCGGGCGTAATTGCTCAAAACGGCATGGTTGCATCAGCTCATCCCGAAGCTTCCAAAGTGGGCGTTGAAATATTGAAAGCAGGCGGAAATGCTGTGGATGCTGCTGTTGCAGTGCAGTTTGCTTTGGCAGTGGTTCATCCTTCGGCAGGAAACCTCGGCGGGGGCGGATTTTTAGTGTTGCGAGATAAATCCGGCAAGAGTTACAGCATTGATTTTCGCGAGAAAGCGCCTGCAAAGGGTCATGCAGACATGTATCTGGATCAAGCAGGTAATGTAATCCCTAATTCCAGCATTCTCGGCCGGCTTGCCTCAGGCGTTCCGGGCTCGGTTGCAGGCATGGCAGAAGCACATGCAAAACATGGAAAACTGCCCTGGAAACAGCTTCTTCAACCTGCTATTGATCTTGCAGAAAAGGGCGTTGTGCAAACGGAAAGGGAGGCGCGCGGACTGAATGCAGTTAAAAAAGATTTGTTACAACTGAATCCAGGCACAAAATATTTCATCAATTCAAACGGGAAAGATTGGGTCGCCGGTGACTTGCTGGTTCAGAAAGATCTGGGCAAAGTTTTAAAACGCATTCAGAAAACGGGCCATGATGGTTTTTATAAAGGCAAGACAGCGAGGCGTTTAGTAAAAGATATTAATAAAAACAATGAAGGGATCATCAGCAAAAAAGACCTGGCTGACTACAAAGCGCAATGGCGCGAAACAATCACCGAAAACTACAAGGAGTACAAGGTTATTACCATGGCACCTCCATCCAGTGGCGGCGTAGCATTATTGCAGCTCATGCGACTGACTGAACAACATCCATTGCGTAAATGGGGATGGCACAGCGATTCGACCATTCAGGTAATGATAGAAGCCGAACGCCGGGTTTACGCCGATCGCGCCAAATTTCTCGGCGATCCGGATTTTGTTAAGGTGCCTGTGGAAACATTGATCAGCAAAGATTATCTGACCAAACGATGGAGCGATTTTAGCTGGGATAAAGCAACTGACAGTAAAGATATTAGCGGCGGAGCTTTCCCCGGCTATGAGAGTTTGGAAACTACCCATTTTTCCATTGTTGACAAAGAAGGCAATGCTGTTTCACTCACAACGACGCTTAATGGCGGCTACGGAAGCCGCGTAGTGATCAAAGGCGGCGGTTTTTTTATGAATAATGAAATGGACGATTTCAGTGTAAAAGCGGGTGCGCCCAATATGTACGGACTGATCGGCAACAAAGCCAATGCCATTGCGCCGGGCAAACGGATGCTCTCATCCATGACGCCAACCATTATCGAAAAAGACGGAAAGCTGCTGATGGTGGTCGGAACGCCGGGTGGATCAACCATTATCACATCTGTGTACCAAACGGTCCTGAATGTGCTGGAACACGGAATGACCATGCAACAATCGGTAAACGCATTAAAATTTCATCACCAATGGCTTCCTGACAAAACAACTTTTGAGGCAAATGCTTTCTCCGAAGCAGCCATCAAAAAGTTACAGAATAAAGGTTATATTCTTGAACAGCAACGCAATACAATCGGTCGAATGGACTGCATACTCGTGCTCCCTGACGGCTCGCTTGAAGGCGGGTCCGATCCGAGAGGTGACGATACCAGTATCGGGTACTAATATTTTAACACTTTCGAGCGTTACTATTAGGCATTGCTTTATCTGACATGAGAAAACTCACATTCCTACTGCTATTTATATCTGTTGCATGTTTATCCAACTGTAAAAAAGATTCAAAAGATCCTGGGCCCGACCCGGATACAGAACTGCCATACACGCCGATCCAGTTTTTGAGATCATTCGATGTCCCTGGCTCCGAAAAGATCACATTCGATTCTGTTACCAAAAATTATCAGATCAGCCTGCCGGAATCGTATTTGAGTAATTCCGCCGAATTGAAAATGTCCCTGAACAAGAATGTGGTGCTGATAGACAGTCTCGGCAAAGCCACAACGGACAGCACGATCACATATAATTTTAAGGGAAATCAGCCATTAACATTCACATTGCGTGATAAAGAGGATAAGTTTGCCGGTTTGTTTACAGTATATTTTGAGATTGCAGGCCAGCCCAAGGTGGAGCTGCTAACCAAGGTAATCACAATCAACACAAATGGTTTTAAGTCGCCATTTAAGTTCGTATCGGGTGTAGGAACAATTCCTTCCCGTCCCGGGCAGACGCCGCCGGTCATTAAGGCGACGAATGCAAAAACTGGTTTCTCGACCCAAACTACTTACTACCAAAATCAGGAAAACATCACATTTGAAAACATTGATAAGCTGGTAGGCGCTGATCCTATCAAAATTGAAATTCTTTTTGCAGATAAAGATCCGATTGTTTTTGAAGGACTAACATTTACCCGCGGAGAGCCGTTTTCAAGAATCCCGGATTCCAAATTTGTGTATTCGACCAAAGATTCTGTTTTCATAAGCGGTGGTTATTTTATTTCCACTTCAAAATACACCGTCAAATTTACCAGCGATTTTGTAACGGCGCCCGCAACGGCTTCGCTGAGATTTCTCAGTCCGACCAGTTTGAATCTTGAAAAGTTTCCTGCCAATATTGCCGAAGGATCCTATCTGCTAACCTTTCATGAAGGAGAAAAACGAATTGGCGAAGGTTCGATCTACGTTTCCAATGTTGCGTCAAAATCCATTGAATCCGTTTGGAAAGGCGAATTAACGCAGGCCCTAATCAGAAATACCGAGCCATTGACCTTCAAAAAAGGCGATGCTTTTTATGCGAAACCTTCTCCTGTTGAATATGGCTCTTCCAACACCAATTTTGATGTAAATAAGCTGCCGGCCTTGCGTCTTAAAAGTGGCGCAACAACCGTTGACCTGAAACCGGCCTTAGCTGTGGTGAACTGGGCAACGGCTGGCGTAAGCTATCCGGTCGGGAAGTATGTTGTGCCTGCAAGCCTGGCGGCAGGACAATACGAGGTGATGGCTGTGTTTCCTGATAAAACCGTTTCGAAACCTTATTGGGCGAAAATGCGCGTTAATTAATCCTCTCAAGCATTTCTAAATTCTTGTCAGTTCCTGAATGATTTGTTCAAATTCAGGAAACTGCATTTGTAATGCTTCCCTATCGGCCATTTCAAAATCCGCAAAATCGAATCCAGGCGCGACCGTGCAGCCTACTAATGCATACGTGCTCCCCTGCGCGGGACGCGACGCAAACCACGCTCCTGCCGGAACCACCGCCTGAAACGTTTCTCCATTCTCAGGATCGTTACCCAGCTTGATTATCTGCATTTCCCTATGCTCTGCATCGATTACGAAAATTTCCAGCGCTTCTCCGGCGTAGAAATGCCACATTTCGTCAGACTTAATCCTGTGAAATGCAGAAAAATTATGCGTTTCTAATAAAAAATATATTCCAGTCGAAAACGACCTGTCTCCGCTAAATCTTGCTGGTAACACTTGTTGAGGCACATTTTCGCTCGCCCGGTAGGTTTCCGCATAGTAGCCGCCCTCGGGATGCGCGCTTAATGCGTATTTTTCTATCCAGTAACTGGCTGGTTTCAGATTTTCCATAGTAAGAACAAGATAGCACGCCGTTTAATAATTGACACTCCCGGATACGCTTTTTTAGCCAGAAAAATATTCAGCATTGAGTATGCAATTCTATATTTGATTATATTTGCTCAATATAAATCATATTTGATCAAAAATAATCAATGGTAAATGAACGAGTGAAAATCGTAGCAGACGAGGTGCTATCAAATAATTGGTATACATTAAAAAAATACACATTCGATTACCAAGGCGCCGACGGCCGATGGGAAAGGCAGTCGCGGGAGGCTTACGACCGCGGAAATGGCGCTGTGATATTGCTTTATAACCGCGAGAAACAAACTGTTATACTAACCAGGCAATTCCGCATTCCTACCTATGTGAACGGGAACGAAACAGGCATGCTGATAGAAGCTTGTGCGGGACTTTTGGATCGCGATAACCCGGAAGATTGCATCAGAAGGGAGACGGAGGAAGAAACCGGCTATATGATCAATGCCGTCGAGAAGATATTTGAAGCCTATATGTCGCCCGGTTCTGTTACAGAAATTCTATACTTTTTCGTTGCCGAATATAGAGATGAAATGAAAGTAAGTGAAGGCGGTGGCAGTGAGCAGGAGCAGGAAAATATTGAAGTGATGGAGTTACAATTCAACGAAGCGCTTCGCATGGTAAATTCAGGTGAAATCAAAGATGCCAAAACCATTATGCTGCTTCAATATGCACACCTCAATCATTTGCTTACAAAAAATGGCCAAAAAGAACCTTACCAGCTCTCTTCGGCCATTTAATTACATGCAAATGCAAATTATGATATTGGATCGGGCGTCGGGGTCGTTTCGGCAGTTGTTGTCCCTGCGGCCCCTTTACCGCCTACGAATTTTTCGTAAAGGTCTTTAAAAAAGTTTTCGGCATCAGGAAAACTGCTTTTAAGCGTGTCAGCACCTTTGTTTTTCAGCTCATCAAAATATTCAGGAGCCTTATCGATCGCACCCTCCGCTTCGGCCTTCAGATTGTTGGCTTTGGTTTTCAGGTCTTCCAAAAGCTTTTCGCCTTCTTCGCTTTGAAGATATTTATGCGCTGCCACTCCGGCGGCGGCTCCAAGAATAAATGTGGCAAGGTGTTTTGCGTTAATGCTCATGATTTCCAGTTACTTAGTTTGAGATTAAATTTAAAGAAACTTATGTTTTGATACAAAAGGAATGCTTTAAGTTACTAAACTATTTGCTAGAAAAAACTATGCCGATCTGCTTGCTTAAAAACTTATTTGATTTCAAAAGCCGCCTGCATCCGGTAACTGATCTTGATTTTTTGATAGGAAATATCACTTTCAGCAACAGCGTCCGCAGACTCTGCCTGGGCCATTGTTCTCATATTCGCCTTAGCAAACATTGGTTGCGGGAAATAAAGGTTTTCATCCAATTCCTTAATCTCTAAAACCTTCCCAAGCTTTTGGTCCAGTGAAGCCACCAGGTAATCCGCTTTCACCTTCGCTGCCTTCAAAGCATCAATCTTCACCTGCTTCTTGAACTCCTCTCTTTTTGAATGGTCGACACGCGCTACATTGGCATACTGAACGCCACGGCTTTCCACTTTTGAAAGAATGCCGTCCAGTTTATCAGGGCTGCTCACTTTCAGCTCATATTGTTTGCTTTCAAGAAATGTGGCAGGCTTTTTCTTTTTGTCTGTATATTCCTGATAACCTCCCAAGCCGCTGACGGACAATGCTTCTTTTGGCAAACCGGCATCCGTTAATGCTTTGACTAACTGCTTTTCAAGGGTGCTGATGACCACCTTGTTCTTTTGATTTTTCTCGTCTTCAAAATATTCCCTTAGCGAAACATTGAAATAAATTTCATCGGGAACGACCTCCATTTCTGCAAAACCAGCAACTTCAATGCGGGGAGAAGGAATTTGCTGCTCGTATTTGACTTGTGAAAAAGCAGGGAACAAAGCGCAAGCGGCAAGTAATGAACTCAAAATAATTTTTTTCATGGCCTTCAAAAAATGATTGTTAATGTAAATACAGATGCGGGCAGCGATCAGAACGTTGTAATGGGCTCAAAGTAATTGCTGCCAACATGGTTTAGATATTAGCACCGACCAAAGGTTTAAAACAAAAAATGGAGAATAACGCAAGGTGCTGTTATTCTCCATTTTATCTTAAAATATTTTCCTATCGCGGTCAGGTAAAGTTTTGATAAATCGAGTCCATAATACGGACAAAATGCTGATAATCGGAATCATTCAGGCTTCCCCAGCCCTTTCTGCGAATGTCTGCTACGATCGGAAAAGCCTCATTATAAGTTGCTTCGCCTGCTTTTGTAAGAAACAAATTAAACTTTCTCCGGTCGCCCGCTGCGGGCCCACGCTCTACTAACCCCTTTTTTTCAAGTAGATCAATAATCCGCGTAACCGTTGGCGGATCCTTAAATGTGAGTTCTGCAAGCTCATTCTGACTGATGCCCTGCCTTCTGAAAATGTGATCTATAAGCACCCACTGGTCCACCGTAAGGTCGAAACCAGCCTCCGTTAGTCGTTTCTGTAAAGCGTTTCGGATTTTTTTGATTGTCGTGTCTATTTTAAAGAAATAGGCACGCTGATCAGAATGATGCGTCATGTTAGGTTAAGTTGAAGCTTTGGGCCATTGAGTATATGATTACCAATTATAAGTCCCTTCAACTATTCGTCTACTAATTATTGCAAAGAAAATTGGCGATAATTTTAGTGCATGCCGGTTACAATTACCGATGGATAATCACCGCAGAATGACCATGGTACGGATTCGACGTCTGTATAATTGAATAAGAAGCTCGTAAACAAAAAAATGCTCCTGACCAAAACGATCAGGAGCATCTATATCAATTCTTAACCCCTACGCCGAATTCCTCGCAGCGTTGATAATTCCGAACATCGCCCGCATGATCAGCTGATTATATGTTTCCACATCCACTGGCAAATTCTTGGGATCCTCTGCGAGCATTTGTAATGCATATTGCTGGATCGTGATCAATGGTAAAACGATCCTTTCGCGGGTTTTGATTGAGACTTTAGTGACGTTGTTGCTGTCCAGAAGTTCTCTCTGTCCGGAAACTTCCAGCAACTGGTCGCGGGTTAACAGGAACTCGTTGTACATTTTGTCCCAAAATTCCTTGTAATCTGCCTCGTCGCGAAGATATTTTGTTGCAGGAAAAAATGCCTTTGACAAGGATTGCATTGAATTTTCAATCAACGTCCTGAAAAACAGCGATTTTTTGTATAACTGCTTGATCTCTTCCTTCTTACCTTCATTACTCATCTGCTCGATCGCCGTTCCGAAGCCGTAAAAGCCCGGAACATTCTGCTTCATCTGAGCCCATGATCCCACAAAAGGAATGGCACGCAAATCTTCAAATTTCAGCCCTTCGTCGTCATTTCCCCGCTTTGTAGGGCGACTTCCAATGTTGGTTTGTCCATAAAAACGCAATGGGGTCTTTTTGTCCAGATATTTAACAAACATCGGATGATTTTTCAAATCCAAATAGGAGTCATAAGCCAAAGCAGCCATTTCCTCAATCAGAACTTTGTCATCCGCCGTCAATTCGTCTTCAACGCGGTTGCCTCTGAAAAGGTGGTTTTCCAAACCGGCTGTAAACAATCTTTCCAGATTATACATCGCAGTTGTTACCGTTCCGTAATTTGAACTAATTGTCTGTCCCTGAACGGTTAACTGAATTTCCTTATCCTCGATATCAGTTCCTAACGAAGAATAAAAGTTGTGGTTATTGCCGCCTCCACGCGCAGGAGGGCCTCCGCGACCGTCGAAGAATGTGACTTTGATACCAAATTCACGGGAAACTTTCGTTAACTCTTCCTTAGCACGGTAAATCGACCAGTTTGCACGCAGGTAACCGCCGTCTTTTGTTCCATCAGAAAACCCAACCATAATGGTTTGATGGTTTTCACGATTTTGCAAATGATTACGATAATACTCACTTTCGTATAATGACCGCATGATTTCAGGCGCATTGGCCAGGTCATCAACCGTTTCGAAAAGCGGAACGACGTCCAGTGCAAGCTTTCCGCTTTCATCGGCAATGAGGTTTTTGGCCAGCGCTACCACTTGCATGACATTTAATGCAGATGTGTTATTGCTGATCACATAACGGTGAGCCCCTTTTTCACCATTCTTTTCCTGGATCGTTTTAATCGCACGAATAGATCCTAAAATATCTTTCGTCAGTTCATCTTCGTAATCTTCATCCCGCAATGGAATGTTCAATGAAAGCAGCAGGTCTATTTTTTTCGCCTCGTCCCAGCTTTCGTAATCGCTGTATTTCAGCAAAGGAATCTTTTTCTCAAGTCTTTTAAGGATATCTTCCCAAGCCTTACCATGCTTCCGGCTGTCCTGACGCACATCCAGACTCGCAAAGAAGAATCCGAAAATGTTTAATTTGAGGATAAAATTGTCAAGCAACTCCACAAATAGTCCCTGGTGCTTGGAAACCAGCACTTCGCGGGCTTTGAGGAACTCATCGATCAACTCCTGCGCATTGTTATAACCCTCTTCAAACGGGCCGAAAATCGTGCTGTTCATCTTACGTTCAGCCAAACTGATCGCCTCGTCCACTCCTTTGAATGTCAGCCTGCGCTTTAATTGCCGCAAATCGCGATAGTAACCTCTCAAAAGCGTTTCGCGCAGTCTCGCAGCCACTTGCAATGTGATTTCAGGATTGACGAACGGGTTTCCATCGCGGTCACCTCCCGGCCAGAAGCCTAATCGATAAACATTCGGATAAGGCCAGTCGTGTACGCTCATGCCAAGCCCATTGATGAGTTTTTCAAGAATGGATGGAATTGCGTCGTAATATACATTTTCCAAAAACCAGCAAAGGCTCACAGCTTCATCAAAAGGCGTGGGCTTTTCGTGATTAATGAATGCGGTTTTACCCAATTGCAAAAGCAATTGGTTTACTTCCGTAAAGTCATTTTCTTTGATTGCATCTTCCAGATCATTAATGATTCCCAACACTTTACCGGAATAAAATTGCGTCGGGTGCGCAGTTAACACGATCCTGACACTGAAATCTTCCAGCTTGGTCAGCAGCTTTTTTCTAAGCTCATCATTATCCAGGCGATCCGTCAGATAATTAACCGATCCTTTGCCTGTAAGGTCATGGGTCTGATCAAATGCAGCGTCCTCCACAGAGTCGAAAAGTACAACTTGCCTTTCAATGTACTGAATGAAGGCAAAAAGCAGATCAGCCCTTTCCTTTGGCGTAGCAGTTTCTAATAATTCAGAAAAAAAGTGCTCTATAATCTCCCTGGGCGATTTTCCCTCTTGAAATCCGATCTCACTTTGCTGCGTTAGTATGGGGAGTAATGATCCCGTCTGAAAAATGCCCCGGTAAGGCAAACTCAGAAAAAGACTATTAAAAATATTGTACTTCGTTACAACCGCGTCCTGGAAACTGTTATTCATACTGGAGTGACAAAATTATATTCTGGAAACTGCAATTAAGGCAAATATACTTCTAAAAAATCGGTTTCAGGCTTTTGGATGGGCTTGTTGATGTGTTTTTTTGAGCTTTTCGATGGAGTTATGCGTGTAGATCTGCGTGGCGGCCAGATTTGCATGCCCCAAAAGTTCTTTAATCGCATTTAAATCGGCGCCGCGATTAAGCAAATGCGTTGCATACGTATGACGCAGCACGTGCGGGCTTTTTTGTGATAATGTTGTAACTGCGGATAAATATTTGCCAACAGTTCTTTGTACAAAAACCGGATAAACGGCTTTCCCTGAATTGGTTAATATTAAAACATTCGTATCCTCCTCTGGCGCGCGCAATGTTAGATACTGAAACAGCAGATTGGCCAGCGAAGTGGAAATAGGCACAACGCGCTCCTTCGACCTTTTTCCAAACACGCGAATTGTTCTCGCCGGAAGATTCAGGTCATTTATTTCAAGAGACACCAACTCTGCAAGCCGGATTCCGCTCCCATACAGCAATTCCATGATCGTTCGGTCCCGCACCCCTTCGAAGTCCTCCGTGAAAGTATCGGGCTGGAAAAGCATTTCCATGGATTTTTCTTCCACAAAAGCAGGAAGTTTCTTGCGCGTTTTAAGCGCAGAAAGAATTTTGGTAGGATCCTGAGAAATGGCATTCTTTCTCTTCAAAAACCCAAAGAATGTTCGTAGTGAAGCAATTTTACGATTGATCGAAGATGGGTTCATGCCCTCTTCCATCAGACTAACAACCCAGGACCGAAGCATTGGAGCCTTTGCTTCCTGCGGTTTATCCAGCTCATATTGAAACAACAGATATTTCTGAAACTGGTCCAGGTCCGTCTGGTAAGATTTGATCGTGTGGACGCTGGCGCGTTTTTCGAATTTCAGAAAATCAATGAATAACGTAATCATAACAGCAACATACAAAAAAGGGCCGCCTTTAACAAGCAGCCCTTTTTCAGTATGATATGGATATAATAATCCTGTCGAATCTTTCAGAACACCACTCCTGGGAACTAGTCTTCTAAATGACCGTAAGTTTTTTCTTTGTAAACGGCACGCAGAACTTCAAAACGACGTCTAACAGATGGTTTTTCGAAAGCAGTACGAGCACGAAGCTGGCGCATTGTACCAGTTCTTTCAAATTTCTTCTTGTAACGCTTAAGAGCGCGGTCAATCGATTCGTTGTCTTTAATGTTTATAATAAGCATGCTTATAAATTGTAATGTTCTTTGAATTGGTTTCTGAAATCGGACTGCAAAGAAAAGCTTTATCAAACAGAAAATCAAGAAATAAGTCATTATTATTAGGTTATTTTTGTGATCATTGCATTGAAGAAAAAGCTTTTAACAGATTAAATGCCCGATATGAGCTCGCGACTGGGAATTATTGACTTAGGGACAAATACTTTTCACCTGCTCATTGTGGACAAAAGCGGAAATGCTGTCACCAATATTTTTCATGAAAGCAGGCCAGCCCGGATCGGACTAGGCGGAATCAACAAAAAGATCATTACGCAGGAAGCCCTACAACGTGCGTTAACGGTCCTGGATTATTTCCGGGAAAAGCTGGATGAGTTTGGTGTGAGTAATGAAAATACTTTCGCCTTTGGAACCAGCGCAATCCGTAATGCGGAAAACCAGGCTGATTTTTGCGCAGAAATTCTTTCCAAAACAGGCATTGCGATTACCGTTATCGACGGAAATCGGGAAGCGGAATACATCTATAATGGCGTCCGACACGGCGCAGACATAGGGGATATGCCATCCTTAATCATGGATATTGGCGGTGGAAGCGTGGAATTTATCATTGGTAACAAATCGCAAATTTTCTGGAAGCAAAGTTTTGAGATCGGTGGGCAACGACTGATGGAAAAATTCATGCGCAATGATCCGCTTTCCCAGGCTGACAGAAAAAACCTTTATAATTATTTCGAAGAAAGCTTAATTCCCCTGGCTAATGCCGTTCACCAATATTCTCCCGACAAGCTGGTCGGTTCTTCGGGGACGTTCGATACATTGGTTGACATTGATTTTCATTTCCGCCTCAACAACTGGCCGCCCAAAAGCCAGACCGATTTCCCATTGCCTCTGGAAGAATTTTACCGGGCCTATGCGCTCATTCTCTCCGGGAATCACGACGACAGAATGCAGATTCCAGGGATGATCGAGCTCCGCGTCGACATGATCGTAGTGGCAGTTTGTCTAATTGATTATGTGCTCAAAAGCTACGCAATCAAGAAGATACAGATTTCAAGTTATGCTTTGAAAGAAGGCGTCGTTGCCGAATTGTTATCTAAATAAGTCTTACGTGTATTTTAGAACCTCCCACGAATTATTTATATGTCCTATCGGGCAAACTTCTATTTTTGTAAGCAAGAATAAATAAACCAACTCTATGAGATTAATTCGTTACTTCCTCCTTGCAGGAATCATATTCCTGTTTACCACAACCACTTACGCACAGAAGAAGAAAAAGAAAGAAAAACAGGAAGACGTCAAAATTGACAAAGCGGTGGACGCTGTCGCTACGGCGGTGAAAGAAAAGCTCAAAGACGACAGAAAAAAGGGCCCGAAAGCATTCAAGGACCTTATTGACACCAGCGCAGTAAGCCAGAAGGGAATGATATCCGTTCACAAAATGGATGAAAAATGGTATTTCGAAATCCCCGATTCGCTGCTTGATAAAGACATTATGGCCGTTACACGCTATGCAAAAACAGCTGCCGGCGGTGGCATTTTTGGTGGGGAAGAAGTCAACCGGCAAATGATCCGCTGGGAAAAGGGCATGGACCATAATTTGTTATTGCGATCTGTGACTGTGGTCGTTGCGAGCCCGGACAGCACCAAACCGATTTTCCAGGCTGTAAAAAATTCGAACTCTGATCCGATCATTGGGGTTTTTGAAATAAAGGCTGTAAAAAAGGAGCCTGGTGCAAAATCATCTGTCATTGACGTAACGGATTTCTTTAATGCTGATAATCAAGTGTTTTCACTAAGTGCTATCAGTAAGCAGCTTTTAAAACTTACGGCATTTAAAAAAGAGGCGTCCTACATTGAGAAAATCCGGTCTTTTCCAATTAATACAGAAATCCGGACTGTGAAGACGTTTTCTGTAACGCCTCAACTTCTTTCCACCTCGCCAGGGCCTTCAATCGGTCAATACTTGCCTTCCGGGCTTGACGCAGGCGTGGTGACTCTGGAAATGAACACTTCGCTGATCCTGCTGCCTGAAAAGCCCATGCGGAAAAGGATTTTTGATAGTCGGGTAGGTTATTTTGCCAACCAATATGCCATTTTTGGAGAAGAGTCTCAAAGATCTGATACAGAGGTTTTTGCAGTTAGATGGCGATTAGAGCCGAAGAATGCAGAAGAGGCAAAACGGCAGCAAAACGGTGAATTAATCGAACCAAAAAAACCAATCGTTTACTATATCGATCCTGCTACGCCTGAAAAATGGCGCAAATATCTTAGAGCCGGCGTGGACGATTGGCAGGAAGCATTTGAAAAAGCAGGCTGGAAAAATGCGATCCGGGGCGAATACTGGCCCGAGAATGATACGACTATGAGCCTGGAAGATGCACGTTACTCTGTAATCCGGTATTTCGCTGCGGATATTCAGAATGCGTACGGGCCTAATGTACATGATCCGAGAAGCGGCGAAATTCTGGAAAGTCATATTGGCTGGTATCACAATGTCATGCGTCTCCTGCGCAACTGGTACATTATCCAGGCGGGTGCGGTGGATCCGAAAGCCCGCACCAAAAAGTTTGATGATGAGCTCATGGGCCAGCTTGTGCGTTTTGTTTCTTCCCATGAAATCGGCCATACCTTAGGACTAAGGCATAATATGGGCGCAAGCTCAGCAACACCGGTTGAAAAACTGCGTGATAAGGATTGGATAGAAAAACATGGCCACACTGCTTCAATCATGGATTATGCGCGGTTTAATTACGTTGCCCAGCCCGAGGACAGCATTACCAATCTTTTTCCGAGAATAGGGGATTATGACAAATGGGCAATCCAGTGGGGTTACAGCAATTTTATGGATGCCAAAGATGTGAAATCCGAAAAACAGCTGTTAAATGCCATGACCAAGGAGGCTTACAGGGATTCTCGCCTGCATTTCGGAACGGAAATTAGCCCTTATGACCCGCGTTACCAGACCGAAGATTTGAGTGACAATGCAATGAAAGCCTCGGAATACGGGATTAAAAACCTGAAAAGAATTCTTCCAAATCTGATCGAATGGAGCCGTGAGGATGGTGAAAGTTATAAGGAGCTGGACGAGATCTACAACAATGTTATCCAACAATATCGCCGCTATCTGGGCCACGTCATGAAGAATGTGGGCGGGATTTATGATAATCCAATAACGTATGATATGGAAGGTTCAACCTTTGAAACTGTGCCAAAGTCGACTCAGCAAGAGGCCGTTGCGTTCCTGAACAACCAGTTATTTAAAACGCCTTCGTGGTTGTTAGACCAAAATATTTTGAGTAAAATCAAGCCCGAAACCGGTGTTGAGGCGATTAAAGCATTGCAAGAATATGCATTAACGACGCTCTTCGCAGGCGACCGCGCAGTGAGGTTAATGGAGACAGGAATTTCCAGCAAAAACTACACGCTGGATGATCTTTTCACAGATCTGGAAAGCGGAATCTGGTTGGAAACAAAGACAGGGAAAAGCATTGATCTGCATCGCAGAAACTTGCAGAAGGTGTATATCGAGAAATTGGTTGATTTATTGAAACCAGGCAAAACCAATGTGCTCTCTGTTCCCGTTGGCGTTACTTACGGTTATTCTACAAGGGTTGTTGAGCTTGAAAAAACCGATTTACCTTCCGTTGCAAGAGCACATTTGGAGACATTAAAAGCTTCCTTGCAGCCCGCTATCGCGAAATCGACGGATAAAATCACAAAATATCACTTGCAGGATGTTTTGCAGCGGATCAAAATGGCGCTGGATCCAAAATAAACACCAGGAGAATCTTCTATTAAACAATGCTGGCACTTCGGGAAATTTTAAAGAAACATGACGGCTTTGCACGTATAATCAACAGCGCAAAGCCGTTTAAAAGACTGGACTTTTCTGCATCCAATGAAGCACTCCTAACAAGAGATTTATCTGAAACCTCTGTTTTTTCTCAGTTTGTATTTGAAGATATGCTTGACAGAAACACTTTCGTAGGATTCGGAGGCTATGGCGAAAACCGCGTTATTTACCGTCAGCGCAAGCATTTTAATAACGAAGAGGAAGAACCGAGAAGCATTCACCTCGGCACGGACATTTGGGCGGATGCGGGAGAACCCATATATGCACCCCTCAATGCGAGAGTACACAGTTTCGCATTTAACGATCATTACGGCGACTACGGCCCAACCATCATTCTCGCCCACACATTAGACAATGTTACGTTTTACACACTTTACGGACATTTGTCGCTTAAATCGCTCGACGGATTATACCCTGGTAAAAACATTTCATCAAACGAAGCGTTCGCAGCCATAGGCTCTTACCCAGAAAATGGCGACTGGCCACCGCATCTGCATTTCCAGATCATCCAAGATATAGGCAATAACAAAGGCGACTTTCCAGGTGTAAGCAGCATTCAAAATCAGGAGCACTATTTAAATCTCTGCCCCGATCCGAATCTGATATTGAGGATCGCTGAGAATGACGCACCCGACTAAGAAGCCCTACTCTTCTCTAAATTCGGCAGAAATCCTGTCAATAGCCCGATAAGCGGTAAAAACGAGCAAATCCAGAAGACGTATTCAATGCTGGTTTTGTCGGCTACGCTGCCCAAAATGGCTGAGCCGATTCCAGCGATGCCGAAAGCAAAGCCGAAAAACAGACCTGCGATCATGCCGACTTTTCCCGGAATGAGTTCTTGCGCATAAACCAATATTGCTGAAAAAGCGGAAGAAAGAATAAGCCCGATAATGCAGCTCAAAACGCCGGTCCAGAATAAATTTACGTATGGAAGCAGCAAAGCGAATGGCGCTGCACCCAGGATTGAAATCCAGATCACATATTTCCTGCCAATTCTGTCCCCAACAGGCCCGCCAATGAATGTTCCTGCAGCCACGGCAAACAAAAATGCGAATAGGTAAATCTGCGAATTCTGAATGGACACGCCGAATTTATGAATGAGGTAAAAAGTAAAATAACTGGAAATGCTGGCCATGTAAATGTATTTTGAGAAAATCAAAAGCAGTAATATGGCAATGGCAAAGGTGATTTTCCCGCTCGAAAGATGGGACACGTTGGCCGGCTTAGCCACTGATTTTTTGGCAACAACCACTTCCAGGCTCCGCTTATACCAGCCGCCCACCCAGGACAAAATGGCGATTGCCAAAAGCGCAACCAGCGAAAACCAGATCACCTGAAAACGTCCATAAGGCAACAGAATCAACGCCGCAAGCAAAGGCCCAAGCGAGCTGCCCGCATTGCCTCCCACTTGAAACAGCGACTGCGCCATACCATGCTTTCCACCCGAAGCCATTCGCGCCACACGGGAAGCCTCAGGATGAAATACGGCAGAACCAACGCCGATCAATCCAACTGAAAGCAGAACAAGATTAAAGCTGTTTGCAAGAGACAAGGAAATTAATCCGAGTAAAGTAAAACACATTCCTACGGCCAATGCAAATGGTTGCGGCCGTTTATCGGTAAAAGCACCAACCACAGGTTGCAGTACCGAAGCGCTCACTTGAAATGTGAATGTGATGAACCCAATTTGTGTAAAATTCAGCTGGAAAGATTCCTTCACCATGGGATAAATGGAAGGAATTAATGATTGCATCGTGTCATTTAATAAATGGCAGAAGCTCAATGCAAGCAAAATAGGGAAAACGGTCTGCGAAGTATTTATTGCCGGACTTGCATCGACAGCAATGGGATTTGGTTCAATAGATTTCATGCTTACTTCCGGTGAATCGTCGTTGCGGCAGATTGCGCACCAGCTAAAATTGTAATATCTGCAATGGTAACCCTGCTCGGAGCATTTATCGCGTAAAGAATGGCATCGGCAATGTCGGAAGCCTGCAATGGATCAAATCCTTCGTAAACCTTTTCCGCCCGGTTTTCGTCGCCTTTGAAACGGACCAATGAAAACTCAGTTTCCACAGCGCCGGGTGCAACATTGGTTACCTTAATGCCATGTTGCGTCAATTCGAGGCGCATTCCTTCACTCAAAACCTCGACCGCGGCCTTGGATGCGCAGTAAACGGCACCATTAATATAAGTTTGCTTGCCAGCGATAGAGCTGATGTTGACAATGTGACCGGCTCCTTTTTCCAGCATTAACGGGATTACCGCTTTTGAAACATAAAGCAGACCTTTTACATTTCCATCAATCATTGCATCCCAATCGTCCGTATCACCTTCATCCAATGATCCCATGCCATGCGCATTTCCAGCGTTATTGACCAGAATGTCAATATTTTTCCAATCATCCGGCAACGACCCGATCATCGCGATCACCGCGCCCTTGTCACGCACATCGAAAACCAGCGTAGTAACTTTTACTTTGGTTGATAATTCAGAAACTTCATCTAACCGCTCCTGACGGCGGCCGCAAAGGATGAGATCAATTCCGGCACCTGCAAATAACTGCGCAGTCGCCTTTCCAATTCCGGATGTGGCTCCGGTAATTAATGCAATTCGAGACATTATAAAATCAAATTCGTCAATGGATGTGAACTTCCTCAGACGCTCACTTTTTATTTTTTGGAATGTTCATACTGCTGAACTTCCCCTTTTCCAGTTGAGCAGCCTGGCTAAATAGCTGAACGGCTTGCTGATAAACATTGTCTGTCGGGTTCAAGACCTGGAAAATCTCATTATTAAGTCCGCTTTTCTGCTTCCTTCCCCAGACATAACGACCAATGATCGCCTTCGTTTGCGATGTAATAATAGGCTTAGAAAGTGTCAATTCCTTCTCATTTGGTTTAATTCCAGCTTTTGAAGCATCTTTTACCATGTCGGCTATCATTGCGTCCGAAATTTGGAATGAGGTCAAAAAGTCATTAAACGACTGTTTTTCAAGCTTTTTCTGGTTGTCATTTGCATAACGCAATGCGTATTCGCGAATAATGTTTTTGGAATAAAGCTCGAATAGGTATTTGCTGTTCAAAAGTGTATCCTTTGGAACAAAAATGTCGGGCGTAATGCCGCCGCCACCGTAAACGATCCGGCCGCCGTCGGTTTTATAGATTTTTGTTTTATCAAATTTGATGCTGTCCGCATTGAACAACTCGCCGCTTTCGTAGCGATGCGAAAGGTCCTGGCTGTAATCTTCGCCTTTTCCTAATTCATACGGTTTCTGGATGCTCCGGCCACTTGGCGTGAAATATCTGGAAATGGTCAGCCGAAGTTCTGATGCGTCCGAAAGCTTGATCGGCATTTGCACCAAACCTTTTCCATAAGACCTTCTTCCAACGACCAATGCACGGTCATGATCCTGCAATGCCCCGGCTAAAATTTCCGATGCAGAAGCACTTCCTTCATCTACCAGCACGATTAGTGGCCCTTGTTCGAAGAGTCCATCCACATGCGAACGGGTTTTTCTGTCAAACCGGCTATCCTTACCTTCGGTATAAACCAAAAGTTTGTCGCCGGCAATAAATTCGTCAGCCATGCTCGTCGCGCGCTCCATATACCCGCCCGGATTTCCTCTTAAATCAAGGATCAGGTTCTTTAATCCACTGGCTTTCAAAGTTTTTAATGCTGATTTAAATTCGTCGTAAGTGGTTTCCGAGAAACGGCTCACCTTGATGTAACCAATCTCCTGATCCACCATATAAGACGCATCCACAGAATAAGTCGGAATGCGATCGCGAACGACGGCAAAGTTCATTTTTTCGTCTAACCCAACTCTTTCAATCGCCAGATCAACCTTTGTGCCTCTTTTTCCGCGCAACAGCTTATAAACCTGTGCATTGGTCACACCGGGACCAGATAAGTTTTCTTTGTTCACCGAAATAATGCGGTCACCGCTCTGGATTCCCGCCGCTTCCGAAGGACCGCCGCTCAATGGCGTTACCACGTAAACGGTGTCATTGTATATATTGAATTCCACACCAATCCCGTCAAATCCGGAGTCCAGCTGCGACCTTGCAGCGGTTGCTTCGTCCGTGTTAAAATACGCCGTGTGTGGATCCAGCTTTTCAAGCATTTTTGAGATAGAAAAATCGACAAGCTCCTCAGTATTAACCGAATCCACGTAATTATTCTCAACGAGCATGAGCACTTCCCTATACTTGGCGTAACCCTTTGCAACGTCGGAAAGCTTGCGGCCTCCGCTAAAAAACGTGCTTCCCAACAGCACACCAGCAGCCAACGTAATGGCTATAATGATAGGCAGTCGAACCACAGAACGGGAATTATGAATCGGATTAGGAGATTTTTGTTGATTCATGCCAATAAAATATTTGAAAGCGTTGTATGAATGCCGGTTGCAGTTGGCACATTTCTCTAACGTGAAGTAAGCGATTTTGGTTGCCTAAAGCAAATGGATCTACGGTGATTTCTAAGATATTAGTCCAACGTTTGCCCTTAGACAAATGCCTTTAAAGACTCCGGATTGCGCATTGTCTCCGGGTTAATGCACTTTGCGGGATCCTGCCCCATCAAAATCCGCTTCATGGGCGCTTCCATCTTTTTACCGTTGATCGTATACGGAATGTCGCTTACCTGCTCAATCGTGTCCGGAACGTGGCGCGGGCTGTATTCACTGCGCAAAACGTCCTTGATGCGCTTTTTTAGCTCATCTGTCAAGGTTTTGTCCTTGCTTAAAACGACAAACAAAGAGATTGTGCCTTCTCCGTTTCCTTTCTCAAGATATACGGCAAGGCTGTCTTTCACGTCAGGAATGCTTTCAACAGCGCGATAGATTTCGGCGGTCCCTATCCTTACGCCTCCTCTGTTTAATGTCGCGTCCGAACGCCCGTAAATAATCACGGAGTTACGGTCGGTTACCTTAATCCAATCGCCGTGGCGCCAGATATTGGGATACATTTCAAAATAACTGCTGACATATTTTTCGTCATCTTCGTCATTCCAAAAATAAATGGGCATCGAAGGCATAGGTTGCGTAATCACCATTTCACCAAGCTCGCCGATCGATGGTTTCCCATCCTCGTTATATGCCTCGATCCTGCAACCGAGCATGCGACACTGGATTTCGCCAGAATACACAGGCAAGATCGGGCAGCCGCCTACGAAAGCGCTGCATACATCCGTTCCGCCGCTAAGCGAAATAAGCCAGACATCTTTTTTAACATATTTATAAATCCATTCATAAGCCTCCGGCGGCAAAGGCGAACCGGTTGAGCCAATGGTTTCCAACGCATTAAGATTTTCTGCCATAATGCTGACGCCCGCTTTCATGGAAGCTATGAAATAGGCCGCGCCGCTTCCGAAATGGGTTATTTTTGCTTTTTCTGCCAATGTCCAGAGCACTTGTGACGATGGAAAAGCAGGCGCACCGTCATAGAGCACGAGCGTGGCGCCGCAAAGGAGCGAACCTAATGCATAATTCCACATCATCCAGCCCGTGGTCGAATACCAGAAATAACGGTCACCCGGTTTCACATTCTGATGCAGGATCAATGCTTTGTGGTGTTCGATCAGGCAGCCGCCCACACTATGCGTGATCGCTTTTGGCTTGGCTGTGGTTCCCGATGAATAAAGGATCCAGATCGGATGATCAAAAGAAAGCGGCTCGAAATCAAGTCCGAAATTTTCGAGATGCAGAATGTCTTCCCAGGAAGTAAGCCTTTCCGGGCGATTCTCAGCATTAATGTTGTTGATTAAAACCGTGTCCTTAACACTTGGTAATGAGAAAGAAAGCTCCTGCGCAAACGATGTAATGTCGTAGGTTTTGCCATTGTAAAAATAACCGTCTGCTACAAAAAGCACTTTTGGCTCAATCTGCGAAAAACGGTCTGCTATGGCTGTCTTACCAAAATCCGGCGAACACGACGACCACACGGCACCCACCGCATTCGTTGCAAGAAAAGCCACCACCGCCTGCGGAATATTGGGCAAAATAGCCGCAACACGATCACCAGGCCGCACGCCGCGCTGTTTGAGCCAGGCTGCCACAGCGGCAACTTCGGTTTCAAGCGTTTCCCAGGAAATTTCGGTTAATGGAGATTGTTCTGATTGAAAAATAATGGCCGGGCGGTCCTTCGACTTATTTCTAAAAACGTGCTCTGCATAGTTGACTTTGGAACGCGTAAACCACTTTGTGCCGATCATGCCATGCTTTGGCCTTTGCAAAACTTCGAGATAAAGATCGTGGGACTTTATGTTGAAGTAAAGCCACAAACTCTCCCAGAAATCTTCCAGATCCGTCACAGACCAATCCCAAAGATCGTGATAGGAGCGGAAATAGAGGCCTCTTTTTACAAAAAGCCAATCCATGTATTTTTTAAGATTGGATTGCTCCAGAAGCGCTCTTCCTGGTTTCCATAATGGTTGAGGCAGCACGTCAGTAGGCATAATTACATCATTATAGGTGAAGGTTAGGTCGTGGAAAAAGGCGTTTTGCGACGCATTTAACCAATAGTATTAATAAACGTTCGGTTACGAAAAATGGCATAAACCGAAGTGAAAATTTTTACTTGAAAATTTCCTGTATCTTTGCAGTCTTAAATAAAAACACTTAGTACTCTGATCATCAGATACGTTGATTAGCTGGTTTTAGTGGCAGTTTTTGCAAATACAGACCAAAAGAACCGCCTGATCAGTACACGGCAAATAGTAAGAGGAAATAAATTCCAGTAGTGATACTGCATTCCTAATGAGAAAAAGAACATCAACACCCTCGAAGGCACCAAAAGCGTCGCAACCTTCGACAGGCGGACAAAAAACTTTCCGCAAATCCAACGACGGCGCAGGTCATCCATTCAAGAAAGCCCGCCCGGAAGCAGAAAGCCGCTTCAGTAAGCCAAGCATCAAAAAATCAAGTTTGAGAGTCGCCAGCGGTAATGCGGACAATGCAGGCCAAAAAGCACGGCCAAGTTTCGACCATGAAAAAGGCCCGAACGACAGACCACGCTTTGATAAGCCCCGTTTTGATAAGCCGGGCTTCGATAAGCCGGGCTTCGAAAGGACGCGCTCGGACAAGCCTCGCTTCGATAAGCCTGGAAATGATAGGCCGGGATATCCTAAAAAAGAAGGTGGTTTCCGCAGTCCGGCTGATAAAAAAGACTTCGGACAAAGAGAAAGACCAACTGGCGACAGGGAATTCAAACCACGTTTTGACAGACCTGCCCGCGAAGGCGACAGACCGCGCTTTGACAGACCTGCACGTGAAGGCGACAGACCACGTTTCGAAAGAAACGACGATCGCCCTGCTCAATCCGGAGAATCCCGCCCATTTCGTGCAAGAGAGGAATCAGGATCAAGAGAAAGACCAGTTGGCGACAGGGAATTCAAGCCACGTGCTGACAGACCTGCACGCGAAGGCGACAGACGCGATTCCAGAACACCAGGTGATCGTCCGTTCAACCGCCCAAGCAGAGACGGCAAGCCAGAATTTAAAAAAAAAGATGAAACCGAGCGCGTAGAACGGGATGATTCTGACAGACCTGCCCATAACGAAAATCCTGAGCAAACAGAAGATCGCAGCGGCCTGGATAGAAGAGTAGGTCGCTTTGAAAGTGCTCCGCGCTACAATCTTTCAAGCTACGAAAAGAAGAACGCACCAAAACGGAAGGAAAAGGAAGAATCTCCGCTTATCCGTCTGAACCGATATATTTCTAATGCAGGCATTTGCTCGCGTCGCGAAGCGGATGATCTGATTGCTTCGGGTCAAATTTCTGTGAACGGTAAGACGATTACAGAAATGGGTTACAAAGTAATGCCCACGGATGTTGTGAAATACGGCAAGAAGGCGTTGAACCCGGAGAAAATGGTTTATATATTAATCAATAAACCAAAGGATTACATTACCACAACCGACGATCCGGAGGAACGCAAAACAGTGCTTGACCTGATTCAGGGAGCTTGCGCGGAGCGCGTTTACCCGGTTGGTCGTTTGGATAGGAATACAACAGGTTTGTTGCTTTTGACAAATGATGGAGAATTGGCTGTAAAGCTAACGCACCCATCCGGCGGCATTAAGAAAATTTACCAGGCGGAACTTGATAAACCGATTACTACGGAGGATTTTGAAAGCCTGCAAAATGGCTTGGAACTGGAAGATGGTTTCATCCGCCCTGACGAAGTCGGCATCGTTACGCCTGACGCTATGGTGGTTGGCCTCGAAATTCACAGCGGCCGAAACAGGATCGTACGCCGGATGTTCGAACATTTGGGTTACGAAGTTCAAAAGCTGGACCGCACCGTGTTTGCAGGTTTAAACAAAAAAGACCTTCCGCGTGGAAAATGGAGATTTTTAAGTGAGAAAGAAGTTGTGAAACTGAAATTCATGCTTTAAGATTTTGGAATAATATAAAAAGAAAACCGGCTGCTACGATAAACGTAACAGCCGGTTTCTTTTTTGAACCTATATATATTACAAACGGAATCCGAATGAATAAACGTCGTAAGGAGCGTCTGGGTAAAGACCTTCGAACTGCACCATTGACTCTTCCTTGCCGGCGATTGCAGCCTGGAATTCTTTCACTGTCCGCACTGGCTTACCATTCACTTTGGTAATGATAAAACCTTCCTCAACTTGCGAACGGGCAAACTTCCCACCATCGATGGACACCACTTTCACACCGCCATCCAGTTTATAACGAGACAAACGTTGTTTCTCCTGATCACTTAGGTTACCAAATTGTGCGCCCAAAGCATTCATGATTGCGGCAGATTCGTCGCGTTTCAGGATGTCAGAGCCACCTGTACGATTACGCAATGTAATGTTCAGATCCTTTTCCTTACCATCGCGGTTAACGGTCAGATTAACTTTATCGCCAGGCTTGTGCAGGCCGATTGACTGTTGCAATTCAGGAATAGAGTGAATGTTCAAACCGTCCACTTTCACGATCACGTCACCTTTATTGACACCGCCTGCTTTTGCAGCACTGTTTTCTGTAAACTCACGCACATAAACACCGTCGTTCACTTTCACTCCGTATTCTTCGGCTTTTCTGCTGTCCAAATCGTCAAGGGCAATTCCCAAATAACCACGTTGAACATTACCGAATTTGATCAGATCACTTGAAACTTTCTTAACTATGCTTGAAGGAACCGCAAAAGCGTAACCTGCGAAGCTTCCTGTTGGGCTGGCAATGGCAGTATTAATACCGATCAATTCACCTTTCAGGTTAACCAAAGCACCACCGCTGTTTCCTGGGTTCACAACTGCGTCCGTTTGGATAAATGATTCAAGAGGAGAATCGACAGAAGCTGCTGATGTAGGCGTTACGCCACCGCCACGTCTTGACTGGCCAATGATGCCCAATCCACGACCTTTTGCACTTACAATACCAGCTGTTACAGTTGATTCCAGGTTAAAAGGATTACCAACAGCCACAACCCACTCTCCTACTTTCACTGCATCGGAGTTGCCCAATGTTACTGCTGGCAAATCTTTTGCTTCAATTTTTATCACAGCAATGTCCGTAGATGGGTCAGCTCCAACCACTTTTGCTCTGAACTTGCCTTTATTATGCAATGTAACTTCCAGTTCCTGAGCACCTTCTACAACGTGGTTGTTGGTTACGATATAACCATCAGCTGAAATAATCACACCTGAACCAGATGCCTCCTGCGACTGAGGGCCGCGTGAGCCGCCTTCAAATTCGTCGCCAAAGAAATCCCGGAAAATATCAGGAATTTGCTGACCTCCGCCACGAGAAGCCTGGCGTGTCATTGTAGATTTAATATGGACAACCGTTGGTGTTGTAGCCTCAGCAGCATAAACAAAATCCCCGGGAGCCCCCACCGGTGTCCCGGTTGAAGTGAAGCGATTGATCGACTCAGCCGGCGCTTCCTTTAAAATTACATCTTTACCATTGTTATCACCTAATAGCTTAAAGCCGGCAAGAGTTGATGCGCTTGAAATCAACCCAACCAACACTAAACCTTTCCAATTTGTTTTCATATACATTTGTTGGGGTTATATTTTTGTAAATAAATAACGCAATGCCATGACTAATTTATTCCCGCAGACGCCTCATTTAACATAATTTAACAAAGATATTCTATTTGTCTTCTACTAAAATATCCTGCCAATTCAACTAACAATTTATTCAAATCTTTGTTCACAAAAAAGGCGCTATTATAAATAATAACGCCTTTCTGAGTTGTTAGCCCGGATTAAGCGATGTCAATTGTGCGAGCAGGTTTTTCTTTTGCTTCTTCACGTTTTGGCAATGCAATGCTTAACACGCCTTCGTTATAAGTGGCTTCGATTTTATCTCCGTCTACTGAGTTTGGCAATGTGAAGGTGCGTTGGAAAGAGGAGTATTTGAACTCCCTGCGTGTGTATTTTTCATTAGCGTCTTCTTCTTTCTGCTCTTTTTGTGCAGAAATGGTCAACTGATTTTTTTCAAGATTCAATTTAAAATCCGATTTCTGCAAGCCGGGAGCGGCCACTTCAATTCTGAAACCTTCTTTGCTTTCGACAACATTTACTGCCGGAACACTTCCGGAAAATGCTGGATTTGCAAGTTCATTAAAAAGGTCTTTGCCAAAAAATCCGTTTACATAAGATGGATTTGCGAAATGGGTTTTTACTAATGTGCTCATGGTTTTATGTTTTTAATTGTCTGTTTCAAGTTTTTACCGTCGTGGTATGTGGGGTAAATATCAATTCTCATTCCGCTGTGTAAAAATCAAGTAAAACAAGACATAATGTCTGGTTTACCCTAACAACAAAAGTTTATACATGACACAATGGCCTGTTGATGCGAGAAAACAAGACAAAATGTAACATAACCCTGAACAAGGGTTTATAGAAAACCAGGAAGTGAAAATGAATTAACGTAGATCCAGCAATGCGCAAGCCTGCTCGGAAGCAGATTGCTCCGCTTTTTTCTTGGTGAAACCGTTGCCTTGTGCAAAAGGCTCGTCGTTTACCAATATTTGAGAAATGAATTCGCGGTGATGGCGTGTGCCGCGTTCTTCGAGGATTTCAAAACGGATTTCTTTGCCTTCCCGCTGCGCCCATTCGATGATGAGGCTTTTGAAGTTGGCATTGTTCTGAATAATGCTATCCAGATCGTAATGCGTGATAAGCTTGCTAATGATGAATGTTCGGGTGAAACGGAAGCCCTTATCCAGATAAATGGCGCCTACAAATGCTTCGAGCGCATCCCCGTACATGGAAGAGCGCGGAGACATGCCGCGACGGTTGCCATCGTATTCGATCAGGTGGTCGAGGCCAAGCTTTCTTGAAATTTGGTTGAGTGATTCCCGGTTTACAATGCGGGAGCGGATTTCTGTGAGAAAGCCTTCGTCTTTGTAGGGATATTTGGTGAAAAGAAATTCTGCAACCACCATTCCCAAAACTGCGTCGCCAAGATATTCGAGTCTTTCATTGGATTCACGGAACCCTTTGATAGCCGTTTCCCTGGATGCGGATGTGTGGCGAAAAGCCAGTTGATAGACGCCAAGATTCGAAGGCCGGTCGCCAATTACGTGAGCAATCGATTCCTTAAATTTTTTATCCTCAGCACTTCCGGTTCTGAAAAGAGAGAGTATCGGTATAAGAATTCGCTTTGCCAAGTGTAATTAGTTAATCAGTCTTCATACTTTTTGAAAACGACTGATGCATTGTGCCCGCCAAAGCCAAATGTATTGCTGAGCGCAATGTTAATCTTGCGTTTTTGAGCGTGGTTAAATGTCAGATTCAGTTTTGGGTTGATTTCTGGGTCGTCTGTAAAATGGTTGATGGTAGGCGGAACAACCTGATCGCGGATCGCCAGAATACATGCCGCAGCTTCTATTGCACCAGCCCCGCCCAGTAAATGTCCGGTCATGGATTTGGTTGAACTGATATTCAGCTTATAAGCATGTTCACCAAAGAATTTTTCAATTGCCTTGATTTCCTGCGGATCACCGATTGGCGTAGAAGTGCCATGCGTATTAATGTAATCCACATCCTCCGGCATAATCCCTGCGTTCTCAAGTGCATTTTTCATAACAATATGAGCGCCTAGGCCATCCGGATGCGGTGCTGTGATGTGGTAGGCATCGGAAGACATCCCGGCACCGATCATTTCAGCGTAAATTTTTGCTCCTCTTGCTTTCGCATGTTCCAGCTCTTCCAGAATAAGCGCCGCCCCGCCTTCTCCCAATACAAAACCATCGCGGTCTTTATCGTAAGGACGGGAAGCGGTTTCAGGAGAATCGTTTCTTTCGGATAAGGCTTTCAATGCGTTAAAACCACCTACGCCTGCGATGGTCACTGCTGCCTCGGAGCCTCCGGAAATACACACATTCATCATCCCAAGCTTGATGTAATTGAATGCATCGATCAAGGCATTGGTTGCCGAAGCGCAAGCCGAAACTGTGATGAAATTGGGACCGCGGAAGCCGTAGCGGATAGAAAGAACTCCCGAAGCACTGTCCACAATCATTTTGGGAATAAAGAATGGGTTAAAACGGGGCGTTTTCCCATTTTCGGCGAAATTCATGACCTCTTCTTCAAAGGTCTTTAATCCACCGATTCCAGTTCCCCAAATTACACCGGCTTTGTCGAGATCAAGCGTATCTGCGTCAAAGCCGGCGTCCTTCATTGCTTCATCTGCTGCAATGACGGCGTATTGGGTAAACGGATCCATTTTACGTGCTTCCTGTCGAGGAATGTAATTTGTAACGTCCAGACCTTTTACTTCACAGGCAAACTTGGTGCGAAACTTCTCAGCGTCGAAACGCGTAATAGGAGCCGCTCCGCTTACACCTGCAACTAAATTATTCCAAAAGGTAGAAACATCATTTCCCACGGGCGTTAATGCGCCCATTCCGGTAATTACAACTCTCTTCAAACTCATAAAATGGGGACAGAAATAAAATGATACTGGTGAAAAAACCGAATTACTTCACGTTTTCTTCCAGGTATGCAACAGCCTGACCAACTGTACCAATGTTCTCTGCCTGATCGTCAGGGATAGATAGATTGAATTCTTTTTCAAATTCCATGATCAATTCAACGGTATCTAGAGAGTCTGCTCCCAAGTCGTTCTGGAAGTTTGCTTCCGATGTTACTTCCGACTCTTCAACGCCGAGTTTTTCGACGATAATTTGCTTAACTCTTTCTGCAATTGCTGACATTTTATATTCACTTTTTGGTTAAAATCGCAACAAAGAAAGAAATTTCGATTCACTTTGTCAAAATTTTTTTAGTCCTATCAGTTTATTGCTTTCAATGTATTGCAAATAAAAAAACCAGAAAATCAAATGCTTACCATGGATGCGTCCCAGTAAATCTGTCAATTATATAAAGAACATTCAGGATAGGCGTACATTCGCAAAACTTTTACCGACCATCAGACGAAGTATTGTATGATTTCGATACCCAATATAAAAAATGCCGAATCGCCCTTATTTTTTTTAATGGCAGGTCCTTGCGCGATTGAAGGCAGGGATATGGCTTTACGCATCGCAGAACACATTACCAGCCTCACCGAACGACTGAAAATCCCCTATATTTTTAAAGGATCCTACCGAAAGGCCAATCGTACGAAGATCGATTCCTTTACCGGAATTGGCGATGAAAAAGCATTAAAGATCCTAGAAGAAGTTCGCAACACATTTGGCGTGCCTGTGGTTACGGACATTCACGAATCACATGAAGCTGCATTCGCTGCTGAGTATGTGGATGTTCTGCAAATTCCAGCTTTCCTATGCCGACAAACCGAATTGCTAGCGGCTGCTGCAAGGACAGGCAAGGCAGTGAATGTGAAAAAAGGACAATTTTTGTCTGGCGCGTCGATGCAATTCGCAGTTGAGAAAATCAATGAGGTGAACCCCGACTGTCCAGTAATCCTTACCGATCGTGGCAACAGCTTTGGCTATGGTGATCTTGTTGTAGATTATCGTAACCTGCCTGAGATGAGCTCCTTCGGTGTGCCCGTTGTGATGGATTGTACACATTCCCTGCAGCAGCCTAATCAAGCTTCCGGCATAACTGGCGGCAAGCCTAAGTTAATCGAGACCATTGCAAAGGCTGCGATTGCAGTTGGGGCAGATGGATTATTTATTGAAACGCATTTTAATCCCGCGGAAGCCAAGTCGGATGGTGCCAATATGCTTCCGTTGGATCAATTGGAAGGGCTTTTGGAAAGATTAGTGCGTGTTAGGGAAGCTGTAATGTAATGGTGACACGGTTTCTGAAAACGCAGCTGCTTTGCGTCATTTTCTGCTTTCAATTCGTTTCCACGGAAATCGTTGCACAAGGAAGTGAAGCACAGCGAAGTGTCGCTCCAAGGGATTCAACGCTTTGGAATATCAAGGCTGGCGATGTTATTCCACCTGTTTCCCTTGCCTTGGCCGGGTTGGTCGCACAGGGAAAAATCAGCAGGCATTTTCAGGAAAAAATACATGCCCAGTATCCAAACTTTCATTCAAAAGCCGATGAATTTCTACCCTACGCGCCTGGCGTAATCAGTCTTGGACTGGCTTCTGCCGGCGTAAAAGGCAAGCATAAGCTCGGTGATCAGGTCATTCTTGCATTGCTTTCCAATATTATAGCGCAAGGTGTAACGCAAAGTTTAAAGCGGGTCATTAAATATCCCCGCCCAGACCAATCCGATTACTATTCTTTTCCCTCAGGCCACACGACCACGGCATTTGCCAATGCCACCATTTTACATGAAGAATATGGCCAGCGCAGCGTTTTGTACAGCATTGGCGGTTACGGAGCGGCCACAGCAGTTGGCGGATTAAGGATTTTAAACAACAAACACTGGCTCGCGGATGTCCTCATGGGTGCAGGTGTAGGAATTGGTGCCACAAAGGCCCTTTATATCAGTTATCCCTGGCTGCAACAGACCGTGCGCCGGATGAAACACTAAATTTTATCACTTGTAAAACCTGCTGACATAGGGTTGTCACAAGCAGTTGTTTCTTTGCAAAAAACACGTTTGCCACATGTCATATTGCAGCTTCATCAACAACAACATTTCCGAATCACCCGATTATTTACTTCATAAGCATTATCATGACAACCAGTATGGCTTCGAAATCACGGATGACGACGAGCTTTTCGGGCGGCTGATCCTGGAAATTAATCAGGCTGGACTAAGCTGGACATTAATGCTGCGTAAACAAGATAGTTTCAGAAAAGCTTACGATAATTTTTCAATTGAGAAAATCGCGCAATATGATGAACTGGATCGGGAAAGGCTTTTGCTGGACGCAGGAATCGTTCGTAACAGACTGAAAGTGAACGCAGCGATTGTCAATGCGCAGAAAATCCTGGAATTGAACAAGGACTTCGGATCATTTAAAGGGTGGATTGAAGCGCACCATCCGTTAACCAAAGAAGAGTGGATCAAGCTTTTTAAGAAAACATTCAAATTCACTGGCGGCGAGATTGTGAACGAATTCCTTATGAGCACGGGTTACCTGCCCGGTGCACATACGCCCGACTGCCCTGTTTATGAGAAGGTTAAACTGATTGAAGCAACGGCAAAAGCGTGATCATCGTCCACCGTTGTCTTGCAGATATTTAATTAATGCAGCTGGCTGATCCGTTTGCAACCCCTGCACACCTTTTTCCAAAGCCGCCTTCCAGGAAGCCGGCCCTTCTGTCGCACTTTGCACATCCAGCCAAACCTGAACGCCCGATTTGTTAATAGCACTCAAAAGCTGCGGATGCGGCAGGTTATCAACGATCTTTAAAGGCAACTTTGCCAAAAAAGCTGCCAGTTTTTCCTTGGTATCAACATCCTTTGGCAAGCTAGACATTAAAGGAACTTCGGGTGCCACTTTTTGCCATTCCTGATAATCGCTTTCTTTATTAAGGTAAACAATAACCTGCTTTTCCATCCCGGCCTTCCTGATTTGCTTCCATGTTTCGGAAACATCAGCCGCTTTGAAATCCAGGTAAATGTTGATCTTATCTTTACAAACCGCCAGCATTTCCCTGAACTCCGGAATTTTGTTCGTCTTCTTGTTTCTGTTAAAGACTTGCAAATGTTTCACCTCATCCAGCGTCATAGCATTCACCTTGCCTGCTCCGTTTGTCGTTCTGTCAACGGTCGCGTCGTGCAAGACCACTAAATGTCCGTCCTTCGTCGTCCTCAGATCCACTTCCACATAATCCGCCCCGCTAGAAATAGCCTCCCTGGCTGCTGCGAGTGTATTCTCAGGAACACTAATGTGATTTCCACGATGGGCGATGACCACGAGCTTATGCTTTGTTTCAGGCAAAACCTGCTGAGCAACCGCGCCCAAAGACATTAATAATGACAGGAAAAGAAGATTTGTGGCTTTGTTGCGCATGGTGGCTATATAAAAAAACAAGTCTACAAGTAAGAATAAAAACATCTTAACTCATAGACTCATGCATTATCAAACTATTATTGAATTTCGAAACTTGACAAGTTCACAAAATCCTGAACCCGGGCATTGATTTCTTCCTGGGTAAGATTTACAATGCGCTCAGTTCCAAACTTTTCTACGCAGAATGATGCCATAGCAGAACCATATATAATGGCACGTTTCATATTTTCAAACGAAATGTCATCCGTGCTGGCCAGATAACCAATAAACCCGCCTGCAAATGTGTCTCCTGCGCCGGTTGGATCAAAAACTTCTTCCAAAGGCAGTGCTGGTGCAAAGAAAATCTTGTCTCCCTGAAACAACAATGCGCCATGCTCACCCTTTTTAATGATCAATGTCGTCGGTCCCATTTCAAGGATCTTTTTCGCAGCTTTCCGCAAAGAATATTCACCCGAAAGCTGGCGTGCTTCCTCATCATTGATTGTGATCAGGTCGACCATTTTCAAAACCGCTTTCAGATCGTCCATCGCAATGTTCATCCAAAGGTTCATCGTGTCGAGCATGATCAGCTTTGGGCGCGTAGTCATGCGCTCGATAATGAGCTTTTGCGTTGCTGGAACTGTATTTCCTAACATTAAGAACGTGGTGCCCTGGAAAGATTCCGGAATGATGGGATCAAAATGTTCCATTACATTCAGTTCTGTGATCAGGGTGTCGCGGGTGTTCATATCCTCATGATATTTTCCCGACCAGAAGAATGTCTTTCCGTCCTTAACGATTTCAAGTCCCTCGGTATTAACGCCGTGATCTTGCAAGAGAGAGATCATTTCATCTGGGAAATCGCCACCGACAACGGCTACCAAATTATTTTCTTTGGTGAAATACGATGCTGCTAGTGTGATGTAAGTGGCCGCTCCGCCGATAATTTTATCTGTTTTTCCAAAAGGCGTTTCAAGCGCATCGAATGCAACAGATCCTACGGTTAATAAACTCATAAATAAGTATTGTATTGATTTTAAGATAGTTTCAAACTGGGGCTTCTTCGCAAAAGCGCTGCGAAGATAATCAAAACGCCCGAATAGCATCCGCGTCACATTGGATTATGCCAAACTGTTTAACTCAATCATCGGTTATTTGCTATTTTTGTAAAATTTACCACTTTCACCACTAACACATAACTATGGAAGCGATCAGCGAAGCCAGAAGGCACATTGACAATGCAAAGGATTTTTTGAGTAACAATGCAAAAAAGCAGGACGGGCTTTATCAAGACAAAAAATACGTTAAGATCGCAGGGCACACTGCCTACACAGGTATTTTACTGGCTTTGAATGAATTATTAGGAGAAAAAAACAGAAAAACTCCGAAAAGTGTGGAGTGGTATCAAATGGAGCTAAGTAAAATTGACAAAAGCGTTTTATCCAAGTTTACAACTGCATATCAGACTTTACACATAGACATGGGTTACCAAGGGAGCAAGAGTGCTAAGATAGCTTCACTAGGACTTCAAGAAGCAGAAAAGATCATCAGCTGGGTCGAGACCCGGCTTGAAAAGACACAACATTAATACAATCAGTTTTTAAGAAAGTAAAAACATAGATGACCGCCCAGACTTTCCAGCCGCTTAGAATTTTCAATACACTTACCCGTAAAAAGGATGTATTTGTTCCTATTGCCCCTCCTTATGTCGGCATGTATGTCTGCGGTCCAACGGTTTATAATAATGTTCATTTAGGAAACATCCGTACGTTTCTATCTTTTGATATCCTTTACAGATATCTGACGCACATCGGCTATAAAGTTCGCTATGTGCGGAACATTACGGATGTAGGCCACTTGGTGGGCGATGGAGAAGTGGGTGAAGACAAGATCGGCAAAATGGCTAAGCTGCAAAAGCTGGAACCTATGGAGATCGTGCAGCGCTATACCAATGATTTTCACGACGTTTCTGCCACATTTAATCTAATCCCGCCAAGCATTGAGCCCACTGCAACCGGACATTTGATTGAGCAAATCGAAGCTGTTAAAACTTTAATAGAAAAAGGCGCAGCTTACGAATCCAATGGTTCTGTTTATTTTGATATCAATAAATATCAGGCTGATGGCAATGAATATGGCAAGTTGTCGGGTCGCATTATAGAGGATCTTTTGAATGAAACCCGCGAGTTGGACGGACAGTCTGAAAAGCGTAATCCGCTCGATTTTGCCCTTTGGAAAAACGCCAGTCCTGAACACATTATGCAATGGGATTCGCCGTGGGGAATGGGCTTTCCCGGCTGGCATTTGGAATGTACCTGCATGAGTGGCAAGTATTTAGGCAAACAATTCGACATTCACGGCGGCGGAATGGATTTGAAATTCCCACACCACGAATGCGAAATTGCGCAAGGAAAATCACTTACAAACGAGGAGCCGGTGCGTTACTGGATGCATACCAATATGTTGACGGTGAATGGTCAAAAAATGTCCAAATCGCTTAATAATTCGTTTCTTCCGGCTGAGCTTTTTTCAGGAAACCATCCCTTGCTCGATCAGGCTTATAGCCCGATGACGGTGCGGTTTTTCATGCTGCAAAGCCAATATCGCAGCACGCTCGATTTCTCCAATGAAGCATTGAAAGCTGCGCATAAGGGTTATAAAAAACTGGCAAATGGTCTCAGAAATGCCAAATTGCTTTCCTATGCGCCAGAAGATGGCGTGACGATCGATGAGATCAAACAAATTGAAATCACTAAGGCAATTGAAGGATTTTACGGTGCCATGAATGACGACTTAAACACATCCGTTGCATTCGCGAATCTGTTTAATTTGCTCAAATACATTAATATGCTCAACATGGGCCAGTTGAAAACGGCTGCACTCGGTGAAGAGACCTTTCATGCTTTGAAAAACAATTTCATCGTTTTCTTTGAGGACGTTTTAGGTCTGAAAGAGGAAATAAGCGAAGGTTATGCGATCCTGGATGGCATGCTGAAACTATACAGGGAATATAAATTATCAATGAACTACGAAAAAGTAGACGAGATCCGTTCTTACTTTAAAAATCAGGGACTGGTGATCCGCGACACGAAAGTGCGGATCGATTGGGCTTACGAAGAGTAAATATGAAAAAGTTATCAATATTAATGTTTGTCTTAGTGCTGGCTTACGGCTGCAAAACCAAGGAAAGCTCCGAACAAACTGCTGAACAAGCTCCAAAACTGGTCAAAAGCCCCGATTTCAATGCGGATTCTGCCTATAAATTTGTGCAAAAGCAGGTTGATTTTGGTCCTAGGGTGCCTGATACAAAACCGCATGATGCCTGCGGCGATTATTTAGCTGCAACACTCAAAAGCTATGGGCTGCAAGTCATTCAGCAGGCCTTTAAGGATACAACATTCGACAATAAGATCCTGAATGGACGAAATATCATTGGCAGCTTTAATCCTACTGCCTCAAAACGCATTTTGCTTGCCGCTCACTGGGATTCGAGGCCTTATTCGGATCAGGATTCTGTAACGAAGAACAAACCGGTGCTGGCTGCCAATGATGGCGCGAGCGGCGTTGGCATATTGCTGGAAGTTGCGCGGGTACTATCCCTGCAAAAACCCACTCCTGAAATTGGCGTCGACATTGTCTTTTTCGATATGGAAGATTGGGGGAATTCTGAACAGGCCGATGATGAATATGGTGGCTATTGCCTTGGTTCCCAGTATTGGGCAGCTAATAAGCATACTCCCAACTACACGGCATATTTTGGAATTTTGCTGGATATGGTAGGTGCGAAAGGTGCAACTTTCTTTAAAGAAGGGCATTCTGTTCAACTGGCAGGAAGCGTAGTTAATTCGGTCTGGAATACGGCCAGCAGGCTTGGTTACAGCAATTTTTTCATCGACGACAGAGGCGGTGCGATCACAGATGATCACGTTCCTGTGAACAAAATCGCCAAAATCCCGATGATTGATATCATTCATACGAAACCCAATAATTTGTCTAAAACATTCTTTGACCAATGGCACACCACGGACGACACCATGGAACACATTGATCCTAAGACTTTAAAGGCAGTTGGGCAAACATTGATCCAGGTTGTATATCAGGAAGCGGAAGGCGAAGCCCTTTAATGTTACATTTTTTTGACAGTAACCCAAATATTTGAATTACGTCCCTTATCGTCGCTGCAAGAAATCTTGACCCGACCCAATGGAAGGCTTACAAAAACGCTTTCATGCGGGGCAGATTTTTTACTCAGCTTATCATTAATATACCAAAAAACTTCCTGCACATCATTGGAGGTCTGACAAGCCAGCTGGATCTGCTGCGGCTCATCAGGGCGTAAATAATATTCGCTTCCGTCATTCGGGCTAACGATCAATGGCGGGCCTTCGTGAAAAACGCGCTCACAGTCAGGGTTATGCGGCGGGATTTTTTGGTAAGGGATCTTTTGCAGCTCATTATAGGCAATTAATTCCGGCGCCAGATTCGGATAGGTGCGCTTTTCAAAACCATTTTCAGGAATGCAATAGGTGCAATAAGACATCTTGCCGGATTTATCTGTAAAAACCCATCTCAAATGCTGACACTTTTTGTAAGCAGAAACCCCCGTAATGTATTGATCAAGAATCTGGTGCGTGCAAAATTCAGACGGAATGTCACCGCTGGCAGCACAAACTTTTCTTAGGGAAACATTAGCCGGCGTTTGATACCAGCCTTTCGGCGAGTTGTAATCCAATGCATTAAAAATAGAAAACAACAATGGCGTGGCTGTATTTGCGCCGCTAAGTTCCGGAACGCCTTCGCCGGAAAAGTTACCGACCCAGACGCCAACTGTAAATCTGCGGTTATAACCTATGCTCCACGCATCCCGCTTTCCATATGAAGTGCCTGTTTTCCACGCGATTTTGGGCAAATGATAAGTGTTGTCAAAGTTGGTGGGCAAGTCGGGGCGGGTGATTTGAGTGAGAATGTTGGTCAATAAATAAGCAGCTTCATGTGAAATGATCGGCGTGCCTTTTTTGTCCAAAGGCGTTTCCGATGTATAACGCAGCTTTTTCAGCTCACCTTCATTGGAAAATGCGGCAAATAAGCGCGTCAGTTCCTCCAATGTAACCCCGCAGCCGCCCAGGATCATGGAAAGTCCGAGGTTTTTCGCCTGTTTATCAATGGTTTTAAACCCAGCTTTCCGAAGTTTGGATATCAAAACAGGCATGCTGACTTCTTTCAAAATCTTCACCGCGGGAATGTTTAGCGAATTGGCTAATGCAAATTCCGCAGTAACGGGGCCATTGAAATGTTGATCAAAATTCTCAGGCTCATAACCACTGAAATTGCTCGGAACATCATTTACAATATTCTTCGGAGTGATCAATCCGTGATCAAAAGCTGCGGCATAGAGCAGTGGTTTCAGAGTGCTCCCCGGCGAACGGACTGCTTTTACGCCATCCACCTGACCGCCATCAAATGCATTATAAAAATCGGCCGAGCCAATATAAGCCTCCACCTCCATCGTCTCATTATTCACCACCAGCACCGACGTATTGTGAATGTTCATCATTTTGCGGCGGTTAATGTAGTTTTTTACCTGCTCTTCGATCTGGTTTTGCAGCTGGATATTAAGTTGACTATAAATCACAGGTTGGTCGGGATGCTCTTTTTTAAGTCTTAATGCCAAATGCGGAGCCAACTTTGGCGCTTGCAAGCGCTTCACCACCAACGGCTCATTCAATGCATCCTGAATAATATTTTTATCAAAAAGTTGCTCTGCTTCAAACCGGCGCAACCACACATTTCTGGCAGCCACTAATGCATCATTCCGCGTCCCCGGCCGCAAGCTTGACGGGCGATTCGGGACAATGGTTAATGCTGTGATTTCTGACAGACTGAGCAGCTTAGGCAGTTTTCCGAAATAAAGCAGCGAGGCCGCCTTAATGCCTTCAATGTTGCCGCCATATGGCACGAGATTGAGATACATTTGGAGGATCTCCGCTTTCGAATAATGCCATTCGAGCTGGAATGCGCGGTGGATTTCGAGGATTTTATTCAGGTAAGTCCGTCGCCGCGGCTCGACCAGGCGCACCACTTGCATCGTGATCGTGGAAGCGCCGGAAGTTCTGCGCCCGGTGAAAATGTTGCGGACGCCAGCACGAACTATGGCGAAAGGATTTATGCCGGGATGCGAATAGAAATATTGGTCTTCTTTGTAAATCAATGTCTTACGAAGCAGTGGCGTAATTTCAGAAACGCTTGCATACAATCGCCATTTATCGCCTTTACTCAAAAAAGCATGAATCACATTGCCCTTATGATCAGTGACCTGCGTTGCATAATCGATCTTCGGCTGAAAAGGAAAGACAAAATCAAGAATTAGAAACAAACATAAGGCAGCCAGTAGGACCAGTCCCGCGATTTTAAATTTACGCTTCATTTCTTGAATGTGTGTGAGGGTTCATTTTGCTTCTGATTTGTCCCGATCAGGTAATTTTCTCTAATTACTGACTTTATTGCAAAAAAAGCCAATCAAAATACCACCATGTCGAAATACGTAGCCGCCATTGACCAGGGAACCACCAGCACGCGTTGCATACTTTTCAATCATCAGGGAAACATTGTTTCAGTAGGACAAAAAGAACACGAACAAATTTACCCGCATCCGGGCTGGGTGGAGCACAATCCGACCGAAATCTGGAAAAATACATTGGAAGTGATCGCAATCGCCCGGATCAATGTGTCGGCAACGGCCGCGGACATTGCGGCCATAGGCATTACAAATCAAAGAGAAACGACGGTTGTGTGGAACAAGCGCACGGGGAAACCTTACTATAATGCATTGGTTTGGCAGGATACGAGAACGACTGAACTCGTAGCAAAATATGAGCGCGAAGGCGGTTTGAACCAGTTTCGGGAAATTACGGGACTTCCGGTTTCGACCTATTTCAGTGGATTGAAACTGAAATGGCTTCTGGATAATGTCGAAGGGATACGTGAAGACGCTGAGAAAGGAGAGGCCATTTTCGGTAACATGGACACTTTCCTGATCTGGCATTTGACTGGCGGGACGCATGGCGATGGCGGCATTCACGTAACGGACGTAACCAATGCGAGCCGCACCCAACTTATGAATCTTAAAACTTTACAATGGGACAAGGAAATGCTCGCGGCGTACGACATTCCCGAAAATATGTTGCCCGCGATTAAAAGCAGCAGTGAAATTTACGGCTATGTCAATAACGAAATCCTGCCTGGCGTTCCGGTTGCTGGCGATTTGGGTGATCAGCATGCGGCATTGGTTGGGCAAACTTGCTTCAAGCCAGGAATGGCAAAAAACACTTACGGCACCGGCTGCTTCTTAGTTATGAACACCGGCAACGAGCTCAAAACATCTGAAAATGGCCTGCTGACAACCATCGCCTACAAATTCGGCGACAATCCGGTCCAATATGCATTGGAAGGCAGCGTCGCGGTCACTGGCGCATTGGTTCAATGGGTGCGGGATAATTTGGGCTTGATCAAGAAAAGCAGTGACATTGAAAAATTGGCACAAACAGTCGAAGATAACGGTGGCGCCTATTTCGTGCCTGCATTCTCCGGTTTGTATGCACCCTACTGGCGGAATGATGCGAGAGGCGTAATCGCCGGATTAACCGGATACGTCAACAAAGGCCACATCGCCCGCGCCGTTTTGGAGGCTTCGGCCTACCAGACATTAGATGTTGTTCGAGCCATGGAGCAAGACTCAGGCATTGAACTTGCCTCATTACGCGTTGATGGTGGAATGGTTGCCAATGAGCTCTTAATGCAGTTTCAATCCGACATTTTAAATACGCAAGTCGTTTCGCCAGCCGTTGCAGAAACAACCGCATTAGGAGCCGCCTACGCTGCCGGACTTGCCGTGGGTTATTGGAAAAATACCGATGAACTGACCGCCAACTGGGCCGTAGCGCACACGTGGAACCCGAATATGGAGGAAGCGACCCGCGAAAAATTCTATAAAGGCTGGCAAAAAGCGGTGACTAAATCGTACGGCTGGATGGATTAGCCGTTTATAGGCGATGAACATAAGATAGCGGATTTTAACTTTTTTATAATCTATATAAACTAACCGCTTGCTTGCGCTATCTTATGTTTAGGCGTAACTTCACGGCTCGAAAATCAAATTTGAGTGCCTTATGCATACCCTCCGTCTGAAAAAGCCGCTCGCTTTTTTTGATCTTGAAACAACCGGAGTCAATATCGTCCGCGACCGTATTGTTGAGATATCTGTCGTTAAGGCACTTCCCAACGGCGAAACCGAAATCCGTACCCGCAGGATCAATCCTGAAATGCCGATCCCTTTGGAAAGCAGCCTTATCCACGGCATTTATGACGAGGATATCAAAGACGCGCCCACATTCAAAGGCATTGCCAAAAACCTCGCAACATTTCTGGAAGGCTGTGATCTGGCTGGCTTTAACTCCAACCGGTTTGACATTCCTATGCTCGTTGAAGAATTTTTGCGGGTTGGTGTGGAATTTGATTTAAAAAACCGCAAAACTGTTGACGCTCAGCGCATTTACCATATGATGGAGCCTAGAAATCTGGGAGCCGCCTATAAATTTTATTGCGGAAAAGAGCTTTTGAATGCACATAGCGCGGAAGCGGATACGATTGCCACTTTTGAGGTTTTACAAGGACAAATCGCTCGCTACGAAGGCGTGAAAGTCGTTGATGCACACGGTGTTGAAACAGAACCTATTAAAAACGACGTGGCTGCATTGCATGAGCTTACAGCTTCGAAATTGATCGATTTCGCTGGTCGAATGTCTTATAACGATAAGGGTGAGGAAGTTTTCAATTTTGGAAAACACAATGGAAAACGCATTGTGGAAGTGCTGAAAAACGAGCCTTCATTCTTTGACTGGATCATGAAAGGTGAGTTTCCATTGGATACCAAAAGAAAACTGACAGAGATTAAATTAAGAGCATTGACCCAGCGCTGACATAAAGGTTGCGAACGCACTTGAGTAAGTAGTATTTATGTCTATTTTTGCCGGAAATCTATTTTTGACTATTTTAACCGAATATCCAACCAGGTAAACCTGCTATGATCCCAAATCCCAATATTCCAGAGGTCAATATACCAGCGGTTATTCAGAATATTCCCCTACAACATTATCTAATTCTCAGCACTTTACTTTTTGTGATCGGCATTATTGGTGTGTTGACGCGCCGCAATGCAATCATCATTTTCATGTCTGTGGAACTGATGCTTAATGCCGCCAACTTGCTCCTTATTGCTTTTTCTTCATACAGATCTGACCCTTCCGGGCAGGTTTTTGTGTTTTTTATCATGGCAGTTGCGGCCGCGGAAGTGGCTGTGGGGCTAGCAATTATTGTAATGATCTATCGGAACACAAGAAATACGGATATTGGATTTCTCAACAAATTGAAGTGGTAAGCATCCGCTAATAAAGATTAAAAAACAAACATGTCTGCATCATTACTCATTCTGATTCCACTTTTACCCCTGATTGGTTTCCTGATCAACGGAATCGGATTTAAGACCATACCCAAAGGCGCTGTCGGCATTATCGGAACATTGGCTGTTGTAGCGAGTTTCGTGCTGTCGGTTATGACATTTCAAGCATTTCTAGCAGCAGGGAGTCAGCCTGTTATCGTGCCGCTTTTCGACTGGATCACAGTTGGCAATCTAAATATTCCGTTCTCTTTCCAGGTTGATCAGCTTTCGCTTTTAATGCTGATGATTATTACCGGAGTTGGTTCGCTGATCCACATTTATTCCATCGGCTACATGCATCATGATGAGGGTTTTGGTAAGTTTTTCGCTTATCTGAACCTGTTTTTGTTTTTCATGTTGCTGCTCGTGCTGGGTTCTAATTATGTGATCATGTTCATTGGCTGGGAAGGCGTTGGTTTGTGCTCTTACCTGCTAATCGGGTTTTGGAATAAAAATACAAACTACAATAATGCTGCTCGTAAAGCATTCATCATGAACCGGGTAGGAGATTTGGGGTTCCTATTAGGGATTTTCACGATCATTACCACATTCGGTTCGGTTGAATATCTTGAGGTTTTCAGCCAAGCAACGGATTTTGAAATTGGTGATCCGGTGATCATTACAATTACATTGCTTCTTTTTGTTGGCGCAATGGGAAAATCGGCTCAGATTCCGCTTTACACGTGGTTGCCTGATGCGATGGCAGGTCCTACGCCTGTTTCTGCGCTTATTCACGCGGCGACGATGGTTACGGCGGGCATTTATATGGTGATCCGTTCAAATGTCCTCTATTCGCTGGCTCCTTCAACATTAGAAATTGTTGGCATTATTGGTGCCGCGACGGCGTTGTTCGCAGCTTCGATTGGTCTGCTACAAAATGATATTAAGAAAGTCCTGGCCTATTCAACTGTAAGTCAGCTGGGTTATATGTTTATGGGCTTGGGCGCGATGGCTTATTCGGCTTCGATGTTCCATGTTATTACGCACGCATTTTTTAAAGCATTATTGTTCCTCGGCGCTGGTAGCGTAATTCATGCCATGTCCAATGAGCAAGATATCCGTTCAATGGGTGGCTTACGTAAAAAGCTGCCGATCACATTCCTTACATTCCTGATCGCAACAATCGCAATCTCTGGAATTCCGCCATTTGCAGGGTTTTTCTCGAAAGATGAAATTCTTGCGCACGTTTTCGAACACAACAAATTGCTTTGGGTGATCGGGGTTTTAGGCTCGCTGATGACTTCATTTTACATGTTCCGATTGCTGTTCCTTACTTTCTTTGGAACATTCCGCGGCACGCATGAGCAGGAGCATCATTTGCACGAGTCGCCTGCTTCGATGACCATTCCACTGGTGATTTTGGCGGTTCTGTCAGCATTAGGCGGATTTATCGGCGTTCCGGAAGCATTGCATGGCACGCATCATCTGGCCGAATTCATGAGTCCGTTGTATGATGCCTCGCGTCAGGTTAATCCTTCGGCTTTCTTGCCAACGGAGCTTTCACATTCAGAAGAATATTTACTAATGGGCGTTTCTGTGGCTGTGGCGCTGGTTTCGGCGATAGTTGCTTATGTTATGTATGTGCAAAAAGCATCCGTTCCGGCACCTGATTCTCAGCCAAAATCAGCATTGCAAGGTTTGGTTTACAACAAATATTATGTCGACGAACTTTACGACAATGTGTTTGTGAAATCGATCAAGACCTTATCGAATGTCCTTTACAGTTTCGGAGAATTTTTCATTGATCTGATTGTAAATGCATTTGTCAGACTGACGCAGTTTTTAGCAGGACTTTTGAGAAAAACACAAACAGGATCCACGGGAGACTATGTTTTTGCAATGGTTTTAGGGATGGTTATCATCTTATTCTGGAAGCTTTTACTTTGATCATTAAAATCCGTTCACCATTTGTTGCTGACCGTTGACTTGAAAATATGCTTACTCTTCTTTTAATACTTTTACCCATTGCCGCAGGTGTTCTTACGCTGCTATCAGGCGAACGCCTGGCGAAGCAGGTTGCTTTGGTGAGCGGCCTGGCGGTGTTTGGCGTTGCCGTTGCGACCTGGCTGCAATTTGATCCGGCTGCGGGTACGCAATTCAGTTTTAAATATGCCTGGCTGGCATCAGGAGGGATTTCTTTCGCTGCCGGGATCGACGGGATCAGCTTGGTTCTCGTGCTGCTTACTACATTTCTGACACCACTTATAATCCTTTCTGCATTCAACCACGATTACAGAAAACCTGCTTCGTTTTATTCCCTGATCTTGTTCATGGAAGCCGCATTAATTGGCGTTTTTACGGCTACGGATGCGTTTTTATTCTATCTGTTCTTTGAAGCTGCACTGATTCCGGTTTATTTCCTTGCGGCAATCTGGGGTGGAGAAAATCGTTTGAAAGTAACATTCAAGTTCTTCATTTACACCATTTTCGGAAGCTTGTTAATGTTGGTTGGGCTGGTTTATTTGTATTACCAAACACCCGGCACGCATACTTCTGAAATCACTGCATTTTACGCATTACAACTTAGCAAGCAAGTTCAAGGCTTTATCTTTTGGGCATTCTTCATTGCCTTTGCGATCAAAATGCCATTATTTCCATTCCATACTTGGCAGCCAGACACTTACACAGAATCCCCTACGCCAGCCACCATGCTGCTTTCAGGGATCATGTTGAAAATGGGGGTTTATGGTCTGATCCGTTTCCTGCTTCCAATCGTTCCCGGCGGCATGGAAACATGGGGCACGATGGCGATGGTGCTTTCTGTGATCGGCATTATTTACGGTTCAATCATTGCCATTCAGCAAAGCGATATGAAGCGTCTGATCGCTTACTCGTCATTTGCGCACGTGGGTTTGATGGCCGCTGGTGTGTTTTCCTATTCAATTAATGGTTTACAAGGCGCATTAATTCAAATGCTTGCGCACGGAATCAATGTAATCGGGTTGTTCTATATCATTGACATTATTTATTCCCGTACCAAAACGCGTTATCTGGATCAGCTGGGTGGCATTACGCAGAGCACGCCGCATTTGAGCGTTTACTTTATGATCTTGCTGCTGGGAAGTGTTGCCCTTCCGTTAACGAATGGTTTTGTGGGTGAATTCCTGCTTTTATCTAGCATTTTTCAATATGACGGGTGGCTGGGTGCCATTGCCGGTCTTACCATCATTTTAGGGTCGGTTTATATGCTGCGCCTGTTTCAAAAATCCATGTTCGGGCCCCGGTCCAAATGGGTTGAAGGTTTTCAGGATCTCACAGTGAGCGAGCGCGCTGTGCTTTTGCCATTGGTCATTATGGTTTTCTGGATTGGCATTTACCCCAACACATTTCTGAAATTAACAGAGCCAGCTGTAAGTCAACTTTTACAAATGGTTAATAACTAGTAAAAATATGTATCCCATAATATTGTTGTCTGTTCTTGGCGTCGTAACCCTGTTTCTGGGTTTTTCGAAATCAAAGAATATTTTGCTTCCTGCCGTGTTATTCTTCCTCGTTCTTGCCATAGCCAGCAATTTCGTGGAATGGAACAAAGGCCCATTGCTCTATTTCTATGACATGCTTCGCGTTGATAATCTGACACTTGCGTTTAATGGCATTGTGTTGCTTTCGGCATTTATGATCGTGGCGATTTCAGGGGGTTTTCAGGACAACCCGGATTCTGAGCCGGCGGAATATTATGGATTGATGCTCTTTTCACTTGTAGGAGCATTAATGATGATTGGTTTCGAGCACATGATCATGCTTTTTATCGGCATCGAAATTTTGTCCGTTGCCATGTACATATTGACCGGAAGCAACAAGCGCAATCTTCGTTCCAATGAAGCGGCGCTGAAATATTTCCTGATGGGCGCTTTCGCAACAGGCTTTATCCTTTTCGGCATCACGTTGATTTACGGCGCGACCGGTTCGTTCAAATTAAGCCATATTCACGGCTTCGCTTCCAATATTCAGGCAGGAACGCAGCCCTACCTGATGTATGCGGGATTATTGCTGTTGCTGATCGGCATGCTGTTCAAAGTTTCCGCCGCACCATTCCATTTCTGGACGCCCGATGTTTATGAAGGCGCGCCCACGATCTTTACAACATTTATGTCAACCATCGTTAAAACGGCAGGCTTTGCTGCACTTTTCCGCTTGTTGAACACCTCATTCAGTGAAATTTACGGCTTCTGGTGGATCGTTATCGCCGCCATTGCAGTCCTTACATTACTTGTCGGGAACATAGGTGCTACGAGCCAGAACAGCTTTAAAAGAATGCTGGCCTATTCCGGTATATCACATGCAGGTTATATGCTAATCGCTTTAACCGCATTGACCAAACCTTCACAAAGCGCTATCGTATTCTATTCACTTGCTTACTCGCTGTCTACAATCTGTGCGTTCGGTGTGTTAATGTTGGTTTCAAAAGAAAAAACTTTTGAGGGGCAGCCTAACGAGCGTTACGAAGCCTTTAATGGTTTGGCGAAGCAAAATCCTATGCTTGCCTTCGTGCTAGCGGTTTCCATGTTGTCATTGGCAGGAATTCCCTTAACGGCAGGTTTCTGGGGCAAATTCTTCATCTTCACCAGTGCCGCAGAAAGAGGGATTATCTGGATCACGGTGATTGCTGTTTTGATGTCCGCTGTCGGTATTTATTACTATTTCCGGGTTATCATTTCGTCGTATTTGAAAGAAGGTGATTTGATCAAAATCCGTGTAGCGCCATTTTATCAGGTGATTTTATTGCTTGCAACCTTTTTGACGATTCTCTTCGGACTGGCTCCGGGCGTGTTTGAGGGTCTGATATAAACTCCAATAAATAATTTTAGGGCAAAAACCGGTTGGTTTTCATCCAGAGCAAGCACCGGCCAAACCACTCGTTAAGGTCTGGCGTCTTGGGATAGCCGTGCTCTCCTTTTGAATAAATGTGCATATCCGCCGCCACGCCATTGGCATGGAGCGCCTCATAAAACTTGATGCTGTTGGAAACAGGCACAACCGTGTCATCGCCCGCGTGCGTCAAATACGTCGGCGGAGTTGTTTTTTTAACCTGCAATTCGTTCGAAAAATATATCACTTTCTCAGCCGTTGGCGATGCGCCCAGTAAGTTGCTGCTGGAACCTTTATGGCCAATTTTGTCCAGTAGACTAATCACCGGATAAACCAGAATCATAAAATCGGGGCGCAGGCTGGTTTTTTCAGGATTGGAAATAAATGTGCTGTCATAATGTGTCCCGGCCGTCGCTGCGAGGTGTCCGCCTGCCGAGAAGCCGATAATACCGATTTTGGCCGGATCTATTTTCCATTCTTTCGCCCGTTCCCGCACCGTTTTAATGGCTTGCTGCGCATCCTGCAATGGCCCTATGGATTTATCTGTCATGATTTTTTCATGCGGCAGCCTGTATTTCAGGATAATAGCTGCAATGCCGGATTTGTTTAATTCCTCAGCAATCCTGTATCCTTCCCATTCCATCACCAGAACTCCATAACCGCCCCCGGGACATACAATGACCGCAGCGCCATTTGCATTTGCTGCGGGTGGCAAAAAGACTGTTAATGTTGGTTTAGAGACTTTTCGAATTACCTGGTCTTTGTTGGTTTCTTCATCCGGCCCGTTGATCGCATTTGGAATTTTGTCGGGATAAAGCGGCATGACTGTTTGAGCAGCGGCTGGGAAAATGCAGCAGACCAACAACAAAATCCTGATTCCAAACATTGTGAAAAATGCTTCCGGACGCATCATATTATTAATTTGTGTTTTAATTTTTTTCTAATCGGTATAACTGCAAAATGTAACTAAATTTCGGTTACACTTGCCTTTACCCAAATGAAGCAATAAAAATCACTCTTTTACCTGTAACCGGAAGGTCACCTCCCTAGCGGACACTTCTGCACCGATATAAAACCAAATTGCACCATTCTATGTTATGTTTCAAGTTTTGACATTATTAATATAATATTTACAAGAAAATAGAATTTGCTTTGTTACTTTATGTCTGTTACCAATAAAAAAATTTAACTAGTTTTGTAGCTTATGGAAATCATGCACTAGTTTCTTTGATGTGTTATAAATGAGCCATACCATTATCAATCCACAATAACAGAATGAAATATCCAGTACATGCAGAGGGCAGGTTTCAGTTTATCGACGAGGGAAAAGGCGAAACATTACTGCTTTTGCATGGCCTTTTCGGTGCGCTGAGCAACTGGGATGGCATCATTGATCATTTCTCCAGTCGCTTTCGGGTCATTATTCCTTTACTTCCTATTTATGAATTGCCTCCGCGTGAGGCCGGACTGGAAGCGCTTTTGGCATTTTTGGAAGATTTTGTCTCTTTTAAAAACCTGACGAATGTAACCGTAATCGGCAACTCTCTGGGCGGACACATTGGATTATTATATACTTTAAAGAACCAGGAAAACGTTCATAAGCTGGTTTTGACAGGAAGCTCCGGCCTATTTGAAAATTCAATGGGTGGCTCTTTCCCGAAACGCGGTAGTTACGATTACATCAGGGAGCGCGTTGCTTACACATTCTACGATCCGAAAGTTGCCACCAAAGATCTGATCGATGAAGTTTTTGAAACAACGTCCAGCATTCCGAAATGTATGAGCATTGTAGGCATTGCGAAATCGGCACAGCGCCATAATCTTGCCAAAGACCTGCATGAAATCAATGTGCCGACGTTATTGGTTTGGGGTTTGAATGATACGATTACGCCGCCGCATGTTGGTTATGAATTCAACAGGCTGATCGCTGGTTCGGAGTTGCATTTCATCGATAAGTGCTGTCACGCGCCCATGATGGAACAACCTGACGAATTTAATGTTATACTGGAAAGCTTTTTGGAAAAACACGTTTCTGTGCCCGTTGTCTGAGGGTTTTTAGCGGGATTTCTTTTGGTACGAAAGTTGTTACATATATAGTTTTTTTATAGCTTCGAAAAATGACGGACTGAAATATGCTTGCTGCTACCCTGATTAATCCAATGATTCCTGTTCTGAAACTGACCGATTCGGTGAGTACAGCATTGGACTGGATGGATGAATTCAGTGTAAAACAGCTCATAGTTGCAGATTCGGGCATTTATCAGGGCATCGTATCCGAAGATATCCTTTTTGATATAACTGATAATACGGATCCGCTTGCGAAGATCATTATCCAGCACAAAGACATTTTCGCTGCCGAAGACCAGCATCCTTACGAGCTTTTGCGGCTTGTCAATCAGTTCGGCTTGCAGATCATCCCCGTTTTGCATGAGGACCGGAGTTTTGCAGGAAGCATTTTGGTCAATGACCTGATCGAACATTTTGTAAATGAACTGGGTGTTCAGGAAAAAGGAGCGGTTATTGTGCTTAAAATAGCCGAACGAAGCTATTCACTTTCCGAGATCAGCCGCTTGATCGAATCTAACGGAACGAAGGTTCTGAGCAGCTATTATTCATCCGGAGAAAGTTATAATCCGCTGAATGAAGCCCGGCTTACCTTAAAACTCAACCGGACGCACATTACGCCCATCATTGCTACACTCGAGCGTTTCGGTTACGAGATTGAGGAAGCACACGCCAACGATCCCATCGAAAGTGTTGATCAGGAGCGTTTGGATATGCTTTTGAGATATCTTGCCACCTGATTTCTTCACATTACTTCTTGCGCCGCTGTTTTGAATCGGCATATTTGCGCGTATCTTTCGGAAGAAACAAGATGATCTACTTTTTCTTCCATGAAAATAGCAATTCACGGACGCAACTTTAATGAGTCCGCCCGCCCGTTCATTGAAAATATGTTCAATGAGCTGTCTCGCCGGAAAGTTGAAGTCCAGCTCTCCAAACCCTTTCGGACTTTTCTGGATCAGAACGGGATCGCACACTACTCCGAGCTTGTTTACGAAAAACCTGAACAACTATTTGATGCACGCCTGATCGTGAGCATGGGTGGGGACGGAACATTGCTCGAAACCATTTCCCACGTAGGAAAAAGACAGATCCCGGCCATAGGGATCAATGTAGGGCGGCTTGGCTTCCTGGCCACTGTTCCGCCAGAACGGATCACCGACATGATTCAGGCGCTTGAAAACAGCCAATACAGGATCGACGAAAGGACGCTTGTTGAAATAGAATCTAACATTGATTTATTCGATGGCAAAAATTTCGGTTTAAATGATTTTACAATCACGAAAACCGACACTTCGTCCATGATTACGGTTCACACTTATCTTAATGATGAGTTCCTGAACTCCTATTGGGCCGACGGTCTGATTATTTCCACACCAACCGGCTCAACCGGCTATTCGCTCAGCTGTGGTGGCCCGGTGCTGGTTCCCCATTCTCAAAACTTCATTATTACGCCTATAAGCCCGCATAATTTGAATGTGAGACCGTTGGTTGTAGAAGATACGGCGGTCATCCGGCTTGAAGTAAAGAGCCGTAGCAACAATTTCCTGGTGTCACTGGATGCAAGGTCAAGAGTTGTTGATGAGAACACTTTGCTGACCGTTAGAAAAGCCAACTTCATCGCACGATTAATAAAAATGCATGATGACAGCTTCTTGAATACATTGCGGAGCAAATTATCCTGGGGACTGGATATGCGGAATTAACACAATCACGGATGCAACTTCTCTTTCACCCATTTGACCTGCAACTCAGGCACACATTCACCATTGCACACGACTCACGCGACATTCAGCCTACATTGATTGTGGAGCTGCGTGATAGCGAATTGAGCGGGCTAGGCGAAGCAACAAGCAACCCCTATTATGGCATTACGATTGAAAATATGATCGAATCGCTGGGAACAGCAAAAGCGATCATTGAAAGCGGAGCCTATAACAGCGCTGAGGAACTCTGGAATCTTGTACGTCCTGCACTCAAATCGAATTCATTTGCGCAATGCGCATTGGATGAAGCCGCTCACGATTTCTTTGCCAAGAAGAAAAATCAACGACTATATGATAGTTGGGGATTACATATTGATAACCTTCCACTCACGAACTTCACAATTGGCATCGATACGATTGAGAAAATGGTGTCTAAAATGAAAGAGCTTCCCTGGCCGATTTATAAGATCAAATTAGGAACCAACGAAGACCTTCGTATAGTTGAAGAATTGCGCAAAAATACAAATGCCTTGTTTCGGGTTGATGCAAATTGTGCATGGACCGCCGAACAGACCGTTGCATTTGCACCCGAATTGAAAAAACTGGGTGTCGAATTTATCGAGCAACCACTGGCTGCTGATGACATCGACGGAATGAAAAAAGTATTTGCGGAAAGCGTGCTTCCCGTCCTTGCCGATGAAAGCTGCATTGTCGAGAGCGATGTGAAATCCTGCGAGGGTCTCTTCCACGGCATCAATATAAAGCTCACCAAATGTGGCGGCCCTACCGCGGCAAAACGCATGATTACCGAGGCTAAAAGCCTGGGAATGAAAACAATGATAGGTTGCATGACGGAGTCGAGCGTCGGCATTTCATCCATTGCGCATTTCCTGCCTTTACTCGATTATGTTGATATGGATGGGTCTTTATTAATCAGCAATGATCCTGCTTCCGGCGTTACCTTTGATTACGGACGCATTATTTTCCCAGACCGCAATGGCTCGGGCGCAATGCTAAAAGCTTAAATGTTGATCCCCCTGATTTTAAGTGAAAACTTTTCAAACCGATAAACTTCCAGGACGGACTGTACACACTGTTGATGGTGATGAATATCTCTGGTTCAGTGGAACAGATTACCTGGGCATGGGGCACGACGAAATCTTTCGTAGCTTCCTGGATGAAGGTATTGACCATTATGGATTGCACTTCGGAAGCTCACGTAATAACACGCTCCGCCTCGGGATTTATGAAGAAACGGAAACGATGTTGGCAAAATGGATTGGCTCAAAATCTGCATTGCTCGTTTCATCCGGAGTTTGGGCGGGGCAATGTGTGATGAAATTCATCGATTATGTGGTCTTTACATCGGCCGCTTCGCGATCCATTCAAAATCATTATGCACCCAAAGTGCATCCCGCATTATGGGGAAACGAACGTAAATTATGTTACGATCCCTGGTCGCACTGGGCGCAAGCCGTCGTTCAGGAAATCAGCGAAAGCCCGAAGGATACTGCTCATATTATTTGCACAGACGCCATTGGCTCTCCTATTGTTGAAGCATTCGATTTTTCTATATTTTCCAAGTTGCCTTCCCGGAAAAATATCTGGATTGTTGTGGACGAGTCGCACACATTAGGCGTGTATGGAAAGTCGGCAAACGGACTATATAAATCCATTGCAGCGCTTGGAAAATTCAATGTGATTATGGTGTCCTCGCTGAACAAAGCGCTGGGCATCCCCGCCGGTGTTATTGCCTGCAATAGTCAAACAGCCGATATGATTCGAAAGTCTGCCTGGTTCTCAGGAGCATCTCCCAGCGCCCCGGCCTACGCCTATGCGCTCAAAAAGCTTTTGGAAGTGAACCATTATAAGGCAAAAAGTGCATTGCTCGCCTCAAATATTGCTTATTTCGCCAAATGCTTAAAGTCTTCTGACCTATTTCAAAGCGTCCCTGGCCATCCTGTTTTCTGCTCCGAAGGCTCTGCATTGTTTGAAACATTACTGTCAAATGGCATCATGGCCTCGTGTTTTTCCTATCCAAGCGTCGATGACGCCCCGGTCACCAGAATCGCCGTTAGCACGCTTCACCAAAAAGAAGACCTCGACCGATTGGCCGAGGTCTGTAATCAATTTATTTGCTGATTAAACTATTAAATATCTGAGCCGCCCGAAGAATTAGCCAACGCTTTTTCCTCCGCAATCTTCTCTCTTTCCACTTTCCCTGCAACCAGGATACTCAATTCATAAAGCAGGAACAAAGGAATAGCGACGATAACCTGGCTGTAAATGTCCGGCGAAGGCGTAATTACCGCGGCTACGATCAGGATGACAATCATGGCGTGTTTCCTGTATTCCCGCATAAATGCAGGCGTCAGGACTCCTACTTTCGCAAGCACATAAACCACAATAGGAAGCTGAAATGCGATTCCACAGGCCAGTGTCAATGTTGCAACCAATGAAATATAGGAAGACAAACTGAATTCATTAATAATGGATGGATCCAGCGTAAAATTGGCTAAAAAGTTGATTGCCAACGGAGTTACAATGTAGTAACCAAAGAAAACGCCGGAGAAGAAAAGGAATGTCACATAAAAAACCGCTCCCCTGGCCGATTTCCGCTCCGATGGCTTCAAGCCAGGCTTAATAAATCGCCAAACTTCCCAGAATGCATAAGGAAACGCAAATACCAAACCCGCGATAACGGAAGACGTCATACTCATGGTAAACTGGTCACCCACCCCGATCGCCTGCAACTTGAAGTTCAACGCTTTGATACACAAATCATCATACTGGACTTTATCTGCAAGTTGACATAACATCCGGTAAGTCCAGAAATCGGGCTGTGAAGGCGCTATGATCACATAATGATAAATTTCTTTAATGTAAACAAAAGCCAGAATTGCAAAAACAAGAATAGATCCACCTGCCCGAATCACATGCCATCTTAATTCTTCCAGATGCCCTATAAACGACATCTCTTTGCCAACTTCTTCTTCTTCGCTTTCTAATTCCTGGTCTAAGGGCATATTCTTATATTATTACTAAAATTCTATTTACGTAAAAAAGCAAAAACAAGATTGGTTTGAGATTCTAAAAGCCGAATTTACTTAAAAAACCCGTCGAAATAATCCGGCGGGTTTTTTTTAAACTGCTTTATGACTGATTAATCCATTACAAAAGGATAGTCATTCTCTACATAAACATCGGTGTAAGCCTCTTTCGGATCCGGGAATTCCGAATCTTCCGCAAACTGAACCGATTCGGCAACAATCTCTTTCACTTTTTTATCGATGTTTTCCAGATCTTCTTCTGATGCCAGCTTGTTTTCCAAAATCACTGCACGGATCTGCTCAATCGGATCGCGGTGTTTGTATTCTTCCACTTCTTCCTTAGAACGATATTTCTGCGGATCAGACATCGAGTGGCCTCTGTAACGGTAAGTCCTGAATTCCAGGAATGTAGGTCCTTCACCGCTCCTTGCACGCTCGGCTGCTCTGCCCACGGCTTCATGAATGGCCTCAACGCTCATCCCATCCACAGGTTCGGATGGAATGTCATAGGCTTCACCCAATGTGTAAAGCTCCGTAACATTGGAAGACCTTGCAACCGAAGTTCCCATGGCATATCCATTGTTTTCAACAACGAAAATAACAGGTAATTTCCAGCTCATGGCCATATTCAATGCTTCGTGAAAAGCACCCTGACGAATTGCACCATCACCAAAATAGCAAATACAAAGGTTTCCGGTTTTGTTATATTTCTCAGCAAAAGCGATTCCAGCTCCCAAAGGGATTTGCGCACCAACGATTCCATGACCGCCTACAAAGCCTTTTTCCTTATCGAAAATGTGCATCGACCCACCTTTTCCCTTGGTTGTTCCGGTCTTTTTTCCATAAAGTTCAGCCATGATCGCGTTAGGAGATGTTCCTAATGCAAGCGGAATGCCGTGGTCGCGGTAAGCGGTAATGTATTTGTCGCCTTCTTTCAGCGCAGTAACGGCTCCCGAAGAGCAAGCTTCCTGGCCGATATACAAGTGACAAAATCCTCTGATTTTTTGCTGACCGTATAATTGGCCGGCTTTTTCTTCAAAACGACGCTGTAAAAGCATATTCTCGAACCAGAACATGTATTGCTCTGTCGGATGCTGTAATTTCTTTGGGTCTGATTTTTTCTTTTTTTCAGTAACGGTGGCCATGTATTTGGTTCTCGTTTATAAAGACAGAACTTTGTCTTAAAGTTTGAGGTTTGAACAGAGTCTGTTTTTGCCGTACTCACGCATTAGATTTGCGAAAATAAGCATAAACTAAATAACAAAGAAGTTCATGTGGCTAGAAAAGCTCCATCTTACATACTTTAAAAGCTATGAAGAGAAAGCCTTCACCTTTGGGGAACATGTAAATTGTTTGGTTGGGGAGAATGGAAGTGGAAAAACGAACCTTTTGGATGCCATTTATTTTCTGAGTCTTACCAAAAGCGCCTTTCATAACCAGGATGCGCTCGGCATTCGGCATACGGCTGATTTCTTTGTTCTGGACGGCATTTTTAAAGATTCAAGCAGAAATACGCAGATTACATGCAGCATGCAGCGCGGCCAGCGCAAGATTTTCATGGCCGATAAAAAGAACTACGACCGGCTAAGCGATCACATCGGCCTTTTTCCGCTGGTTTTGATTGCACCCAATGATACAGACCTGATCCGCGACGGCAGCGAGGAGCGCAGGCGCTTCTTCGATGGTGTTTTAGCGCAAGCCGCTCCGGGTTATCTCACCGACTTCCTTCAATATAATAAGATCCTAAGCCAGCGAAATGGCCTTTTGAAGCATTTTGCGGAACGTAATTATGTGGATGAGGACTTATTGGAAACCTATAATGAGCCGCTGATCATCCTTTCCCTGCGCATTTATCATCACCGCAGCACATTCATGAGCCGGTTTGTGCCATTGTTTTATAAAAATTACGATTTCCTCAGCAGCGGCCACGAACAAGTGGACGTCATTTACGAAAGCGAAGTCGCCAGCAAGGACTTTCCGGCGGAGTTCCGCAAGAACCGGGCGCGTGACTTACATGCACAACGGACGGGAAAAGGCATTCACAAAGACGAATACACCTTTGAAATCGACGGAGTCACGCTCAAAAAATTCGGATCACAAGGCCAGCAGAAGTCATTTCTGATCGCATTGAAGCTGGCGCAGTTTGAATTATTAAAAGAAGAAAAAGAAAAAACGCCCATCCTGTTACTGGACGACATTTTCGACAAACTCGACGACCGCCGCATCCAAAAACTCATAGAATTAATCGACACAGGCTTCCTCGGCCAAGTTTTCATCACCGACGCAAGGCCAGAACGTTCTCAGAAGATTTTAGAGAATGTGAAAGCGGATGTAAGGTTTTTTGAGATTGAGAAGATCAAATTGACAGAGTAAGCAAGCCGGGCCGGTCACTCTGTCAATCAGCTTGTTTTAAACGTATTTCACATCCAGCTCCTTCGCCTCGGCGACAAACTCCTTCACTTTCTGCTCATCTTCTTTTTTACAAATGAGCAAAACGCCGTCGTATTCTGCGACGATGAAGCCGTCGAGGCCGTTGACAACCACCAATTTATCCATTGGAGTTTTGATGATCGAATTCGTTGTGTTATGCAGGATCAGATTGCCGTCCGTTACATTCAGGTTGGCATCTTTTTCTGAAACTTCGTAAAGTGATTTCCAGGTTCCCAAATCCGACCAGCCGAAGTTACTAAGTACAACGTGCACATTATCAGCCTTTTCCATAATTCCGTTATCAATGGAAATGCTGCCGCAATGTTGATATGCCCTTTGAACGAAACCATCTTCTGTTTCCAGGTAATAATGGTTTTCCCCTCCTTCAAAAATCTCAGCAATGTTGGGTTGAAACTTTTTCAGTGCCTTTTTGAATGCATTGATATTCCAAACAAAAATCCCCGCATTCCAAACAAAATCCCCGCTATCTAGAAATTTGATCGCTAGTTCAAGATGCGGTTTTTCGGTGAAAGACTTCACTTTCTTAACCGTCAGCTTGTCGGGAATGTATTGAATGTAACCATATCCCGTGTCCGGGCGGCTTGGCTGAATGCCCAGGGTCACCAGAATATCCTCATTACGCGTTGCGCCCAAAGCAATGTTAATGGTGTCACGGAAGTTCTCTTCCTTTAATATAATATGGTCCGCAGGAGCCACAACCACATTCGCATTCGGATTTTTGGCAGCGATCTTGTAACAGGCATAGGCAATGCAAGGTGCTGTATTACGACGGTTCGGCTCCAAAAGGATCTGATCGTCCGTCAAAGCCGGGATCTGCTCCTTAACAATATCCTTATATTCCTGACTGGTAACAATATAGATATTCTCGATCGGGCAAACGCCGTCGAAGCGCTCAACTGTCTGCTGTAAAAGTGTTTTACCGGTTCCCAACACATCGTGAAACTGTTTAGGGAAGTCCGTTCTGCTGAAAGGCCAAAACCTCGTACCAACTCCACCGGCCATTATAATAACATAAGAATCCTGCATTGTGAAAGGTAATTTTATTTATCCACACTATGAAAACTACCCAAAGCTAACTATAAACAAGCAGTTATGACCAATCACAATGAATCAATGCGTCAAGAAAATGCGTCTGGGCGCATTTTACGGGATAAATCGAAACCGGATACGCGAGGACAAAAGCGTGTAAGCCATCTTTATCACCGCGTGTAAAATGGTAATAAAGTATAATTTTGAAATGATTCAAAGAAAAAATAGTATAATAATGCTATGTGATAATGCATTATTATTTTAACTTGCTAAGACAACATCAACCCATTAAAACTATGAACCATTACTCTACCATTTTAAAATTGTGCCCTCTGATTCTGCTGCTAATGATGCTCTCGACAGCATATGGGCAGATTACGATCGAAGGCAAGGTCACAGAGTCTACAACTGCCGAACCGCTTGCCGGTGTAAGCATTCAGGTAAAGGGGAAAGTAATCGGGACCATCACAGATAACAAAGGAGCATTCAACCTCACAACTACATCAAATCCGCCTTTTGCATTAATCGTTTCCTCTGTTGGTTTTCAAACTCAGGAGATAGCCGTGACGGGCGGCATGTCCAAACTGGACATTAAGCTGGCCGAGCAAGTTGTTCTGGGTCAGGAGATCATCGTTTCGGCTTCCAGAGTTGAAGAAAGTGTGATGAAATCGCCCGTTGCGATTGAGAAAATGGACATCAGGAATATCCGGGAAACGCCGTCGGCGAACTTTTACGATGCCCTGGCCAATCTGAAAGGCATTGATATGACCACACAGGGTGTCTTGTTTAAATCCGTGAATATGCGTGGATTTGGCAGCACGGGCAATCCTAGGACTGTCCAAATGATCGACGGGATGGATAACCAGGCTCCGGGATTGAATTTTCCATTGGATAATATCATCGGCATGTCTGAGCTGGATGTTGAAAATGTGGAAGTTTTGCCAGGCGCAGCCTCGGCGCTTTACGGGCCTAACGCGATCAATGGTCTGATCCTCATGAATAGTAAAAGCCCTTTTTTATATCAGGGATTAAGCGCCAATGTGAAATCGGGTGTGATGCACGAATCCAACCGCTCCAAAGCAACAACGCCGTTTATCGACGGGACCATTCGTTATGCCAAAGCATTCAATAACAAAGTGGCTTTCAAAGTAAATCTGTCTTACATTACTGCAAAAGACTGGGAAGCAACGAATTACAACAACTTGAATGTGGGCGGAACTTCCGATCCCAGGCGTGGTGCAGGAACAGATAATGATTATGACGGTGTGAATGTTTACGGAGATGAAGTCCAGACCAACATTAATGCGGTTGCGGGCACATTGGCCGCCAATGGTTTGATCCCGCAAGCTGCCGTGGCGCTCGTTCCGAATACATTTGTGAGCCGCACGGGTTATCAAGAAAAGGACATTGTCGATTATAATACCAAAAGTTTCAAAGCCAACGCGGCGCTTCATTACCGGATCAACGAAAAAATTGAGGCCATTGCACAGGTTAATTATGGTTATGGAACAACGGTTTACACAGGAACAGGCCGTTATTCGCTCCGTGACTTCAATCTGACGCAAGCCAAGCTCGAATTAAAAGCAGATAATTTCACCGTACGGGCATACACCACCCAGGAGCGCTCTGGGAAATCCTACCTGGCCGGGCTAGCCGCCGTTTCCATGCTAAACGATTTCAAGCCGCATGCCACGTGGTTTGGCGAATATGTAGGCGCATTTGCAACCGCTCGTGGCGCAGGAATGCCCGAAGATCAGGCGCATTTGGCGGCGCGGGGCGTGGCGGATAAAGGCATGCCTATGCCTGGAACTGCCGCATATGATCAGTTATTGGATAAATACAGAAATCTGGCAATTGTGAATGGTGGGGGCGGTTTCGCAGACAAAACCAATCTCTACCATATCGAAGGATTTTATAATTTCAAAAATCAGATCAAATTTGTAGAGCTGCTGGCCGGGGCCAATTATCGGCTTTACGAGCTGAGATCCGCAGGGACTTTATTTGCAGACACCAAAGAAGGCCGCGATGGCAAAATCCCCATCTCAGAATTCGGTGCATTTTTACAGGCCGGAAAAACCATTTTGAATGATCATTTGAAATTAACCGGCTCCATTCGTTATGACAAAAACGAAAATTTCGACGGACAATTTACACCCAGGATTTCTGCGGTAACCACATTCGGCGAACACAACATTCGCCTGTCTTACCAAACCGGCTTCCGCATTCCAACCACCCAAAACCAGTACATTGATCTCAGAACCCCATCGGGAACATTGATCGGTGGCTTGCCGGAATTCGATTCCAGGTATAATCTTTCCAGCGGGATTTTACGACAAAATCTTTCAGAAGATGCTATTATGCAAGTAATTGCGAGCGATCCGAGCATTGTGCAGAATGCCACAAATTATGCAAAAGCAGCAGTAACCCAGCAAGCCACCACTGCCATCACTGCCGCGGTAACGGCCCAGGTAACGACGGCTGTGAACCAGGGCGTTGCTTCCGGAACCGTCCCAAATTCGCCAGGCGCCATCCAGGCAGCGATCACAGCGGGCGTAAACCAGGCTTTGCCGGGCGTTCTTTCTGCCCAGCTGCCGGGAATTCTGGCCGCGCAGGTTCCGGGTTTAGTGCCTAATCTGGCCAAGGCTTATGCTTTGGCAAAATTGCCCAAATACAAACCGGTAAAACTGAAACCAGAACGCATTGCTTCTTATGAGATTGGTTATAAAGCAGTTATTGCTAAAAAACTTTTCGTTGATGCCTATTACTACATTAGCAAATACAAAAATTTCATCGGTGGAACAGTGATTGTCGTGCCGACAGCCGCAGCTGCTCCCGGTCTGCCTATCGAATCGGGCATTGGTGTTGGGAATTTCAATGGTTATTCCAGAACGGTGAACACTACGGAGACCATTACTACAAGAGGGTTTGCGATTGGACTGACTTATGCGTTGCCAAAAGGATTTAACATTGGAGGAAATGTTGCCAATAACGAGCTGAATGATTTTAAACCGTCGCCGGAAGTTCAGTATTCGCAGTTTAACACGCCGAAATATCGTTATAACCTCACATTTGGCAGAAGAATTACGAGCAACAACTCGGTTGGATTTAACATTGCCTACAAATATCAGCAGGCGTTCTTGTGGGAATCAAGCTTTGTGTTGCCGACAACAACGGACGTGCCGGTTTTCTCAAACACGCGTGTGCCTTCGGTGAGCGTACTTGATGCGCAGGTGAGTTACAAGGTCAACGCATTGAAATCCATCATCAAACTGGGCGGCACCAATTTGTTTGGCAAATCATACATACAGGCTTATGGAAGTCCGAATGTGGGTTCCACTTATTATGTTTCTATCACATTTGATGAATTACTGAACTAGAAGCTGGCTTACTTTTCGCCGTAAGCCAAATCACCAGCATCGCCAAGTCCGGGCACAATGTACCAGTGCTCATTGAGTTTCTGATCGACTGCGCCTAGCCATAACCGGCAGTGCGGAATGCGTTTTTGAAGATAATCGACGCCTTCGGGACTTGCAATGACGGAGGCAATGTGGGTTTGCGCGGGGATTCCGAAGCGGAGCAAAGCATGATAAACTTTCTCCATGGAACGCCCTGTCGCAAGCATTGGATCTATTAATATTAGTATTTTCCCGGTAAGGTCCGGGCTGGTAATGTAGTCCATCTCAACCTCAAACTCCTCTTCCGCATTGATATGATGACCCCGGTAAGCGCCGATAAATGCATTATCCGCCTTATCAAACATATTTAAAAAGCCCTCGTGCAATGGCAGTCCGGCACGTAAAATCGTGGCCAGAACCACGGGTTGCAACAATGTTCGGGAAGAAGCCTGTCCTAGTGGCGTCTCAACTTGCTCTGTTTTAAATGTGAGCGTTTTGGAAAGTTCGTAAGCCAGCAACTCTCCCACCCGTTCCAGATTTCTGCGGAACCGCATCCTGTCTTTCTGCAAATTTACGTCACGCAATTCGGCCAGATAATGATCGGCGATAGAAGGTTTTTGGGAAAGTAAAAACATAGTTCGGACAGTTTTTTAAACTACTCCATGCAAGATAATACAAATTCATTGACGTAATTTGGAAGAGTTATTTGAAAAATAATCCGCAAACGGTGAATTGTGTGAACAGTAGATTTTTTTTGCCTATGGATCAAGGAATTATCCGGCTTTTCAAAATATTGATTTTACCACTGATATCCCTGTCATACGTACATGCACAAAGCTCCTTTGTTCCTTTCAATGACGATTATTACCATTTAATTGATCGTTTAGAGATCAAAAGGGGCAAATTCACAGAAGGTTTTCACGCCAACGTCAAGCCCTTCGAACGAAAAGCCGTGGTCTCGTTAACCGATTCCATATTAAAGGAAGGAACTATAACTCTGACGGAACGCGATTGGGAAACAATCGATTATTTGCGGGAAGATAGCTGGGAATGGACAAAAGGAATGATCGCTACGGATTCGCTGAAATATGACAAGCTGGCCAGATTAGGCCTTTTTAAAGATCCGCCTCCGGGCCAGAAACGCAAGTTCTTCCATCATCCCGCCGACCTTTTCAGCATTCACAACAAAGATTTCGACCTGCATTTTAATTTTACTACAACGAACTTTATAGGCGGCGATAACAGCTACGGCAAAAACTTCGGTACACGCATTGATTCAACTCCATCACAATTATGGGGAACGAGCCGGGGCGTTGAGATCAGGGGAATGATCAATGAAAAGCTTGGATTCTATACGTACGTTACGGATAGCCAGGGCCGTTATCCCCGCTATATGAATGATTTTAAGCACTCGGAATATGGCTTTCCTGGCGAAGGACTTGCCAAGACAACCCGCAACAACGGCATTGACTTTCTGACAGCACGGGGTTACATTACTTTTAGGCCCTTGAAGAGCATTAATGTGAAATTTGGCCACGACCACAACGTTTTCGGCAGCGGTTACCGGTCACTTATTTTATCAGATAACAGCAGTCCATATCTTTTTTTAAGACTTGATACACAGCTTGGTAAGTTTCATTATACCAATCTTTACACAAGCATGATCAATTCCCATAAGGATGCCAAGGACGGATTGCTGAGAGGTAAAAAATTTGCGGCCATTCACCATTTAAGCGTTAATCTGACGGACAAGATTAACATAGGCGTATTTGAGGCAGAGGTTTTTAACCGCGATTCTGTGGGCGGAGGTTATGACCTGAATTATCTTAACCCGATCATTTTTTACCGTTATGTAGAATCTTACCTTGGAAGCCAGGACAATGCGCTTTTGGGTTTCGATTTTCGCTGGCTGGTTGCCAATAAGGCTTCCATTTACAGCCAGTTTGTGCTCGATGAGTTTTTGACAAAATTCCTTTTTAATGGCAGCGGTTCCTGGACGAATAAATACAGTTTTCAGCTTGGCGGAAAATATGTGGATGCTTTCGGTGTGCCTAATTTGGATTTGCAGGCAGAGTATAATGTTGTACGTCCCTACACTTATTCACATAAGGACGGGGGCGCCAATTACGTGCATTATGGACAATCATTGACGCACCCGTTAGGCGCAAATTTCCGTGAATATCTGGGTATAATCCGCTATAAGGCCACTTCGCGCCTTTCTTTTTACGGAACGATCATGATGGCAAATCAAGGCCGTGATCCGAGTAACAATAAAAATATGAGCTATGGGGGCGACATTACCAAAAGCTATGAGAACCGCAATGTAGACCGTGACGGCGATCTCAACCAGAAGATCGGCCAGGGCATTAAAGCGTCCACTGCTTACACGGACTTGCGGGCAAGCTATTCGCTGGCGCACAATTTATTTATTGATGGCCGTTTTCTCCAAAGAAGAATTAATTCTCCCGACGAATCAATAGCCGCCAAATCAACGGTTTGGTCTCTGGCACTGCGCTATAACATGGCTTTCCGCCAGCAGACTTACTAGTAATCAACGACTTCCTTTATTTTTACACTGATAAATTTTATCAAAAACCATACGTAATATGGAAACCAACCCCCATGAATTGCGCGACCTGATCCGGCTTGCCTTGCTGGAAGACATTGGAGACGGCGATCATTCTTCCCTTTCCTGCGTGCCCGAAAATGCGACCAAGCGCGCACAGTTGCTCGTCAAGCAGGACGGAATTTTGGCGGGCGTTGAAGTTGCCCAGATCATTTTTGATGAGACTGCCGCTGCATATAATTATCCCCCCCTAAAAATAAATGTGTTACTTCTTGACGGAACCTACGTCAAAAGCAAGGATGTGGTATTTACGGTTGAAGGGAATGCAAGACTGATCCTGAAAGCTGAACGGCTGGTTCTCAACACAATGCAACGCATGAGCGGCATTGCAACCTACGCCCGCCAGATGTCAGATCTGATCAAAGATTTACCTGTAAAGCTGCTTGACACGAGAAAAACGACACCCAATTTTCGGGTTTTTGAAAAATTGGCTGTAAAAATCGGCGGCGCGGTCAACCACCGAATGGGCTTGTACGACATGATTATGCTGAAAGACAATCATGTAGACTATGCAGGCGGCATTGAACCGGCCATTTTGCGCGCAAGTGCGTACAGGGAGAAATTGGGTAAAAACCTGAAAATTGAAATTGAGACCAGAAATCTCGAAGAAGTCGACGAAGTGCTGCGTGTGGGGAAGGTCGACATTATTATGCTGGATAATTTTTCACTCGAAAATCTGCGTGAAGCCGTAAAACGCATTGGCGGACGGTATGAAACGGAGGCTTCGGGAAATATTACGGAAAAAACGTTGCGTGCTGTTGCAGAAACCGGGATTGACGGAATTTCCAGCGGTGCATTAACACACCAGGCAAGGAGCCTGGATTTGAGTTTAAAAGCCTTTTAACCTTTCACCAAAACCTAAAAGCGTATGATTAAACAAAATACATTAACATACGCTTTTAACTTGAAAATCCCGGGCCGGGCGGTTCTGCTGTGTGTTGTCCTCGCGCTCATTTTTTTATTTAGTACAAAAACCCTCTCCGCTCAGGAGCCGCCGCGCAGGGAAATAGACATTGACCCCTTCATCCAAAATCTGATCGCCGACCCATCAGAAGAAGTCGATTACAGCGAACTCTACGAATCGCTTTTTGCATTATATGCCGATCCGCTGGACATTAACAAGGCTACGCGTGATGAATTGGCGGCCTTAATGCTTCTTTCAGAAACACAGCTAAATTCCTTTTTAAAATACCGCGAGCAGCTCGGCCCGCTCATTTCTCTTTACGAGTTACAGGCAGTTCCGGACTTCGATCTGGCTACGATTTACCGTTTACTGCCCTTTGTGACTGTGCATTCAAGAACATTATCACTAGCCGAGTCGCTCAAAAATCCTTCGCAACATTTCCTGATCGTTCGCTCGGGCAAATTACTGGAAAAACAAAAAGGCTTCCTGCCAGCCGATTCCGGCTCCAATGCCTCGCGATATAACGGAAAACCGCTTTACGGATATCTGAAATACAGAAATTCCCGCGCTGGTATTTACAGTTACGGCTTTGCAATGGAAAAAGACGCAGGCGAAAAATGGTGGCACTGGAATGCAAAACGGCAGATCCTGGGGGCAGACTTCTCTTCATTTCATGCCCAGATCATGAATCAGGGCAGGATCAAAAACCTGATCATTGGCGATTATCAGATGCAGGCCGGACAAGGATTGGTTATGGCGGCCGGCTTTTCCTTAGGCAAAGGCGCAGAGGTCATAAGCTCCACATATAGAAGCACATTGGGTTTGAAACCTTACACTTCCGTTCAGGAATCCAACTTTTTCCGGGGAGTTGCAGCGACGTTTTCATTATCAAAGCATTTCGAACTCACTACTTTTTATTCTTATGCCAAACGGGATGCAACAGTAAATGACGCGGAAGACAAGAATCCGCAAATCGCCAGTTCCTTACCAGTAACCGGCTATCACAGAACCGCTAGCGAGCGGGAAAAGCATAATAACCTTCCGGAGCAAAATGTCGGCATACATTTGCTCTTCAAATTACCGTCCAAAGCAGGCCAAATTGGCTTTACAATGTTGAACACGTCCTATGACATTAAATTACAAAAGCGAAATGCGGCTTACAATCGCTATGAATTCGTTGGAAAGCACAATCTGGTTGCCGGCCTGCATGCTGATTACCGATGGCAGAATGTGCATTTTTTCGGCGAAACGGCCCGGTCGAAAAGCGGTGGTCTTGGAGCCATTGCCGGGCTGATAGCAGCACTAGGTAAAAAGTTCGATATCAGCTTGTTAGGCCGACATTATGATCGTGATTTTCATACATTTTATGGAAATGCCATTGCTGAGGCAACGCGGCCAATCAATGAAACGGGCGGTTATGCAGGCTTTCGTTACGCGCCTAACCGGCGCTGGAAATTAAGTGCTTATTATGATTATTTCAAATTTCCCTGGCTGAAATACCTGGTAGACGCGCCATCGAAAGGCTATGACTGTTATTTCCACGTGCTTTGGAAACCTAACAAGCGCTTTAATGCCTATGCCTTATATCACCAAAAGAAAAAGCAACGCAATGCCCCCGCAGATGAAGGCGAAGAAGGACTTGTTTCTACAGTCCGCAAAACGGCTACGATTCATGTAGAATATGAAGAACCGCTTCGGTTTGCACTTAAAACACGCTTGCAAAGCGGCAATCTGGCTTACTTAAAAATCTCAAAATCAAACGGTTTTACAGTTTTACAAGACATTAGCTGGCAATTCCCCAGGCTGGAACTGAGTGCGCGCGTGGCCTATTTCAAAACCGATGACTATGACAGCCGCCAATATGTTTACGAAAAAGATATGCTTTACGCCTTTTCCATTCCGGCTTATTACGACGCCGGAACACGGCATTATCTCATGGCCCGTTACGCGGTTTCAAAAAATATGAAGCTGTGGCTCAGGTGGTCGCAGACGCGCTATGCGAATCTCGATAAAATCAGTTCCGGCCTCAATGAAATCCAGGGCGACAAACGCAGCGAGTTGAAGGCCCAGGTTATGTATCAGTTTTAATCAAATGTTTTTGAATGCCCGTAATTAATCCCAAAATTTGACCTCTTTTTCAAGATCCAATGCAAGACAACAAACTAGAAGCACTAAAAAAATATTTTGGTTACGACTCCTTCCGACCGCAGCAAGCCGAAATCATTGACACCGTAATGGCAGGCAATGACTGCCTGGTCCTCATGCCCACGGGCGGTGGAAAATCCGTTTGCTTTCAAATTCCCGCCATACTCAAAGACGGCCTGACAGTCGTCATTTCACCATTGATCGCATTGATGAAGGATCAGGTGGAAGCGTTGCGTGGTAATGGTGTCAATGCTGCTTTTCTAAATTCTTCACTATCCGGCTCCGAGCAGGATAGTGTCATGTGGCAAGCCAAAATCGGCGAACTTAAATTGCTATACATTGCTCCCGAGCGGCTTTTTTCGGGAAATACATTTGAATTCCTGCGCGAATGGAATGTGAAATTATTTGCTGTGGATGAATCGCATTGTATTTCTTCCTGGGGCCACGATTTCCGTCCGGAATATCGATCGCTGAATACATTGAAATTGCGTTTCCCGGACGTTCCCGTGATTGCATTAACCGCCACCGCCGACCGGGTGACAAGGCGGGATATCCTGAAACAGCTGAACATTGAATCCGCACAAACATTCATTGCCAGCTTCGACCGACCTAACCTGAACCTGAGCGTGCTTCCGGGCAGAAAGCGGATGCAGCAGATTCAGGAATTTTTGAAAAAACACGAAGGACAAGCAGGCATCATTTACTGTCTGAGCCGGAAAGGAACCGAAACCGTGGCGGCCAGCCTGAAAAACGCTGGCTTCAAAGCGGAATATTATCATGCAGGTTTGGCACCGGATAAGCGTTCGCGCGTTCAGGAGCAGTTTCTCAAAGATGATATTCAGGTGATTGTGGCCACGATTGCCTTCGGAATGGGGATTGACAAATCCAATGTGCGCTGGGTCATTCATTACAATCTGCCTTCGAATGTGGAGAGCTTTTACCAGGAAATCGGACGGGCGGGTCGTGACGGTTCTGCTTCGGATACAGTCCTTTTTTACAGTTTCCTGGACATCATTACCAGGCAGGATATGATCAATAATTCGGATCAGTCGGCTGAGCAGAAGGAGCTTTTGCACGCCAAACTGAACCGGATGAAGCAATATGCGGAAGCGGATATTTGCCGGCGACGCATTTTGCTGAGCTATTTTAATGAAGCCGTAGATTATGACTGCGGCAATTGCGACGTGTGCCGAAATCCAAGAACTCGATTCGACGCCACCGTCATCGCCCAAAAAGCACTTTCCGGGATCGCGAGAACCGATCAGAAAGTGGCGATGGGGATGCTGATTGATATTTTAAGAGGTAGCCGCAATCGCAACATTCTGCAACACGGCTATGACAGGCTTCCCACTTTCGGTGTGGGTAACGAGCTTCGCGGAGAAGAATGGGCCGAATATATCGGCCAGCTGCTCAACTCCGGCGTCATGGACATTGCCTACGACGAAGCACATTCATTTAAGTTGAATCCGGTTAGCAAGCAGGTTTTGAAGGGTGAGCGAAAAGTCGAGCTGGTGAAATTCATTCCAATATCCGAGCGGAAGGCCAAAGAAGAAGAACTTGTTCCAAAGGAAAAACCAAAACAGGAGATCATCCGCGATGCATTGTTTGAAAGGCTGCGCATTTTGAGAAAACAAATGGCCGACGCGCTGGGCGTGCCGCCGTATGTGGTTTTTAGTGACGCGACTCTTTCGGAAATGGCTCAGAAAAAACCTATTTCCGAGGCGCAGATGAAGGCTGTTTCAGGGATTGGTGCGGAGAAATTCCGCCGTTATGGAGAAACTTTCATCAATGAAATTCTTGCCTTTGCCAGAGAAAATACCAAACCCGGAACCCGTGTGGTAAAAGGCATGACTTACGTGGAAACACTGGATTTGTACAAAGAAGGTTACTCTTTAAAAATAATTGCAGAAAAACGTGATCTTAGCACAGTCACTATTATTTCACATTTGATCAAGCTAAAAGAAGATGGCCACGACATTGACCTTCGCGGACTCATTGATAATCAAGCTTATAATACAATAACGCAGGCGGCATCAGAAATTCAGGTAGGCAAGAATGATCCGCTCAAACCACTTTTCGAGCTCCTTAATGAGCAATTTGACTACGGCCAGATCCGGCTCGCACTTGCACTTTTCGAGGAATCACGAAATTAAGTTTTATCTTTACATCATTATAACAATTACGCCATGTCAAGACAAAATATACTATCAGGTTCTCCCTGGGAAGACAAAATGGGATACTGCCGGGCGGTTCGCATTGGCAACATTATAGAAGTAGCCGGCACCGTTGCAATCGTGGATGGAGAAAAAGTGAAGGCCGACGACGCTTTTGCTCAAACTAATAACATTATTGAAAGAATTGAAAAAGTCCTGCAAGAAGCCGGAGCTGGTTTAAGTGATGTTGTTCGGACACGTATTTTTACAACAGATGTGAGCTTGTTTGATGAAATAGCGAGGGCTCATGGCACTTATTTTAGGGATGTCAAGCCAACCACGAGTATTTACGAGATCAGCAAACTTGTTGCTCCTGAATATTTAATAGAGATAGAATTCACGGCGATAGTGCAGTAGCATATTAGAAAAGTTAAAAAAGGCCTCAACAAAATGATATGTGTCTTTTTTGCACTTAAATAATTTTTTAAAGGTTACAACCATCTGGAGCGAAAATTGCTCTTTGTGTTGTAGTTGTCTGATAAAGACCCGTAAAAAATAGACATCTTAACTATGAAAAATAAACATACGTTGCTCATTGCCACCTTTTTACTAGGACTTTGTGTAGTCCAAAAAGAAGCGCGTTATAAGGCAATGACAGGTGGGAATGTAGAAAAAATGTACAATATTCCCTCAATAGACAGAAGTGGTGAGTTGGCAACTGGGAAAATCCCAAAAACAAATGCGGCAGATGAAGTAACTATTCTTTCAAAAACGGATTTATTTGATTTCGCTTCGCTTGACAGTTCTTCGCAATCGGTGAGTTCTGTGAAATTGATGAATAACAGCCTGCTTAATATTTCATCAGGGACGAAAATGCTTAATAATTAAAGACATTATGGCGCTTAACTAAAAAGCCCCATAATGTCTTCTTGGCTTAGTTTCTTGATAAAGCCCGATTCTCCTCCTACCAGATCTTCTGCCAGATCCTGCTTCCGTTGTTGAAGCAAAAGGATTTTCTCTTCAATTGTATCCTTACAGATCATTTTATAAGCAAACACCTTACGCGTCTGACCGATTCTGTGTGTTCGGTCTATAGCCTGGCGTTCTACTGCCGGGTTCCACCATGGATCAACCAAGTAAACGTAGTCCGCTTCGGTGAGGTTAAGGCCTACACCACCCGCTTTAAGGCTCATCAGGAATACGCGGCAAGTCTGGTCACTCTGGAAACGATTCACGCGACCGGCCCGGTCTACCGTTTGGCCATCCAAATATTCATATGGAATGTTCACCTTTTCAAGATGCTGACGAATCAAATCCAACATCCCCAGAAACTGACTGAAAATCAATATCTTATGGTTCGAAGCATTTTCCTCAATCTCCCTTACAATTTCTTCCAGCTTGGCTGATTCATTGCCAAAATCTTCATCGCCAGACAAGATGGAAGGCGAATCGCAAATTTGTCTCAGCTTTAAAAGTGCTTCCAGAATCAGGAAACTGCTTTTGTTCAAGCCTTCTGTGGCAAGCTTTTCTGCAATTTCAAGTCTGTATTTTTCACGGAACGTATCGTAAACCTTGCGTTGCTTCACGCCCATTTCGCAGAACAATATGGTTTCTGTTTTGTCGGGCAAATCCGTAGCAACTTCCTCCTTTGTGCGTTTTAGCATAAACGGATAAACCAGCTTGCGCAATTCTGCCGCCTTTTCTTTGTCCTGATATTTGTCAATCGGTGTGGCATATTCGCTGCGGAAAAAGTCCGCATGACCCAGCATACCCGGATTCAGGAATTCAAATTGCGAGTAAAGATCAAATGTGTTATTCTCAACAGGCGTTCCCGTCATCGTCAAGCGGTTCTTCGCATGCAATAACCGCGAAGCTTTTGAAGTCAGCGAATCAGGATTTTTAATGGCTTGCGCTTCATCCAGCACAATGTAGTTGAAATCAAATTTCCTTAGCAGCTCCACGTCACTCCTCATGGTGCCGTAAGTGGTCAGGATAATATCGTATTCCCTGAAAAAATCAATGTCCTTCCTGCGCGCCATGCCGCGATGCACGTACAGGCTCAGATCCGGCGTGAATTTTGCCGCTTCTGCTTGCCAGTTGAAAATCAGCGTAGTAGGAACTACGACAAGATTCGTATTTTGCGGATTGAGGTTTTTTTGCTGTTGCAAGAATGTTAGCATTTGCAGGGTTTTTCCTAAACCCATATCATCCGCCAAACAGCCGCCCCAGCCAAACTCATCCAGAAAGTGGATCCACTTATAACCCTCTTCCTGATATTGTCTTAATGTAGCATTCACATTTCCAGGTAAAGCAACATTCGGAATTTGCTTGAAATTGAGCAGTTTTTGCTTTTTCTCATAAAGCTCACGGAAGACCTCTTCATTATCCGTTTCCGAAACCAGTTCATCAATCAGCGAAAAATGAATTTTGGACAAATGGATTTTTTCGCCATTCACACGCCCGAATTGCAGCAATGGTTCGAGCTTACTGATCCATTCATCAGGTAAAACGCCCAGGGAACCATCCTGTAACTGAACGTAATTCTGCTTTTTCAGCAATGCTTTTTTCGCCTCGGCAAGCGAGATGCGTTGGTCGCCGAAAGTAATTTCCACGGTCATATCAAACCAATCAATGCCTGAAGAAGCATTCACTTTCACCGTGCCGCGATTTGGATTGAAGCGCATTTTTTTCAGGTCTTTGAAACCCAAAAGCTCGTATTTCTTCTTACCAACCGCCTCCACAAAATTGAAAAGCCACCCGCCTTTCATTACCTGGTCCAGAGGAACATAAAAAAATGGCTGACCCGTTTGATTTGCAAAAGCCGGATTCAACGATTTTACCCACTCCCAAACGGCGTTTTCGGCGGGAAGGTCGCGTTCCAGCATCGTTATTTTATTGTCTTCGAAGCCTGTTTTGCTCCGGCGCTGATCACGCATGAATGTTACTTCGGAGCCTACTTCATTTTCATCCTGATAAACAAAATGGGGAACGATGAGCAGGTTAGCATCATCTTCTTTCAGATAAATCCTTGGTTTACTAAAAGTTAAGGGACGGGAAAGCACCTCGTGCCGCGTTTGAAAAATGACATCAAACTGCTCAGCCACCGGAATGATCCAATCTTTCAGGAATTCGTCTGAAAATTCTTTCTTAACCCGAATTTTATAACCCGTCTGGCCCAGATATGCGACCATTTCGGCCTCGCTAATGCCAGCCCAGCGGAAAAGCGTTTTATCATTGTGAATGCCCAACCAAAAACTATCCAGCGAAATCACTTTCTGCAATTCCAAAGGACTTCCGGCAGTCAATTCTACATAGGGATTTAATGTAATAAATTCCTTATCCTCCGTCAGAACGAAGAAGAGTTTTACTGGTTCACGGTGCAATTCAAGCTGCGTGAGCTGATTATTGCTGGTTACATAATCGCCATCTGCGAGGTAAACACGTTCTGCATCCAGGTCATTGAAAATCCTGTTCAAATGCTTCCCAACATAATTTCTGGCCTCGTAACGCTGCTCCGAACTCACGTCATCGAAATGCAGATAAGCATTGTAAGCCCAGCCCTGCTTGCGAATGAACTTTTGCAAACCTTCTTCCCAATGCTTCGCTATGCGCACAAGTCGCGCATCCGCATCAGTAAGCACCGGAATTTCGTCCGCAGAATAATAATGGCTCGAACCGCCGGCAATGTTCCGGATATTAGTGATCTTCTCCGATTTGGAGCTGTATTTGACAGAAAAAACGCCGAAACCAATGTCCAGTAAATGATTTTTACCTTTCGGCCAAAAAACAAAAATGGAGATCCGGTCCTCCTCGTCTTGCTGACTATCCGTAGAAACACTGAAAGAGACGTTTTGCGCTGGCAAAATGCGCTCCCTTAATGTATGCCAATCCTGGTAAGGGCCCACTTTCTGCAGTGCAGGGTCGGCTTTGATCAGGTAAAGGCCTCCATCTTCGTCGAGCTTGAACTCAAACTTTCCTTTGATGTCATCCTGAAGTGAATAGCCATATTCCGCTAGTAGATTATTTTTTTCAACCGTCAAATCGCGCATTACTTCAAAAGCGCGTTCGCCCAGTTCTTCCCGCAGTTTGAGCAATGCAGCCAATTTGTGCTGACATAACGGCACCCAAAGTTGCTGATTACAAGTGCAGGAAGTGTGAACCTGCTTGGTGCTTTTAATGCGCTGAAAATCGACGGTAAAATCTTCGCCATTTTCTTGCACAATACATTGTGCCTCACCCTCTTTGGCTGAAACTATGGTGACATTCTGAATCGCTTCCCTGTTTTTCCAGGTGTCTTCCAGAACCAGATTTCTCAGTTGAAGTTCTTTGATTTCGGCCAGATCAATAACCGTGCTGCTCATTTCATGCATAACCTGCTTAATGGTCGGCATTTTATCCAGAATGTATAAAATGCCGGCAACGCGATGCTTGCAAAGCCCGTTTTTGTCCGGACAAGAGCACTCGGTAGTGATCTGCGGCGTGAGAAAATCCCGGATGTATATTTGGTAAAATTGAATAGAATAGTCGCTCTTGACCTTAAATTCGGCATTACCCGGACCGTTATAGTCGAGCTTGGAGACCTTTAATCCCCCGCTGCTATAAATGGAACGCCCTCTCGACAATACATCCTTCTCCGCCCGCCTTAATAAGAAGTTGGATAATTTCTCCTTCTTTTCGTTTTCCATTTACCCTGCTGCCATTTAAAATGCAAAAGTACGGTATGTTTCTCTTTTATAGAAACGAAGAGAAAATATATGGAAAATCTAAAACCCGTTATTTGATATATGGCTGGTCAATAACGCCAATGTGTCCAGGGTTAGCCGCTTTTTGATAGATGCCCATTATTTCTCTGCCCACATTCGGATATAATAGTTTGCTACCCAGTTCTGCAACCGGCAGCCACACCATTTCCAAAGCGGAAGTGTGGACTGGATTGAGTTCCGGAGTGCCTTCGGTGATGGATGTCAGAAAAAGAATGTGAAGTGTTTCTTTTTTAATCTCCGGCCAGATCACCTCCCCGCAAATAGCCATATTATTGACCTTGGTTTGTACGCCCAGCTCCTCATGAAGTTCCCTGGAAAGTGCTTGTGAAAGACATTCTCCCGGATCAGGGTTGCCTCCCGGCAATGCATAAACCTCCTGATCTCCATAGCAATAGCGTAAAGTGAGCACGCGCTCATCTTGTAAAATAATGGCAGAAGGACGGACATTCATTTTGATTCGAGGTTGGTGTGCAGAGGATAATATAGCCCAATTATTCCTGCAAAACCATTTTTTCAATCAAAAGCATGAAAATATGGATCACCTTGATGTGTATTTCCTGGATGCGATCGGCATATCCAAAGTGCGGCACACGGATCTCAATGTCCGCGGCTCCGGCCAGCTTCCCGCCATCTTTCCCGGACATAATGATCACCTTCATGCCCTTGGCCCTCGCTGCCTCGGTTGCTTTGATAATGTTAGCCGAATTGCCGCTTGTGCTAAGCCCAAACAGAACGTCACCCGGCTGTCCCAGGCCTTCTATAAAACGGGAAAATACAAATTCATAACCATAGTCATTGCTCACACAGCTCAAATGGCTCACGTCTGATATCGCGATTGCAGGCAGTGAACGCCGATTATCGCGATAGCGGCCGGTAAGTTCTTCTGCGAAATGCATGGCGTCGCAATGTGAGCCGCCGTTTCCGCAGGAGATGATTTTTCCATTTGCCAAAATCGCATCTGCCATCAAGCGGGCGGCTTTTTCTATTTTTTCAATTTGTACAGGATCATTCAAAAACTGATCTAAAACGCTTTGTGCCTCTTTTAATTCCTGGCTAATAATGCTGCTGTAATCCATTTTATGTCAGATTTTAAATTTTTATTGCTTTCAGAACATGCGTTTTTCGTCCCGGTCCTTTGTGCCTCTGAACCTCAAAACCTGCCGCACGCAATGCGCGTTTCGCAACCCCCTTAGACGAATATGTTACCAATACGCCGCCCTGGCGCGTTTGGGCTGCTATCTGTGAAAATATTTCTGCTGTCCACAGTTCCGGCTGGGCCCTCGGGTCGAAGGCGTCATAGTAAATTACATCAAATTTTTCTGTTGATTTAAAATCTTCAAGCCTTAAATGCTCTTTTCGTAAGCTAAAATGCCCGGAAAGCACGCAATCTTCGGACCAGGGACAGTCGTGCAGCTCCATAAACCCGGACTGGCCTGTTAATGAAGAATAATTCAAAGAAAAAGCCTCGTCCCGTGAGACGGGAAAGGCTTCAACTGCGACGTAACGGATATCTTTTTTTAACAAATCGGCCAGTTTCCAGGTCAGGAAGGCATTGAGTCCGGTTCCAAAACCCATTTCGAAAACGCGGACCGTAGATTCCGCTTCTTCCAGCAACGGACGCAGGCCAAGATTAATATAAATGTGCTCCGCTTCTACCAGCGCACCTTGTAAGGAGTGATATTGCTGATTGTATTGTGGACTGTACAGCGAATGAGAACCGTCTTCGGTTATAATGAGGCGTTCCAAATTAAGCCGCGCATTTAATGAATTTGGCTTAAAAGTAACTTAAATCATTCTTTTCAGGGTGATTTGGGTAAAGAAAATGTCCCCTTTCCGTTTTACAAGCAGATCAATATTTCTGCCGTCTCCGCGTTGCAATAGCTTATAAATTTCGCTCACATTCATGTCGGAAGCCGAATGGTCATCGATAAATAGCAACTGATCACCTTCCAGCAGCCCCGCTTTCAATGCAGGGGAATCATCCGCAATGTGATTTACAATGTACGAACGCAGGTCAATCCCTTCTGCGCGAATTTCCATTCCGCTCATATCGTGTTCAAATTTCTCCCGCAGACGGCTTTTGACAGGTTTGAGCACCATATAACTTTCGGAATAATTCATCGTAACCTTAAAGCGGCGCAGCAATTCGCATCCAATGTTGCCCTGGCGAGACTGTCCCGCACGAAGTTTAGATCCGAATGCAATGCTGTCGGGGAAGGATGCCACAATGTTGTCCATAGTAAACCTGCCCAATTTCAGACGATCGATCCTGCCCAGATTTCCGTTGATCACGCCATTCAATCCCCTGCCTAATTGCGCGCGAATCACTTTTTCAGGCAGCCTGAACGACTCTTTTGGTGAATTGTTCAGCAACAGCGCGTGACCGGCGCCTGTATCGATCAACACCCGGATGGGGTGTTCGCGACCGTCAGCAAAAAGCGTTACCGCATCCGTGAATGGCTTGGTATCCTCAATGATCAGCGGATGCTTATCGCCCTTACTGGGTTTGTAACGATATTTATCGGGGCGCATTAAGATCAATTCCTTTTTAGAAAAGTCAATGGTAACGACAAAGTTGTTGAAAATTTCATAGCCAAAAATGCCGTGGACAGGCACACCAACGTATTCCGACAGTCTTAAAAAATCCTGTTCCAAAACCACAATGTTCTGGTGATTGGCTTTGAGCCGACCCATCGAAAATTTATTATCGATCGCGACGTGAGCCGAAATGCTTTTTCCTTCGCCAGCGCCCGTGAGGTTTACTTTTCTGGTTAACCGGAGCTTGTCTGGTTTGAGAACGTAGGGGTCAGTGATAATAATGGAACTTACCCCCGTGTCCAGAATGAAGCGGAGGGAGTCAGTATCGTTGATCTTTGCATACAAAAGAATGAGGTTTGAATGCAGTTCAAAAGGGATGCGGGTAGATTTGTGATTTTTATCTAGAAAGTAGCCATACTTCTCCTCTGAAACGGGGGGTACATCTTCTGTTTTAGCAAATGATATGCTGCTCGTAAAAAGTATGATCGCTACAACTAACCACTTAGACGTTTTCATCGTGGCCTCCTTTCTTTAAATTCTAAGTTCTAAACTCCGGTATTAACATCAAGAAACACGTTGATTATAAATGGCTTAACTCTGTATTTATTATCCTCTGTGTACAGTAAGTGTCAAAAATGACGCTATCGGTTATCTAAGTAAAATTAATGCATTTTGTCTTAATTAAACACAAAAAATTCTTTATATGTGCAAAGTTTCTGTGATTTTTCAGAACATTTATTCATAATCATGTAAATGATGAAATTATGGTAATTTTGTTGCGTTAAAAGGCGTTTTTTCACAATAAAAATTTTCTCATGCGAAAAAAAATTGTTGCAGGTAACTGGAAGATGAACAAAGTTCTGGATGAAGCAGTTGCGCTGACTTCGGAACTCGTAAATATGGCTAATGATGAGGTTCAAAGTGATGTAAAAGTGATCCTTTGCCCTCCTTCCATTTATCTTACTACTATCAAGAAATATCTGGAAAGCGCACCGAATTTTGCCCTGGCTGCACAGAACTGCTCAGACAAGGTTTCGGGTGCCTATACGGGAGAGATTTCGGCTCAAATGTTGCAGTCTATCGGCGTGGAATATGTGCTGGTAGGGCACAGCGAGCGTCGCCAATATTTTAATGAAAGCAATGCTGTCCTGGCAGAAAAAGTGAATACGGCGCTGGCAAACGGCGTCTCACCCATTTTCTGCTGCGGCGAATCGCTGGATCAGCGCCAAAATGAAGACTATATTGGATTTGTAAAAAACCAGATTACAGAGAGTCTTTTCCACCTTTCGGAGGAACAATTGCTCTCTGTTATCATTGCCTATGAGCCGATCTGGGCGATCGGCACGGGCTTAACAGCTTCTGCTGAGCAGGCTCAGGAAATGCATGCATCTTTGCGTCAGCACATTGCTTCGAAATATGGAGCGGACATTGCTGAGGAGATTTCTATTTTGTACGGCGGCAGTGTTACAGCAGCCAGCGCTGCGGAATTGTTTAGCTCCCCGGACATCGACGGCGGCCTGGTGGGTGGCGCATCCTTGAAATCCAGGGAGTTTACAAACATTATCAAGGCGAGATAAGCATCTTACATTTGGGTAACTACAAACTCTACCCTTCTGTTTTTGCTGCGTTCAACTTCGGAGGTGCCTTTCGCCAATGGGCGGGTGCCTCCGTAGCCTTTCGCTTCAATCCGATCGGCAGCGATCCCTTTTTCAATCAAATAACTCCTAACCGATTCCGCCCGCTTCCTGGATAGTTCGAGATTTTTGTCAAAATCACCCACATTATCCGTGTGCCCTTCTACTCTGATCTTGATGTTTTCACTTTCCTTCATCAGGTCAACCAGCGTGTTAAGTTCTTCGTATGACTCGGGCAGCAGATCCACTTTTGAGGTCTCGAAATAAACATTAGGCAAGCTAATCGTTTCACCCACCGCAACTTTACCTAGTCCGCCAGCTTTCAGTTTGTCCAACGCACTTTCTGATTTTTCAGCTTCTATTGGCTTTTCGGCTTCGGAGGGTTCTTCAACAGGCTTTGGTTCTTCGGCGATTTTCGGCTTAGTTGCAGGCGCTGGCTGGACCGGCTTTTTTATCGGCTTATCCACTTTTGCGGTGGCTTGCGGTGCTTTGGCATCCTTTTTCGGCGGATTTTTAATGTGTATGCCATAGAAATTCCAAGACTGGCTTCCACCTGTACTCCGGCCTTCGTAAAAGTCAAAAACCTCGATTCCCGGATCCAGACGCTCAAAATAAGCCACAAAATTGACGGTGTCACCCGGCATTATTTCTTTCGAACCGGAAGTTGGGATGTTATCGGCTTTGATGAATTTAAATTTTACATCAATTTCACCGGGCTTATATAGTCTGGTTTCAGGATCAAGCCAGATTGCGCCCGCATTCGGCTGCTGGAATTGCTGTTTTTGCCTTGGATTAATAGGAAATGGAAGATTGCGCGGCTGAACCTGAACCGCTTTTTTCTCAACAAATTGAAAATGAATGATCGTTTGCTGATCTGTAAGCTCCACACGCCTGATTTTTACGTAGGGCACAGACTGCTCTTCAACCTTAGGGCTATTCGTGATTTGTCCAAAACCGGGACTGAATGAAAATACAATGGCAATTGCTCCTGCCAAAAGCACTTTGAAATTCATGACTTTTAATGTTAACTTTTAAAAACTAACTGCAAGAACGCCTGAACATTCCTGATAGTTTGTTAAAATTTGTTAAACAATGTAAGTTACTGATTTTCAGAAATAAATGAAGACCAAAATTGCGGATCATAGCGCTCCCAGGCATGACAACCGAAAGGCAGTTTGTGCTGCGTGATCTCATAAGTGGCAGCCGGACTTTTCTCAAAAGCAAAGCCCAATGCGTCGTGCCAGGAAGGAAGTTTTAAAAACAGTTTCATAGGCATCAACCGCGTTGCTTCCTGCGAAAAAAGCATGTCCTCATTTCCTAACCAAGCCGGATAAACTGCATTGTAGATCTTTAAATAGCGGATAATGGCCGGAATCCGCCTTAACGAAAGCCCGCCATTGAACACAACGCGGTGCGTTGAAAGTGCATCCGCAAACTGCTGGTAAGACGCAGCTTGCAACGCGTCAAGTGCAGGCATATGCAGGGAAGGCGCTCCAATGTAATCAAAGCCTTTTGCACACCATTCCAAAAGTGAATCCTGGAAAACGTAAGCGTCTAGCTGATAGATCAATATGTATTCGTAAGCGAGAAATTGTTTGTAAAAATCAATGGAGATCATGAGCCGGTTATAGGCTGCAATATCCGTGAAATATGCGTCGTCAAAGCTAATGAGTTCAATGTTTGGATAAGCTGTGGTTATAGCATTCAGGTCCAGGCTCGCTGGCTTCGCAATTTTGACGGGATATTTGCCCAAAACCTTCATGCATTGCTTCAATGACAATTTTTCATTGTCATTCATCACCGATTTATAAACCGGAATGACGACGGCAACTGATTTCTCTTTGCTTGATTTCACTATAACCTGATCATTTATTCCAGTAAATCGCCCATTGCAGGCAACCACCAATCTTTACTGCTGAAACTATAATGGCCCTGAACTACATTGCTTATCACAGCAGGAAGCCGTAAAAAGCGGTTATCAGGCAATGCAGCACGCTTGAAAAAATGCTTTTGTGCAAGATCCAGCTTTTCCAGCTTTTCTTTTGGCACAAAAGGAAGCGCTTGCAACAGCGCGTACATGCCGAGCAGCTTTTCGCCTTTTTCCTTCAAAGGGATCAATTTCTTGTTACGATCGCGATTCAGCCGGTCTTTCAGCTGAACTTTATCCAATTTATTTCCAAAACCAACCTGCTGGCTGGCATGGATGCGATAATAAATAAGCGTTTCAGGAATGAAGTCGATTTTGCCTTCCAGACTGAGCACCATCGCCATCCAGGCGTCATGGATAAGGTCGGGAACATTGGTAGGAAAAGGCATCAGGCGCGCCAGACACGATTTTCTGATGGCCAATGTTGCCCCGGTTACAATAAAACCAGTGAATAGAATCTCATGCGCTTTGCCATTTTTCCACTTGTCCTGCTTTTTCGAGTCAAATTCGATTTCCTCCCAGATCGTGCTGCCTACTGGCTTCGAATCATCGTCCATTTTCATGGCATCACAAAAAACGGCATCTTTTCCAGGATGTGCATTCAGGTAATCCGCCTGCTTTTGAACGCGGTCGGGCCGCCATTGGTCATCCTGGTCGCAGAGGAAAATAATGTCCCCGGTACATAGGGAAAGGCATTTTTCAAAGTTTTTCGTTGAGCCTAGGTTCGTTTCATTGATGTGAATGTGAACCGGAAAAGCGCTTTGTGCCGCAAAAGATTCAATAATTTCAATGGTGTTATCCTTAGACCTGTCATCACAAACAACCAATTCGTCAACCGGAAGTGTCTGATCAGCAATGCTCTTCAACTGCTCAGACAAATATTTTGCCCCGTTGTAAGTACACAAAGCCACTGAAACCATAATACTTTATAAATGATTAAAACGCCCGCAAGTTAGCAGTCAATTTACACTATCCGCAACCGAAACGTCAGTTTTGAACAGTTTCCGTTTCCCGGAATTCGTTCAGTTCCGGAATTTTGACGACTTTATTGTCAACGGCCCATTGCATTGCTTCGGAATAAGGTTTGGCCTCATGATAGTGAATCAGGCGCGTTTCATGATCTTCTTGCCATTTAATCACTCTCTGCGCCAGATCCCGGTTCATTTCCCGTAAGGCCTTTCGGTTATTGAAAAAAACTGTTCCCCAAAGCAGTACTCCTGAATAAGCCAGGATCTGCAAATGGCGCCTTCGCAGTATTTTCATATCCAGAAAAATCAGCAGCAAAATAACCGGAATGGTCGCCGTGAAAAACATATAACGCGGAGCGATGCCTCCGCCAGCCCTGGACTCAAATCTTGAAATTGAAATAATAATGCCGGTAAGAACAGGCAAGGAAAGCAGGCAATATAAAAGCGGGTTTTGACGTGCATAACCCTTGAAAAACAGCCAGATCCAAACAAATAGGACAGTTGTTCCCACGATCATGCAAAAGTAGATGTTGATATAATGGCTGGATGTCGGGCTTATGTAAACGAAGCTTCCCAAAAAAGTTAATAACAGGCTTTTCATCCAATCGAAATTAAATGGAACATCCTGTTTAGCAATAACTTGTGCGCCCAAGCCAAATGTAATCCAGAGTAAAATCGCAGTAAGTATGCTCCAAATAATCAGCTGCGGCCATTTTTTTTGAACTAACAATAAAAATGCGCTGAGTAACAAGCCTAAAAACCCATTTCCAAAAGAGAATACGGCGATGGTAACGGCTAAAATCGCCAGAAAAAAAGAAGCGCTTTTGATGCTTTTTGATTTATTAAGCAAAAACAGACTGAGATAACAGAAGAAAAAAACCGTATAATGCTGAATTCCTCCCCAATAAAAGAATGTAACCTGCCAGAAACCCAGACTGAAAAGAAAAACAGATGCAAACAGGATGCTTTCGCCGGATAGCAGCCGGTTTTGGTCCATAATCTTCAACATTAATATGAAGAAACAGATCAGCAGCAGATTTTGAAAAAACACAAGATTTGCAAAATCGACCTGATGAAAAATACTGAAATATGCGGCAGCGGCGAGTCGGGAAAAAACGATCCTGTGCTCATTGTGGCGCCCAAAAAGGATTTCCAACTTCCCTTTGGCCGTATAATCGTCAAAAAAGATGCGTTTGATGAAGCCTAATGTGGTGTCGTAATCGTCGAAAGACGGAATGTTGAGCGTGTTATTGAAAATGGTCACACAGAACGTCAAAAAAATAGCAATGCTTAACCCGATAGGAAGATATTTAGGCATATCTGATATTTTTGTCGAAAAGCGGATAGGAATGTTGAGCTGTATAAAGTTAATTCCGTATTCCCGGATTGTAAATTTAAGTTTGTTAAACCTACTTTATGGCATTACCCGATCAACTTAAAAAGGCGATTATCCAGATGCCGGCCAAAGAAAAGGATAAATTGCTGCTTCGGCTGATCACAAAGGACAAAACGCTTTCCGACCGGCTGCATTTCGAGCTGATTGAGGACAGCGCCACCATTCCGGAACGACGGGAGGAAATCATTGGCCGGATCTTGCGCACTTCCAAGTCTAATCAGAACACGCCGGGCTGGATTTTGATGGACATGCGAAATTTGAGCGGCGACATTGCTTACCATGTGAAGGTTACCAAGGATAAAATCGGCAGCATTGAGCTCAACTTGTTCTTAATGAACACATTCATGGAAGAATATGCCAGCATTTTAAAAACCTATTCATCGCGTGCGGACACGTGTGCGCTATATCTTGCCAAAAAAGCACAGGTTATTTTGAATGCGTTCACCAAACTGGACGAAGATTATCGCGTGGATTACATGAAGGACACAAACCGCATGTTGGCATCATTGTACACGCTTTGCTCTAAAATGTACGCGCGCCAGATGGAAATTCCCAAAGAACTGGAAAGCTGATTGGCCTAAAAAATCTTCCAAATGAAAAAAACAGCATTGTTGCTCATTGATGCGCAGTTTGATTTTTGCAATCCGAAAGGCGCGCTTTACGTACCGGGCGCAGAAACGGACGTGGAACGGATTGCGCGACTGATTGCATTGGAAGGTGATAAGATCGACAGCATTTTTGTTACGCTGGACACGCATAAGGTGCTGGACATTGCGCATCCGCTGTTTTGGGAAGATGCCAATGGAAACACCGTGGCGCCTTTTACCCTCATTACCGCTGCCAATGTGAAAGCAGGAAAATGGACGCCGCGCTATGAACGTGAATATGTGATCCAATATCTGGAAATACTGGAAGCCGAAGGTGAATTCAAACATTTCATCTGGCCGGAACATTGTCTCATCGGCTCCAAAGGCGCGGCACTGGATGATACGATTATGGAAGGATTACTTGCCTGGACACACAGAACGGGTCGGGATTACAAGGCAGTTATTAAAGGAACAAACCCCCTAACCGAGCATTTTGGGGTTTTTCGGGCACAAGTTCCGGTTGCCAATGCGCCTGAAACGGATCTGGACCGGCCGTTTTTAAATGATCTTGCAGCATTTGATCAAATTCTGGTTGCCGGAGAAGCGCGTTCGCATTGCGTGGCTACGAGCATTAACCAGATCCTGAAATATGCACCGGAACTGGCTCCTAAGGTGACCATTTTGTCGGATTGCATGTCTAATGTGACAAACTTTGAAGAAGTTGCCGATCCGATTTTTGAAGAAGCGGAGCAGAAAGGAATGACTTTTTTGAAGGCAAATGCAGTCCAGCTGTAATAAGGCTGTATTGGAAGATTCCCTCCCGAAATGCCAAACTAAATAAATGTACTTTTGGTTAGTATAAAGATCGGTGCATGACCAAACATATGCCGGCTATCCCATTAATTTCTGTATGATGCAATTACCTGTGCCGCGGATTGAGGCTGCTCAATTCGATGATCTGGATCCGAGACAATACATTCTGATCAAAGGCGCCCGAGTTAATAATCTTAAAAATGTTGATGTTGCGATTCCACGGAATAAGCTGGTGGTAATCACGGGGTTATCCGGTTCCGGTAAATCTTCATTGGCTTTCGACACCTTGTTCGCCGAAGGGCAGCGTATGTATGTGGAAAGTCTGAGCAGTTATGCGCGGCAGTTTTTGGGGCGGATGGAAAAGCCTGAGGTGGAATATATCAAAGGCATTTCGCCTGCGATCGCCATTGAACAAAAGGTGAATACACGGAATCCACGGTCTACTGTTGGAACATCCACGGAAATTTATGATTATCTCAAATTGCTTTTTGCCCGCATAGGGCACACCTTTTCACCTATTTCAGGGGAATTGGTCAGAAAAGATACGGTTACGGACGTGGTCAATTTCATGCTCGGGCATGACGAAGGCACACGTGTTATGATCCTGGCGCCCTTGCATATCCGCGAAGGACGCACGCAGGAGGAAGAACTAACGATTTTATTATCAAAAGGTTATAATAGAATTTATTTCAATGATGAAGTCGTTGCTATTGAAGACATTCTCGAAAATCCGGACAATTATTCCCAAGCCGGCAACCAGGTTTTCATCCTGATCGACCGTGCAGGCGTGAAGCACGACGATGAGGACACGCAGTATAGGCTTTCGGATTCGGTTCAAACCGCTTTTTTTGAAGGTGAGGGCATATGCATCGTGCAAGTTGTTAATGGGGAACGAAAGGTTTTTTCTGACAAGTTTGAGTTAGACGGAATGTTGTTTGAAGAGCCTACTGTCAATCTTTTCAGTTTCAATAATCCCTACGGCGCTTGTAAAAGATGTGAGGGTTTTGGTAAAATATTGGGCATTGATCCCGATCTGGTCATTCCGGATAAAGGTTTGTCAGTCTATGAAGGCGCGATCGCTCCCTGGCGGACGGAAAAAATGGGCGAATGGCTTACGCCACTTGTTCGCAATGCTTCAAAATTTGATTTCCCAATCCACAGACCATATAAAGACCTGACTCAGGAACAAAAAGACCTCCTTTGGACGGGCAATAAACATTTTCAGGGACTGAACGACTTCGTTGCTGAACTTGAAACACAGACTTATAAAATTCAATATCGGGTAATGCTTTCGCGCTTTCGCGGCCGCACAACCTGCCCTGATTGCCGTGGTTCCCGGTTAAGGAAAGATGCTTCGTTTGTAAAATTGGCCGGCGCTTCTATCACAGACCTGGTTTTAATGCCGATTAGGAATGTTTCTGTTTTTTTCCAAAATCTGGAAATCAGCGATCACGATCGGCAGATCGCCAAACGGGTTTTAACTGAAATTGAAACGCGTCTGGATTATATGAACCGCGTTGGTTTGGGTTATCTGACCCTAAATCGTCTTACCAGCACATTATCCGGCGGAGAATTTCAGCGGATCAAACTAGCGACTTCACTGGGAAGTGCATTGGTAGGTTCCATGTATATTCTGGATGAGCCCAGCATTGGTTTACACCCACGAGACACACAGCGCCTGGTTGGCGTGCTCGAATCTTTACGCGATCTTGGTAATACAGTGATCGTTGTGGAGCACGAAGAGGAAGTAATGCACGCCGCGGACCAGATCATCGATATTGGCCCGGAAGCCGGAACAGGCGGCGGACACGTGGTTTTTCAGGGAAACTGGGAAGATATTTCTGATCTGAAAAGCAGTGGTTATACAGAAAACAATGAGACCGGCATTAAATCGCATACACTGGATTTCCTGCTGGAAAATGATTCGATCCCTGTTCCGAAAGTCAGAAGAAAATCATTGCACCACTTGAAAATCAAAGGAGCAAGAGAAAATAACCTCAAAGAACTCGACGTAACCATTCCGCTGAACACATTAACGGTTGTTACCGGCGTCAGCGGTTCGGGGAAATCAACATTGATCCGTAAGATCCTTTATCCCGCTTTAATGCGCATGAAAGGGGAATTCAGTGAAGAAGTTGGGAAGTTTGATGAACTTACAGGAAGCATAGACAGGATTGAGGCGGTGGAAATGATCGACCAGAACCCGATCGGAAAATCTTCGCGCTCGAATCCGGTTACTTACATTAAGGCTTACGACTACATTCGCCAGATGATGGCCGACCTGCCGCTTTCAAAAGCGCGCAGCTACAAACCTTCCCATTTTTCATTCAATGTGGACGGCGGCCGCTGTGAAATTTGCCAGGGTGAAGGCCAGGTTAAGATTGAAATGCAGTTTATGGCCGACATTTATCTCAAATGTGAGGGCTGTAATGGGAAGAGATTCAAGCAGGAAATTCAGGAAGTGCGTTACCATGAGAAAGACGTGGCGGAAATCCTGGATATGACTGTGGATGAAGCGATTGAGTTTTTCAAACCCACTGAGCCAAAATTGGTTGAAAAACTGATGCCTTTGCAGGAAGTCGGGCTGGGTTATGTGGGTTTAGGACAGTCATCCAACACATTATCAGGCGGAGAAGCGCAGCGGGTTAAGTTGGCTTCGTTCCTTGGAAAAGGTTCTTCTAATAAAGGAAAGACGCTTTTTATCTTTGATGAACCGACAACCGGGCTTCATTTTCATGACATTAAGAAACTTTTGAAAGCCATTAATGCATTGGTGGATCAGGGCGACAGCGTGATCATTATCGAGCATAATATGGAGATCATTAAAAGTGCCGACTGGATCCTGGATCTTGGGCCGGAAGGCGGCGATGGCGGAGGTTATCTCACATTTGCCGGAACACCGGAAGAAATGGCCAAAATAGAAGACAATTACACGGCGGCTTTTTTGAAAGACAAAATCTGACCGGATAGCCTAATCGCATGGAAGAATCGTAGATATTGCAGTAAAGAGGATAAGTTGTAGACTTATTGAATCTAAACCAAAATGCGATTTCTATGAAGTTATATAAAACAGAAAACGGCATCCTGCTGGAAAGGGACGATCTTTTTTATCGTTTGCACGAAACCGATTGGGACCAGACCGTGAACCGGGATGATCTGTACGGGTGGCTGGAAATACAAGTTGAAAGCCTCATTCCGTTGACTTTCACGGACGATATTCCGATGCCTGAAATCCTGGCGCCAATTGGTTCTCAGGAGGTTTGGGCTTCGGGCGTAACGTATTTCAGAAGTCGCACTGCCCGCATGGAGGAGTCCGAAAAGGCAGGCGGGGGAAGTTTTTATGATCGCGTTTACGAAGCGGAAAGACCAGAGCTTTTCTTTAAATCAACAGCCTGGCGCGTCGTAGGCAATCACGGAACCGTCCGCATCCGCCGCGATTCTACCTGGGATGTGCCAGAGCCTGAGCTTACGTTGTTTGCTTCCTCATCGGGAACATTGGTAGGTTATACCATTGGCAACGATATGAGTTCCAGAAGCATTGAAGGAGAAAATCCGTTGTATTTACCTCAGGCTAAGTCGTATACAGGCAGTGCGGCGCTGGGCCCGTGCTTATATGTGCCAGAATTTGCGCTCGGCGATGACACGGTAATTGATCTTGCGATTGTACGTGCAGGCGAAGAAGTATTTAGCGGCGAAGTGACATTAGCCCAGATGAAACGCAAGCCGGACGAGTTACTCCAATATTTATTCCGTGAAATGGCTTTCCCACATGGTGCCTATCTCATGACCGGCACAGGCATCATTCCCCCATCCGATTTTACATTACAACAAGGCGATATCGTTCACATTTCTATTGAGCCCATCGGGACGTTGACAAATGTGGTTGGCTGAAAAAACGAAAAGCTGCAACTTGAACAGTTGCAGCTTTTTAATTCATGGTGAATGTTTGCCGGATCAGCTAGGCAATCCGATAAAAGTATAAATGGTGCAGCGGACGAATGCTATAAGTTTAGTAACAATTGAATCGTCACTGATGCTGTCTTCTTCGCTGGTAAAGAAGGAAGACGGCCCGGCTTCCAGAATTCTTTCATTCAATGTCATCTTTTCAGTGTTGCTGCTGAATTGCGCGGTGAACGCGGTAACGCGTTTAATACTTGCGTGGTGCTTAACCACTTTTGCCGGTCTCGCCTTTTTTGCAATAATGCGTTCGCTTGGCTGCGCGCACTCTTTGCCTGCCTGTAGTTTTTTGTGTGCTACAAACATGTTATGAGAGTATCCGGTTGCCCCGGCCTGCAAGCTGAAAAGAACTAGGAGTGTAAATATTTTAATTGTTTTCATGGCTATGTTTTGGTCGTTCAGAGAAAAATCAGGATGCGATTTCGATGTAACTAATTGACTCTACAAATATATATGTTTTATTAGGTATCTTGCAATACATAGTACCTTGTTTTTAACAATTTTTAGGAAAAATTTTTTGAAATACTTAAAAATTCTCTTAAACAAGCACTTTCGTATTAACAGATGCAAATATAATTTAAAAGGTTGCAGCTCAGGGACAAAAAAAGACGAATCGCGTAATTTACCTGCTGAAATGTAGTAGATGCCCGATAAAACAAAAACGCCGGAACGTTCTCGCTCCGGCGTTTTGCCTTATTTATAACTTGTTGTATTCTACTTTTCCCGAAAGAAAATCGTAATCGGCACACCTGAGAAATCGAAGTTTTCGCGCATTCTGTTTTCCAGATAACGCAGATATGGCTCCTTCACGTGCTTCGGATTACTGCTGAAAAACACGAATGTTGGTGAAGGCGTTGGCAGCTGGATCATATATTTAATGTTGATATATTTCCCTCTGTCAGCAGGTGGCGGATATTTTTCAATCTCAGCCTGCATCACCTCGTTTAGTTTCGAAGTCGTGATTTTCTTGGTCTTGTTTTTATAAACTTCCATGGCCTTTTCCATCACTTGCAGTATGCGTTGCTTTTCAACGACGGATGCAAAAATGATTGGCATATAGTTCATGGGAGCAAGTCTTTCCAGAAGCGCTTTCTTAAATGTATCGGCTGTCTTAGAATCCTTTTCAACCAAATCCCACTTATTGACCATGATCACAATGCCCTTTTTCGCCTTATCCGCCTGGCCAATAATGTTCATGTCCTGTCCTTCCAGACCCAGTGTGGCATCCAAAAGAATGATACAAACGTCCGATTCCTCCATTGCCTTCACTGAACGCAATGTGGAATAATATTCAATGTCCTCTTTAACACGTGATTTGCGGCGAATTCCAGCCGTATCGGTCAGGATGAACTCCATGCCGAATGCATTGTAATGCGTGTGAATAGCGTCGCGCGTTGTGCCTGCAATGTCTGTCACAATGCTCCTGTCTGTGCCGGTAAGCACATTCAGGAAAGATGATTTGCCCACATTCGGCCTTCCCATAATGGCAATCCTTGGAATTCCAGCTTCCGGATCTTCAATGCCCGCCGTTTCAAAATGCGTAATAACCTGATCCAGCAATTCGCCCGTTCCAAAACCCGTTTGCGCAGAAATCGCAAATATTTGTTCACCAAGCCCCAATTCATAAAATTCAGCGGCAGACTGGTAACGCTCCTGGGTTTCAGCCTTGTTCGCAACCATATAAACGGGCTTGTTAATGCGCCTAAGCACATTTGCAAAGTCTTTGTCCAGATCCGTGAGGCCCGTCATGGTGTCCACCATGAACAAAACCACCGTAGATTCTTCCAATGCAAGCTCAACCTGGTCGCGGATCGCTCCTTCAAAAATATCTTCTGAACCAACGACATAACCGCCGGTGTCGATTACTGTAAAATATTGGTCGGTCCATTCACCGTAACCATAATGCCGGTCACGGGTAACGCCGCTCTGGTTGTCCATAATTGCCTTACGACTTTCCGTAAGGCGGTTAAATAATGTGGATTTGCCCACATTCGGACGCCCAACAATTGAAATTATATTTGCCATTTTGTATTAATTAATGTGGTCCAAACGGTTCGCAATCAACCGCCCTTCTATCTTTTATTATAAATTATTCGTCGTAACCAAACTGTCTCAGCTTGTTTTCCTTGCTTCTCCAATCCGGCTCAACCCTCACATGTTGTTCCAGAAACACTTTTTTACCAAAAAACGCCTCCATATCAAGTCTGGCCTGCGTTCCGATCTTTTTCAGCATTTCCCCTTTTTCTCCAATAATAATCCCTTTCTGGCTTTTGCGTTCCACAAGGATTTCCGCGCGGATCACGATCATGTCGTCCCGTTCTTTAAATTCTGAAATTACAACTTCGGAGCTGTATGGAATTTCCTGGCGGTAATTCAGAAATATTTTTTCGCGTATGATTTCGGAAGCAAAGAAACGCTCAGGCTTATCTGTAAGTTCATCCTCCTCAAAATACGGAGGGTGAAAAGGCAACCTTGTTATAACAGCATCAAAAAGTGTGGCAATGTTGGCCTGGTGCAACGCAGAAATGGGAATAATAGCATCCGGCTGTATGGCCGCTTCCCACTCCGCCATTTTCGCATTAACGTGTTCCTGGTCAGAGAGATCTATTTTGTTTAAAACCAAAACGATCGGCGCATCCGCACGTTTCAATAGAGGCAAAACTTCGTGATCCGTCACTTTCTCCCCCACTTCTGCAACAAACAAAACGACGTCCGCATCTTCCAATGACCCTTTTACGAAAGTCATCATTGAATCATGCAGCTTATAAGCTGGCTTGATCACGCCGGGCGTATCCGAATACACCAGCTGAAAAGGAATATCTTCATGCTTACCATTCAGAATTCCCATAATGCGGTGCCGCGTGGTTTGCGCCTTCGAGGTAATGATTGACATCCTTTCGCCCACCAAAACGTTCATTAGCGTAGATTTACCAACATTCGGCTTGCCAATGATGCTGACGAAACCGGCGCGGTGGTTGCGAAAAGGAGTTGTTATTTCTGTCTTGTCTTCCATGTGTTACTTAAAAATCACACAAAAGTACGGTTTTCCGCCCATGAAATTGCAATAAGTGGTTGTTAAGGAGCAGCATTACGAAAAATCATGATTTATTTTTCATTCAAATGTTGCGTTATATCAAACAATTGTGGTATGTTTGCACTCCAATTCAACAACACCGCGGGATGGAGCAGTTGGTAGCTCGTTGGGCTCATAACCCAAAGGTCGCTGGTTCGAGTCCAGCTCCCGCTACAAGAGAAAGGTCGCAAACGAAAGTTCGCGGCCTTTTTGCGTTTTAGCCTTATTTTAACTCCACCGCATTCCAGGGAATATTCTTTACTCACTTTTCAAACTCTTCACCGGATTCAGCATTGCTGCCTTTATCGCTTGATAACTTACGGTAAGCATTGTAATGAGCAAAACGCCTGTTCCGGCGATGATGAAAATCCACCAGGAGACGGCCGTATGATATTCGTAGTTGTTGAGCCAGTTGTTCATCGTGAACCAGGCAATGGGTGCCGACAGCAGGCAGGAAATAAGGACCAACGTGATGAAATCAAGAGAAAGAAGGCTCCAAAGATTCAAAATGGATGCGCCCAGCACTTTTCGGACGCCGATTTCTTTGGTCCGTTGCTCAGCCATGAATGATGCCAGGCCGAAAAGTCCCAAACAACTTATTAAAATTGCCAAAGACGCAAATGCAGCAGCCAGGTTGCTAATGCGCTCTTCTGACTCAAATTTGAAATCATATTCCTGGTCGACAAATTCATATGCAAACGGAGCGTCCGGGCTGTATTGCTTGAAAACGGCTTCAATGTTCTGCAATGCTTGTTGTGTGTCGCTAGCAGGATTAATCCGGATTGTGATGAAATCGCCTGCGCGCGGTCGGATGAAAAAGATAGTTTGACGGACCGGCTCATAAGGCGACTCCATAATCATATCTTTTACCACACCCAAAATCCGGAAACTCCTGCCTTCCCATTTTACAGTTTCACCAATTGCAGCCGCAACATTCGGACGACCCAGGCCCATAAATTTTACTGCAGTTTCGTTCAGTATAAATCCAGCAGAGTCCGTTGAAAAGGTTTTTGAAAAATCCCTTCCCGCGACAAAATCCCAACCAAGCGTTTTGCCAAAATCATGCGAAATGCCAATGGTCGCAAACTCCGCTTCGAGATCCGGATCTTTTCCTTTCCAATCAAAACCCACATTGGCTGATCTCACCTCCGTTGGCGGCCCCATGGATTCGGTCATGGAAGTTGCCGATCCGGCCTTAATCAGGTCATGAAGCACTGCATTAAAATGATTGTGAATGTCCGGCGTGTTCACATGAATGGTTACAAGGTTTTCGCGGTTGTAACCGATCGGGCGGCTCTTTGCATGCAAAATCTGCCTGTAAACCACAATGGTGCCAATTATCAATGTTATCGAAACCGTAAATTGCAGGACCACCAACACTTTTCGTGGCAAAGCGGCTGCAAGGCCCATTCGCGCGCCCGTGCCTTTCAGGGTTTTGATGGGTTGAAATGAAGACAAATAAAATGCTGGATAACTTCCCGCCACCAACCCCGTCACTACGCTGAAAGTGATCACCCCCACCCAAAAAAGCGGATTTGACCAAAGCATAACCATCTCTTTATCGGCCATTTGATTAAAAAACGGCAGCATAACCTGCACAAGGAGCAAAGAAATGACAAGCGCAATCCCGACAATCAGAAAAGACTCACTGAAAAATTGCCCGATCAGTTGTCCCCGCAGCGAGCCGATTGCTTTCCGAATTCCGACTTCTTTTGACCGTTTTTCAGAACGCGCTGTACTGAGATTCATAAAATTAATGCATGCCAAAAACAGCACAAAAAGCCCGATAACGGCAAATAACCAAACAAACTGAACTCTCCCACCCACATTGAGACCATTTTTCCATTCGGAATACAGATGCCAGCGGCTCATCGGATGAAGCAAAATTTCGGGCTTGAAGCGGAGCTCGTTTTGGTCTGCCTTTCTTGCTTTGATGTCTTTAATTTTTGCGGAAACACTTTGCACATTGGCCTTTTCAGTCAACTGCGCATAAATCTGGAACGAGCTGCTGCTCCAATTGCTGTTAGCCTGTGCTTCTCTAACCCAATCCGTCGAAGCCACATACAAATCCCATGGCCCGATGAAACGCACTTCCTTGAACTCGGAGCTGTAAGGCAGATCTTTGTAAACACCTGTAACCTTAACATTTAGCTCATTATCGAGCTTGATCACCTGATTCAGCGGATCAGCATTGCCGAAAAACGCATTGGCAACAGACTCAGAAAGCAACACTGAGCCCGGCTCTTTCAAACCTGCCCAGGTGCCATAAACCATTTCCAACGACAGCATTTCAGCTGCTTCGGCTGACATAAAATTTCCTGCTTTTGTAAATTTCGAAGTCCCGGACGATAGAATGTGCCTTGTAGTCCATGAAGAAAGCACAACATGCTTAAAGTCATTAGGAAAATTGCTTTTGAGCTCCGATGCAAGCGGAATAGGCACATTATTGCCCGTAACAATCTCCCCATCCAAGGTTTGTTGCTGCATTAACTGCGCAATCCGGTCGTAGTTTTGATGATATTTATTAAAAGACAATTCATCATAAACCCACAATCCAATCAGCATTGCCGCCGCCATGCCCACAGCCAGCCCGCCAATGTTAATGACTGAATAACCTTTGTTTTTGACCAGGTGGCGAAATGCGATTTTAATGTAATTTCTAAGCATTGGGTCCGGGATTATTCACTCTTCAAACTTTTCACAGGATCAAGCAATGCAGCTTTGCTTGCCTGGTAAACGACTGTTAATGCAGCGATTAAGAATGTCGCCCCGATTGCCGTGAGGAAAATCCAGGCGCTGATATCAATGTGGAACTTGAAGCCTGCAAGCCAATGGTTCATGGCCCACCAAGCCAAAGGTGACGCAATCGCGAATGATATCAGGATCAGCGTGCTGAATTCTTTACCGAAAATCCATAAGATCTGCGGAATGTTGCTTCCGAGCACTTTTCGGATGCCAATTTCCTTGGTTTTTTGCGCAGCCATAAATGACACCAGCCCATACAAACCAAGACAGCCGATAAAGATCGCTATCACTGAAAACGCCTGAATGAGACGGAACATTAATGATTCCGTTTCGTAGAATAAAGCAACCTGTTCGTCCAGAAATTCATAGTTATAAAGCTGGTCGGGGTGCATTGCACTCCACGTTTTCTCAATGGCAGCGAGCGTCGCAGGAACGTTGTTCGTATTGATTTTTACGGCATAACTGTTATAATTATCGCTGGCCGAAGGAATGCAAACGGCGCTGATCTCTTCGTGAAAAGACTGGTCATGAAAGTCTTTGACGATGCCAACGATCGGTCCGCTCATGTCGCCATTGACCTTTAAAGTTTTACCCAGCATTTCCAAAGGTGACGCCAGATTAAGCTTTTTCGCAAGCGTTTCATTGACCAAAAATTCCTTAGCAGTGTCGGAAGGGAACAGGTTTCGTCCGGCAACCAGTTTGAGGTCGAAAGTGGAAAGATAATCATTGTCGGCAGCACGCATGGAGATGCGGAACGGCTCTTCTTCGGAACGATTGTCATAAAATGGCGTTGCACCCCAGTTGTTCTGGGAGGATGGAGCCGAAAAGCAAAGTGAAACGTTTTCCACACCAGCTATTTGCTGCAACTTTCCTTTGACAGTCTTTGCCTGACCCGGCGACGACACAATCGGGATCATCACAACCGCATCTTTATTAAAACCAAGATCCGACTGCTGCGCAAAATGCATTTGCCGTGCAATGACGATCATACCGATGATCAGGATCTGAGAAATAGCAAATTGCGTCACGATTAGTGCCCTGCGTGTGTTGAAACCGCCAATATGCTGCTGCGACAACTTGCCTTTCAATGCCGTAACAGGCTGAAAACGCGCCAGGATCATGCCCGGATATGAGCCGGAAAGGAAAGTTACAATAATGATCACACCTGTTAAAAACAGCCACAACTGCCAGTTTGAAAGCAGGTTCAGGCTGATTTGTGACGAAAAAAGGTTGTTCACGTAAGGCAATGCAAGCGCAGACAAAATCAATGCTGCCGCGCTGGCAATGAGCGTGATCAGGCTCGTTTGTGCGATAAACTGCCAGAACAGTTGTCCGCGCAAGCTGCCCAGCACTTTTCTCACGCCCACTTCTTTGGAAAGTTTCAATGCCTGAGCCGTGGCCAGATTGATGAAATTAACGCAAGCCGTGACAATGAGAAAAAGCCCGATCAGCGTGAGCACCCAAAGATTCTTTTTCTCCATAGTGCCGCTATAACGCGCATCAAAGTGAACATCCGCCAATGGCTGTAACTTATAATGATGCACATTTTTGCTGGTGGGCCGGTATTTTTTGACGTAAGCCGGAAAAACCTTTTCAACCTCGCTTACCATAACCCCGGGGCGAAGCAATGCATAACAATTCATCGAGCTCTGAATCCCGCCCCACGCATCTTCACTCCCCAGCCATTCATTATATTGTTTGAGTGTGTTATAGGAAATGAAAATCTCTGTTTGCTGATCTGTATTGATCGGAAGGTCCTTTAAAACACCTTTGACCGTTACATCAATTTTGTTTTCAAGCCGGAAGGTCTGGTTGATCGGGTTTTGCTGACCAAAGTATTTTTTTGCCAGCCGTTCTGTAATGATGCCGGTGTTTGGCTCTTTCAATGCCGTTTTAATGTCGCCTTCGATCAGCGGGAAATTGAAAATCTGGAAATATTCTTCCTCTGCAAAGGCAGCGCCATCCGGCTCATTGAATTTTTTGACCTCCTTATCTTGCTTCACAGTAACCAGCAATTCATCAAAAGTGGCGATGCGGGCCACTTTTTCGGCGAAAGTGTAATCGTTTCGGAAGGCTTTTCCCAATGGGCTCGGCACGCCTGCTGTATACGAAATATTGTCGCGATGCTGCTCGGTGACAATGCGATAAATGCGCTCGGAGTTTGCATGGAAGTTGTCAAACCCAAGGTGATATTTGACCAATAAAAAAATAAGCAAACCGCAGGTCATGCCAAGGGTCAGACCCGATACATTGAGAATTGCGTAAGCTTTGTTGCGGTTCAAATGTCTGAACGCAATTTTGAAATAGTTACGGATCATGAGTTTTAAGCTAGTTACCAAATTGGTAAGTGAAGAATGCAAAACCGGCGGCATTCGCAACAGGACAAATTGTAAGCCAGCACAAATATCTATTTGTACAACATTGACTTACAACATCATAGCGAACATTCATTATTACCAAATGTCCATAATCGAACACACTGCGTTCGTTTTTAGAGCGGAAAATTTCCAGGCTGAATGAGCAGAAATATGGGCTGTTCGGCTTATATCATTTATCGGAGATTAAATTACATGATCCAAGAATAACCGATTTTCCATTCAGTCGCGTTTTCAATGAAAACCTTTACAAGTAACATTCATCAGCAGGAGGAAGAGATTGCATTGTGGCGTGAAATGCTGAAAGGAGATATTGCGTGTTTTGAAAAACTTATTGACGTAACTTATGATCTGCTTTTCCAGTATGGCAGCAAATTCAGTCACGACCGGGAAATGATCAAGGATTGCATTCAGGATGTGTTTTTGGAAGTTTGGGAGAAAAAAGACAGCCTTAACCATAACATTCCGCCCAAAGCTTACCTGCTGGCTTCGCTTCGCCGCCGGTTGCACCGGATGATCCAAAAAAATCGCATGCTGTTCCTGGACCATTTGCTGCCGGACGAAGGTTTTGACATTGCTTTTAATGCAGAACATCAATTCATACAGTTGGAATATGACCAGCAAATGGCTTCCCGCATCACGCATATGCTCAATGGATTGCCCAAAAGACAAAAGGAGGCGATTTATCTTAAATTCTTTGAGGATATGGATCGGGATGAAATTGCGGCTATTATGGATATTCACCCGCAGTCCGTTTCTAATTTGCTCCAGACTGCATTCAAATTCCTCAAATCGCAATGGCGGTCGGTTGTATCGCTTTTTCTCCTGCTTCGCTTTATAGCCTGATTGGCTTTCTTCACAAATTTTTAAAAAAAGATAAAAAAATACAGTATCAGATCCCGGGTGTTGTCTAATGGTATTTAAATGACAACATTTTGACATGGATCAATACCATAATTTTACTTTGGAAGACTTTCTTTGGGACCCTTCTTTCCGGAATTGGGTGCTGAAACCGACCAGAGAAGATGCGGAAAACTGGCAAAACTGGTTAGCGGCCCATCCCGACAAAATAGAAACCGTCCGCAGTGCCCGGGAGCTTGTGCTGGCCATTTCGCCCGCAGCGGTTCCATTGTCAAAATCTGAAAAAGAAAATGCGATACGCCAGATCATTGGCAACATTAAAAACGAGGAAGAATCTGCTGAAACCATTTCTAAAACGCGGCTCTATCAGCCTTTGATGCGTGTTGCAGCGGCATTAATCGTCGTCGCCGGACTAGGGTGGACATTTTGGTTTTACGGCCAGAAACAGCAGATCAGTTACGACGAACTGGTTTCCAGCGCGGCAGAACCACTCATTGAAAAGACTAATCAGAATAAAGAACCTTTACTAATTCGGCTTGCCGATGGCAGCAGCGTAAAGCTGGATCCGGGCAGCAAAGTAAGCTATCCTGCCATTTTTGAACCGGGAAAAAGAGAGGTTTATCTTTCCGGAAAAGCATTTTTTGACATTGCAAAAGATCCTTCCCGACCGTTTTTCGTGTATGCCAATGAGGTAATTACCAAAGTTTTAGGAACGAGCTTCACCGTTCGCTCCTATACAGACGAAAAGGAAGTTTCTGTGGCCGTGAAGACAGGAAGAGTTGCCGTCTTTACCCGAAAAGATCCGGAGATCAGCGAGAAGAAGGATTCAAGGGAATTAACCGGCGTTGTGATCGAGCCTAACCAGCAGATCGTCTTTGTCCGGGAATCTGTAAAAATTACTAAAAGCCTCATTCCCAGCCCGGAACTGGTGGACAACAATCTCAGCCACTACAATTTTGAATTTGATGAAACCCCCATTTCTAATGTGTTTTCAGAGCTGCAAAGGGCTTATGGCATTGAAATTATTTTTGACAAAAACGTGATGAACGAATGTCCGATCACTGCGCGGCTTTCGGAAATGACGCTGTATGAGAAATTAGACCTTGTATGTAAAGCTGTCGGCGCCAGCTATGAGCTGATCGACGGCCGCATTATCATAGAAGGAAAAGGTTGTAAGAGTATTTGAAAAAATGGCCGGTAATGGTGGAACATTACCGGCTGTGTAAGTAACCCCCGAAGTTTTGCCGACTGTCATCCTTGGAAAGATGCGGGGGAAAGTTTTTGCCAATAATCAATTAACAAAACTGTTCAAAACTATGAAAATACCAGTACAGTTCAATCGTAAACTGTTAGTTCTTATGCGGATAAGTTTGGCCCAGCTCGTAATTGCCCTGTGGTTCATGGGAACAGCCACCGCTGTCGACGTGCGCGCTCAGGAGCTGCTGAGTAAGAAGATCAGTTTACAGGCTCAGGAACAGGAAGTGAAAAAAGTGCTTAGCTTAATTGAGAAGCAAGCGGGCGTGCGCTTCATTTTTAGCTCGAAATTGATCCAGTCCGGAAGGAAAGTGAACATTCAGCAATCCAACCAGGAATTGTCGAAAGTATTAAACGATTTTCTTGTTCCGCTTGGCCTTACCTACGAGGTTTCGGGAAAAAATATCGTGATCCGGCCATCGGACGCTGCAAAATCAGCAGATAATGCAGAAGCTTCCATTAAGTCCGAGTTGCTCAGATCCATGGATATCACCATTAAGGGAAAAATTACCGATTCGGAGACCAAGGAGCCGCTTCCGGGCGTGAATATTCTGATTAAGGGCACACAATCGGGGACTTCGACCGATGCGACTGGAAGCTACACATTGTCCGTGCCGGATGCCAACACCATTCTCGTGCTGAGCTTTGTGGGCTACGAGCCCCAGGAAGTGAAGGTTGGTAACAGAACAGAAATTGACATTACTCTGAAGACAGACCAAAAATCACTGGAAGAAGTGCTCGTGGTGGGTTACGGAACAGTAAAAAAGAGTGATGTTACGGGTTCCGTTTCTTCTGTGAAATCAGGTGAACTTACGGCATATCCTGCATTGGGAACCGTTCAGGCATTACAAGGACGCGCGGCGGGGGTTCAGATCCAGTCTAACAATGGTGAGCCGGGATCCAATTTTAAAGTGCGGATCAGGGGCGGAACTTCCATTAATGCAAGCAGCGATCCGATTTATGTTGTGGACGGCTTCGTAGGCGGCGCTATCCCGCCTCCGGAAGACATTGAATCGATTGAAATCCTTAAAGATGCTTCTGCAACAGCTATTTACGGTTCAAGGGGAGCCAATGGTGTAATTATGGTAACAACCAAAAAAGGACAGTCGGGCAAGCCGAAAATTGAATTTAATACTTCTTTTTCAACCCAAAAAGAAATTAACCGCCTTGACCTGCTGAATGCGAGCCAGTTTTTGGATTATGTAAAAGAGGCCAGGCCTAATGTCGTGTCGCAAGGCGCTGACACCGATTGGCAGGACCAAATTTTTCGCAAAGGCGCCATTCAAAACCACCAGGTTTCGGTTGCTGGCGGCAGCGATGCGGTGAAATATTATGTTTCAGGAGCTTATTATGATCAAAAAGGCGTGATCCTGAATTCGGATTACAATCGTTTTTCAATCACCAGTAATATTGACATTCAGGCTGCAAAACGTTTGAAACTTGGCCTTAACCTCTTTGCACAACGCGTTTCGCGCAACCAGGCCAGAACGCAGGAAGGATCGAGCGGCCTTACGCCGGGTGTAACTTCGTCGGCATTTAAATTTGAGCCGGACCAGCCGATTGTGGGCGCTAATGGGCGTTTTACAGTGGCCAGATTAAATGACCCGATTGATAATCCTTACGCTATTGCGACCCAACTTCAAAACGAATCGCTGAATGACCGCGTGCAGGGCAACTTTTATGCAGAATACAGCATTTGGGACGATTTGAAATTCCGCATCACATTGGGCGCAACCACCAACAGCGGCAGAACAGGCGAGTTTACGCCTACGACGCTGAACGATGGTCGTAACGTAGGCGGATCGGCAACCGTAAGAGGCACAAAAAGCACATTGCTGCTGAATGAGAATTATTTGACCTACACCAAAAAAATCGGCACAAACCACGACATTTCGGCCATGTTGGGTTACTCGTACCAAACATCTTCCAGCGAAAACTGGGGTGGAACAGGCCAATCCTTTATTACAGATGCGGTTTCTTACTGGAATTTGGGCGGAGCTTCCGTTTGGCAAAGCCCAACTTCGGGGCTTACCGAATGGCAACTGGCTTCCTATTATGCGAGGTTAACTTACGGCTTATTGGATCGCTACCTTTTCACAGCTAACATTCGTCAGGACGGTTCTTCCAATTTTAGTAAAAACCACAAATGGGCAACGTTCCCTTCTGGTGCATTTGCATGGAAACTTTCCAGCGAACCATTTATGCAGAATGTAACTGCCATCAGCCAGTGGAAATGGCGTGTGAGTTACGGTTTGACGGGTAACCAGGCCATTGAGCCTTACCAAACCATGTCGCGGTTTTCTAATGTTTACACCATTATCAATGGCGTTCCGGTGAATGCGGTGCGTCCTACAACGGTTGCTAATGACGATTTGACTTGGGAAACCACACACCAACTCAACATTGGAACGGATTTCAGCATGCTGAACAACCGCCTGAACATTACGGCTGACTATTATCGCCGCGTTACCAAGGATTTGCTGTTCAGCGTTCAATTGCCTCAATATTCAGGTTATAGCAACCAGTTGAAAAACATAGGATCTGTTGAAAATAAGGGTTTTGAATTGACGGTGAACACACGAAATCTGGTTGGAGAGTTTAAATGGAACACGGACATTAACTTCTCGCTCAACCGTAATAAAGTTCTGTCGTTGCCTAATGGAACGGACATCTTGTATGCTTCCGGTCCAGGCCACTTGGTTGGATTAGGACAAACGCAGATCTTGCGTGAAGGCCAGCCTGTGGGATCGTTTTATGGCTGGATCTATGACGGCGTTTACCAGGAAGGCGACAGCTTCATTCCGGGCGGTGGTTTCGAAACGGCTGCGGGTGGCGAAAAATTCAGGGATATTGATGGTAAAAAAGATGCAAACGGCCAGCTGACAGGCGAGGCTGACGGCATGCTGAACAGCGACGACCGCACCATTATCGGGAACCCGCATCCGAAATTCATCTGGGGATTAACCAATGATTTTAGCTGGAAAGGCATTGACCTGAATGTTTTCTTCCAGGCGTCGCAAGGCAATGATATGCTGAATTACACGCTGATGGAACTGAACCTTTTGTCGGGGATTAACAACGCAACCACGGATGCATTGAACCGCTGGACGCCCACGAACACGAACACGAACACAAATGTGCCGAAAGCGATGGCCGGACGCACAAGACGTGTTTCAACGCGCTGGGTGGAAGACGGAAGTTTTGTTCGCTTGAAAAACATTTCGCTGGGTTATAATATTCCAAAATCTGTTGTAGACAAACTGCATATCAGCAAGTTACGCATCTATGCCAGCGCGCAGAACATCCTGACATTCACGAAATACAAAGGTTTTGATCCTGAGGTCAATTACTCTTCCGATGACAACAGCACGAACAGTAACCGTAACCTGGGATTGGATTATGGCAGTTATCCGAATGCCAAATCGTACACCATTGGGCTAAATGTTGGTTTTTAATTCCTGACTCTTAATTCGACTTAAAATGAAGCATTTAACAAATAGATTTTTACTTTTTATCCTCACCGCAAGCTTCTCGCTAGGCTGCGCTGATCTGGACGAAAAACCGGTGGGTTTACTTGCGCCTGAATCATTGTTCCGGACTTCCAAAGACGTTGAAACGGCCATTAACGGTGCGTATGGCTGGATCGCAACCGAGCGTCTTTATGGACGGCAATTTGTGTCGGCATTAATGTTGAGAAGCGATATGGTGGATATCGGCGACCGTGGAACGCCGGCAGAACGGCAGCAGGTCAACGATTTCAACATGGATGATAACAACAATATGGTCAACCAGTTCTGGCCTACCTGGTATCAGGTGATCAGTGCTGCCAATGCGGCCATTTCAGGCGGCGAACAACTTGGATTGCCCGAGGCTGAGATCAATCCACTTATCGCAGAGGCGCGTTTTGTGCGTGCATTTGCGTATTTCAACCTGGTGCAGGTTTTCGGCGACGTTCCTTACATTGATTACTTCATCAGTAATCCCGAAGCGGTTAAGGCCATTTCAAGAACGCCTGCAGCGACGGTTTACGGAAGCATTATCGCTGATCTGGAATTTGCAAAGCAATGGTTGCCCGAAAAACAGCCTTCCGAAGTGAGAAGCCGCGCATCGAAAGGAACAGCCGCTTCGTATCTGGCGTCCGTACATTTGACGCTAGCCGATTATGCAAAAGCCTATGCAGAGGCAAAATATGTGATTGATAACAAAGACAAATTCGGTTACGCATTGGAAGCCGACTTTCAGACATTGTTCGTAGCGCCGCAAGCGCCTAACATGAAAGAGCACATTTTCGACGTGGATTTTCTTGGCTTAAAAAGTGGTGAAGGCGGTGCAAATGACGACATTATGGCGCCTATGACGGGTGTGCGCGGCGGTGATGCGCCACGTAGCGGATGGAGCGTGCTTGTGCCTTCTATGAATGTTTTCAACACTTGGGATGCCCGCGATTACCGCAAGGAAGTAAGCTTCGACGACTCCCTTCTGATCGGCGGCAAGCTCGTTCCTTACACCGAATTCCCAAACACAAAAAGGCCTCATATTGCCAAATACGCTCGTTTTGCAGGGACAGCCAACTCAGAAGGACGTTATTCAGATCAGAACTATGCAGCCATGCGCTATGCGGAAATCCTGCTAATTGCAGCTGAGGCGTCGGTGGAAGTCAATGGACCTAATGCGGAGGCGCTGACTTACATTAACGAAATCCGCGCAAGGGCAAGAAATTGGGCTGGTAAGCAAACTACTTTTCCAGCTAATGTAGCCGCAGGATTAAGCAAAACGGCCATGATCGACTTGATTATGGAAGAAAGAAGGATCGAGCTGGCATTTGAATATAAACGCTGGTTCGATATCAAGCGCCGTAATCTGGGTGAAACAGTTTTCCAGGGCGCCAAATCATTGGAACCGCATACAAGCTTTAACCCTGCAAGAGATTACCTCATGCCAATTCCACGCGTGGAATTGCAGGTTAATCCGAATTTGGGGCCACAGAATCCGGGTTATTGATCATTAACAAACCAATGAAGCCCGGTTACTCGAAAAGGTGACCGGGCTTTTTACGTTTGCCCTAATCCACCCCAAACCAAACGTATACACTGTGGGGAAATAGCTGCACGGGAAGCATTAATTTATGCCTCTATTAGCCTGGAACAACGTTTTTACCATGGTGTTGAAACATAATTAATACAAAAATGGAAGAGAACCCTCGCAAAGGAAATATATTCAAATACATCGCTTATGTCCTAATAGCCGCTGCTGTCATCGGTTTTGCCATATACTTTCTGACCCCTAAAAAACTGACTGTCGCAGAAGGCAAGAATATGCTGTTATTTATTGATAATCAAATCATTGACATTGACCGGAACCTCAAAAGTGATATGTCTAAGCAAGATATTGCAACAAGACTTTCGTGGCATAAATCAAACACTTCACTTTATAATGAGGTGAGAGGCAGTAAGGATAAGGTGATTAAACCGAAAGCAGAGATTCTGGAAAAAAAGATCGTTCAGGTGCAGACCAAGGAGTTTCCTGAGCTCAGAACTGCATATGTTAAATCCAAAAAAGAGGTGCTCGGGACACAGCAAATCACCATTGCATTGTCAGGCCCCAAAAATGACACATTGATTTTCAATGGCGCCATCTTCGCCTCCGAAAAGAGTAAAGATGCTTTTTTAGATAATATAAAGCCTATTATCCAGGATCTTCGTTTCAAGAAAGTAGTGTACAAATGGTCGGATAAGGATTCTTCGGACTATAAAGTACGAGCTAAACCAGACGCGGAAATCTGACATTATTCGACCGTTGTGCTGTCTTTGTCGGGCGTATTTGGGAAAAGATATTTGGTGACAACCAGGAAAAATGCTGTGATGTTTACGGTTGCTGTGGTGATCAGCGTAATGAGAACCGTGTCTGAAAGCTGGAAATTGAAACTAATGTATTTGACGCCTGTTCGCAGCAACGGATCGAGGAAATTGTAGCAATAAACTTCTCCAAGGCCATTTAGCCAAACCAAAACAACGACCATTACCAGCCAGATCGACACCATCCAGAAGATATATTCGGCGTATTTTTTCCTTTCCCGGATGTTTTGGGACAAGCCTTCCAGACTTACCTGTTGAAGCAGCGTAAGGAAGGTTTTTTCACTAACATCTTGTTCAGTGGATTCCGGAGAAGCGGCAGTGACCCAATTGCGTAATGTATTTTTATCAATGGGCCTCGGCGGGTTAGACTGCGGGGATTGGGGATTTGATCTGCTGCTCAAAATAATTTTTAATCAGGTTATCATCAATTACACCGTTCTCGCCTACTTTCTTATATGTGATTTCCCAAGGTGAATTCGTCGCATGGGACCAGTTTGATAACGTGATGGCATCTACGTCCTTGGTAATCTCCCAGGTGTTATTAATGGCTTCCAGCGCGGATGAGGAAAGTTCTGAAAAATTGGTAAGGGGCTGAAAGTTGACAGTAATGGATGTTTTCTCTAAAATCGGCGAATTGCCCCATTTTTTGTAAAGCTGATAAATCGTCGGGACGACCGGCCCAAACCGCCACGCAAGGAATTTTTCCCTGATCAGTGGATCCCCATTATTCAATGCCAAATGCAACCCATGAGCAAAAAAGACCATCTTTTGCAATTTCATCTGGGTTACCGGATTGTTTTCTTTGATGCCGAGATTTACGAATTGCCCGGCGATCAGAACGGATGAGTACATAGTGAATGTGCGAGATTGTTAAAATCCATACTGAATATATGCAATGTACACAGTATCAGTACAAATAAACATGACAAAGTCTAAAAAAGTTTATAAAAACAGTGCTGTCCGGTTTCATATAGCTTTATAGTCAGGCTGTTCATAGAAATTGAAGAAATGATGTGCCGAATTTCAGCGTGATCATTCCGCCATATTCTGCCTTATTGAAGCTGTCCGTGCCTTTTGTTCTCAAACTTAAAAACGGCGAAATGCCTATCTTCACATTCGGGCTGTCTGTAACAGACGGATAAAAGAAGATCCAGCTTTCCAGCCTCAGCCGGTTTAAACTACCAAAAGGCCCATTATCACTACTATTGCCCGTAAAATCATAATAAATGGTTGGCGAATAACTGAAATTGCCTTTGCCCGGATAAATCTGCAATGAAAACGCCGGTGAAAAAACGGGCCGAACGCTCGGCGGATCCACAATCAGGTCAGAAACAGTGGTGAACCCTCCCGGGCTGGGTGTATTCAGTACGCTGACTTCGGAAGCTGCTTGCCAGTCACGCGCATAACGCAGACGAAACTGCGGGGAGAACTGGGCAGCACCGGATTGTCCTTTGGAGAAAAAGCCGGCGTATTTGATTTCAAATGCGTAAGAATTTTTACCATTGCTAATTGAGAAAGATTGATCTCCACCGGGATAATAAGTGAATTTGGCATGCCCGTATTCAAACTGGCCTGTAAATGAATGCCTTGAAATGCCCCCGGACTCCTGCGTGTTGTCCTTTGTGAACTGCGCGGCCAGCACACTTTTCCATGTTGAGGTAAAGCGGTCAATTTGCAATACATTTTCCGCTTCATTGGTCAACGGCAAGCGGATAGAAGGCCTCAATGTGAAGGTTTTTCCGTCTGCGACTTTTTCCCAGTTCAGTTCCGGCCCCGCCTCGATCAATCCTTCCTTAATGGACGTTGTGGCATTAACATACGGTGAAACCTTTAATTTTACTTCCTGCGCCAGCGTCATCAACGGGCATAGGAGCAGCATGCTATAATAGTATATCTGTCTCATAATATCCGTCCTGTAGTTTTAATGTTAAGCTTTGATCTTCTGCCGTTCCGGGCAAGTCTATCCCGAGATTAAAAGCGGCGTCGCCGATCCCGACCACACGTGCCTTAATACGGACCTGGGCTATGGAAATGGTGCCGCTCCATGTGCGTTTTTTGGTGCCGTCGGCCTGGATGACCTTAACACCATTGACAAAAGCATAAAATAATGTGATTCCGCCGCTGACTGGCTCGAGCGTAAGTGTGAAATCCCTGGTGGCATCCAGGGACAGTGAGAGTGCCTTTTTCTTAGCCATTAAATTTAGTTTTTGATGAAATGTTTACTAATATAATTTTTTTATCTTACCTTTGCAAGCCCAAATTAGGGGTAGACAGAGATTTATAGCGCAATAATTTGATAATGAGATGAAACGTACCTTTCAACCATCGAATCGCAAGAGGAGAAACAAACACGGTTTCCGTGAAAGAATGTCCACTGCAAATGGGCGTAAAGTTGTAGCTGGCCGTCGCAAGAAAGGTCGCTGGAAACTAACAGTATCAGACGAAAAACGTCATAAGCAATAATCCAGGTTTAAAAGTTTTCGTAGAGGATGTAGTCGGAAACGCCTAGTCGGAGACGCCTAGTCAGGGACGCCAAATCCTTTCATAGTCTGCTAAGTTCGATATCACTCAAACTTAGCAGACACTTTTTTCTACAAGAACTTGAAAAAAACATTTGGTAAAAATGAACGCTTATGCAGCCCCCGAATCATCGGACGGCTTTTTCAAAGAGGTAGCACGGAGGTCCACACGTTCTACCTTTTTCCTTTTAGGGTGCTCTATATTATTGAAAAAGAGTCGCCTCCTCCACTTTCCCAAGTCCTTTTTTCCGTTTCCAAAAAATCATTCAAACGCGCTGTCGACCGGAATCTGATCCGTCGCCGCTGCCGTGAAGCTTACCGTCTGAACAAAGAGCCGCTGCTCGCATTATCCACGGAATCAAGACCTTCCTACATTGCTTTTTTGTATCTTGCAAAAGAAATAACATCTTACGACGTTATTGAAACGGCCATGAAGCAATCGCTCAAAAGACTCGAAAAATTGCCCCGAGCCGCTCAAAAACCTTAATTTAATTCCTGAACATAGATGAAAAAGTATCTTCGTTCCTTCTGGCTGGCCATCCCGGTGGTTGCAGGGCTAACCTTTGTTTCGTTTAAGCATGACGACCGTTTATTCGAAATCGCGCGAAACCTGGACATTTACGCCACATTGTTCAAGGAGTTGAACGCCTATTATGTGGATGAAATTAACCCTAACCAGCTCATTAAAACCAGCATAGATAATATGCTGCGCTCGCTGGATCCTTACACGGTATATTACGCCGAGGACGACATTGAGGATTATATGACCATGACCACCGGCAAATACAATGGCATTGGCGCCATCATCAGCTCGGCTGAAGGTAAGCATACGGTGATGATGGTTTATGAAGATACGCCCGCTCAGAAAGCCGGGCTGCAATTGGGTGACGAAATCATGAAAATCAATGGTGTAGACCTTTCGACACGTGAGGATTTCGACACAGGAAAATTATTGAAAGGACAAACCCAGTCCAATGTAACGCTAACATTGAAGCGCTACGGCAGCACCAAACCACTCGAAGTTTCGCTAAACCGGGACATTGTAAAAGTGACCAATGTGCCTTATTATGGCATGATCAGCGAAGATGTGGGTTACATTGACCTGAAAGATTTCACAGCAACGGCTTCCCGCGAAGTGCGCAATGCATTTCAGGAATTGAAAGGAAAAGGAATGAAATCCGTCGTGCTCGACTTGCGCGATAACCCGGGCGGCTTGCTGAATATGGCGATTGAAATTTCCAACATTTTCATTGCCAAAGGTGAAGAAATTGTTTCTACAAAAGGCAAAGTAAGCGAGTGGAATAAAACTTACACGGCTTATAATCCTGCACTCGATACAGACATCCCCGTTGTAGTGCTTACTAACAACCGCAGCGCTTCTGCGGCAGAGATCGTTTCGGGTGTAATCCAGGATTATGATCGCGGTGTGCTGATCGGGCAGCGCACTTATGGAAAAGGACTTGTGCAAACAACGCGTGACTTGTCATTTAACACCAAAATGAAGATCACAACCGCCAAATACTACATTCCAAGCGGCAGATGCATCCAGGCAATCGATTACAGCCATCGGAACGACGACGGCAGCGTTGGTAAAATTCCGGATTCGCTGATGACTGAGTTCAAAACAAAAAATGGCCGTATTGTTTTCGACGGCGGTGGTATTTTACCTGATATTCAGACTGAAAAAGAGACTTATTCACCATTGGCAACGTCGCTGGGTCGTAACCGTCTTTTCTTCGATTACGCAGTCAAATTCCACTTCGAGCACCCAACCATTAAACCAGCCAAAGAATTCAGCCTTTCCGATGCGGATTATGCGGCTTTTACGAAATGGCTTGGAGACAAAGAATACGATTACACCACACAAGTTGAGCGTGACCTGAACGATCTGGAAGCTTCCGCAAAGAAAGAGAAATCTCTGGAAGTCATTGAAGATCAACTCAAAGCATTAAAATCAAAACTTTCGCATAGCAAGGATAACGATTTACAGATCTTCAAACCGGAGATCAAAAAAATCCTGGAAGAAGAAATTATCAAGCATTATTATCTGGAAAAAGGTTTGAGAGAAGCCTCATTCAAACAAGATCCCGAGGTAAAGGCAGCGCTGGCCCTGTTTAAAGAGCCCGCTCGTTATAATGATCTTTTGAAAAAGAAATAAGTTACTTGACTTGTCTTAACAAATGAACAATGTCAATTGACTTGTCAGCCTGAGCGGAGTCGAAGGCGCGCTACTCCTGGGTAACGCGCCTTCGACTCCGCTCAGGCTGACAGAGCTAATAGCTTTTCTACTTTTCCTTTGCTTTCGTTTTTATGCTCCTACTTAGTATCGACACCTCCATTCGCGGCTGCTCTGTGGCAGTTCACGAAAATTCCACTTTACTCGCCAATTACGACCTCCACACTGACCGGTCGTCTTCTTCTATGCTTACAACGCTGATGGAAACTGCGGTCAAACATGCAGGATTTACATTAAATGATCTGGACGCTATTGCGGTTGCAAAAGGTCCTGGTTCCTACACGGGACTGCGCGTAGGCGTTTCGTCTGCGAAAGGGCTTTGCTATGCGCTTGATAAGCCGATGATTGCGATTAACACATTGGAAGCAATGGCTTTACAGCTGAATGCTTTCTATCCCGGACATTTGCTTTGCCCTATGATCGATGCGCGTAGGATGGAGGTTTATGCGGCTGTGCTGGATGCTGAAAATAACTTTGTGCAGCAAACTCAGGCGATCATTATGGATGAACATTCGTTTCAAGATCTGCTTTTAAAACATAGGATCGTGTTCTTTGGAGACGGGGCGGTGAAATGTCAACAGTTACTCGGAACCCATCCAAATGCTATCTTTCCAAAAAAAGAAAGTTATCCTTCGGCTATAACCATCGGTGAATTGGCTGCAAAGGCCTTCCAAAATGAACATTTCGAGGACGTTGCTACATTTGAACCTTACTATTTGAAAGATTTTATGTCGCCGCCTCCCAAAAAAGTAAGTTCATTGGCTTAACGAAATTCGTTTTGTGTTTGGTTAAATAAACAAACTGCGCCTTTTTCGTGTTAGCATTTTAAGTAAAGCAAGATGGAAATGGAAACTGAAGAAATAGTAAACCGGGTTGCCGTTAGTGGCATTGTATCACTGGATTTGGAAGAATTATATCACTCCGGTGAGCGCGTCTTATACGATATCAAAGACAATCTGTGGCAAGGAATGATCCTGAAAGAGAAGGATTTCAGAGAGTTCCTGAAAGCGCATGACTGGACGCAATATCAAGGCAAGAACGTAGCGATCATTTGTTCGGAAGATGCCATTGTGCCAACCTGGGCTTATATGCTGCTGGCGGTTCAATTGGAGCCTTATGCAAATGCAGTTGTTTTTGGCGACCTGAATGCATTAGAAGACAAATTGTTCGCAGATGCAATCAGCAAGCTTAACATCAGCGAATTTGAAGGCAAAAGAGTGGTTGTAAAAGGATGCAGCAAGGTTCCTGTTCCTATTTCTGCCTATGTGGAGGTCAGCAGGTTGCTCAAACCAATTGTTCAAAGCCTGATGTTTGGCGAGCCTTGCAGCACTGTTCCACTTTATAAAAAGCCCAAATCTTCCAATTCTTCTTCCATACCCTGATCGCAATCTGGCTTTAATAACCTGAAAGTCATGCGGTGATACGGACAAGGGCCGTGCAGGCCAATGGCTTTGCGATGGTGGATGGTCGGGTAACCTACATTTGTTTCCCAGCCATAATGCGGGAACTGGCCGGAAAGTCTGGACATGAGTTCATCCCTGTAATTTTTTGCCAAAACAGATGCCGCCGCAATGGAAAAATAATGTGCGTCGCCCTTAATGATGCAAGTATGCGGGATCAATGGATATGGCGTGAAACGGTTGCCGTCGACCAGCAAATGCTCCGGTTTCATGCGTAGCTTATCAACCGCGCGATGCATCGCTAAGAAGCTTGCTTTCAATATATTAATTCTATCAATTTCCAGATTATCCACTTCTGCCACTGCCCAGCAAACTGCCTCGCGGATGATGTCTTTTTCCAGATCCAGCCGTTGCATTTTCGTCAGCTGTTTGGAATCGGTGAGATATGAATGGGTAAAATCTCTTGGTAAAATAACCGCCGCAGCCACTACCGGACCAGCCAGACAACCTCTGCCCACCTCGTCCAGCCCAGCCTCAATCGCGTCAGAATTGTAATATGGTTTCAGCATTAATCTTCCAGGATATTGGCCATAAATGTACTTTTTGTTCCGATTGCAATGAGCAGGAACAACACTGCCCAATATAAATAAATCCTGTAAAAATCGGTTACGTCACGGGAAACAACATCCCTGGATTTGACCTTTTCGAGCTGATCTATTTGTTTAAAAACGCCTTCAAGCGTGCTGTTATCAGATGCACGAAAATATTTGCCATTTCCCAAACCTGCAATATTTTTCAGCTCTGTTTCATCCACCAGTGCATTGGAAACCGCCGCACTGTCTGTACGCATCGATTTTTTTTGCTTACCTACCGAAATGGTGTAAACCTTCACGCCAAATGCATGCGCTAATTGCGCAGAAGTCGCCGGCCCCAAGTTTCCGGATGTATTATCTCCGTCGCTGATCAGGATCGCCACTTTGCTTTCGCCTGGCGTTTCACGCATCCGGTTTACCGCCACCGCCAGGGCACTACCGATCGCCGTCCCCGCCGTCGGAACCATTGCAGGACTTATTTCATCCAAAAAACCGTAAAGCAGCTCATAATCCGTGGTTAATGGGCAAAGGGAAACGGCTTCTCCTGCAAAAACGATCAATCCGATGCGATCTTGTAAACGGCCTTTGATAAATTGCCTGGCTACGAGTTTCGCGGCTTCCAGCCTGTTTGGGCTCAGATCCTTTTCCATCATGGAATCCGAAATGTCCAGCAAAAGCATAATGTCAATGCCCTCCGAATATTGATCCGTTCTTTCCGAAATAACCTGCGGACGCGCCAGTGCAACCAGAATCAATGCAATGCCGAGTGCGACTGAAACCGGCTGGACAAACCGCAGCAATGTTTGCCAGTCCCGCGCGCCCCTCACCGGGCTGTAAGTGATCACCAAACGCTGCTTATGCTTCCTGTGCAGCGCATTCCTGAGCCAGAAGAGAATGGGAATAAATGGCAGCAAATATAAAAAATACGGATACACCCATTCATAGGACCGAAAGACCTCATAACCGAACCATTTCAATGAAAACCACTTTTCCATAATTCCGATTAAGACATTGGCGTGTCCAGGATGAACCTTCTTTTGTTCCGGTAAATGCGCGTTGCGCCGCTTTTGAGCACTTCAAGCGATTCGGCCATATTTTTGGAAATCACTTGACCGTAAATAATGCTGTCCATGTTTTTTAATGCTTCGGCCAGTGCTTCATCCGGCATATTATCCATGATTTCACGGGTTGTGTAGGTCGCAAAAGGCTTTTTTTCAAGTCTTTCCAAATAATTTTTCCAAACAATAATCGCCTTCTCGGCATCCTTAATGTTATTTCTATCCCGCGCATTCCGCATGAGGCGGTTGAAGGAGCGAATGTATTCCAAATGTCTGCGCTGCAACTTGATCAGCTGCCATTGTTTGTAAATATCCTGTCCAAAAACCCAATAAATACTGCCTACCACACCAATAATGAGTGCAATGCTTCCCAGCAAAATCGAAAAATTGAACTCACTGCTGAGCGGCAGAAGCGAAGTTTCAGGCTTCAAACTGGCAGTTTTGACTTTTTCAACCACATTGCTTTTGATTAGGAAAACAGAGTCCGGTTTCGTAAAAACGGCTGTGCAATCTTTCTTATGGAAAACATAAACCGGCATTTTGAGCGCCTGGGCGTCGGAAACATCGAAAGAAATTAGCTGGTAAACTGCGCTGTCCAGACTTCCCCTATTGTCCGTGCTGGACGCAAAAGCCCGTTTTGAAATGATTTCAAATGGTGAAAAATCGTATAATGTGTCGGGAAAAAATATCTCTGTTTTTGGATTGTGGCGCACGCTTAGTGAAAAATAGACCGGCTTGCCCACTTCAATGCTGTCCGTCAGAAACAAGCCCAATGGTTTTATTTTTTGTCCAAAACCCTGTGTTTGAAAAAGGATCGTACACAAAAACGATACGAAAAGCGCGGTTACAGATCTGACCATTTTATGACGATGCACTACTTTTAGTATAACGTCTCACCTTAAACAAGTGGATCAGCGCAGGCACATAATCTTCCTGTGTATTGATAGAAATGTAATCTGCGCGGTTCTGGTGGCAAAGTCTTTGCAGTTCTGAGCTTCTCTTGCTGAACCGGCTCGCCATTTCCTCTTTATATTGCTTCGATGATGTGTTAACCCAAACTGTGCTCTGCTTTTCGGCGTCATAAAGCGGAATAATGCCTAGCCCCGGCAGGTTCACTTCCCGAGAATCATACAAATGAATGACGATCAGGTCGTGCTTGCGGGCAAGCGCTTTGAGGTTATGCTGGTAATTGTTGTCAATAAAATCGGAGATCAGAAAGATGAGACTTCTTCTTTTAACAACATTTAACGTTACCAAAATCGCTTCTGCAATGTTTGTTTTGGTTGACTCCGGGACAAGCTTATATATTTCCGAAATAACCCCGTAACCATGTTTCATGCCATCGGACGGGCGGATATAGCGTTCATTTTTATCCGAAAAACAAAGCAGGCCAACTCGTGAAGCTTCCTGGATGGCGGACAATGTTAAAACGCCGCAAATTTCCTTTGCAATGTCAATTTTGAGCCTTTTCAGCTCTCCCACTTGCTGCGATGCGCTTACATCGAGCATAAAAAAGGCCGTTTGTTCTTTATCTTCTTTGAAAATTTTGACAAAAGTCCCGTGTCCTTTCGCCGAAGTGTTCCAATCTATGGCGCGAACATCGTCGCCATACTGATAGAGCCGCAGGTCGTCGAATTCGAGACCCGATCCTTTGAAAACAGAGTGAAAATTGCCGTAACGCTCGCTGGTCACCGCTTTCCGCATGCGGATTTCATACTTTCTTAGTTTTCCAAGGAACTGTTCGAACATTAGTTTTGCGAAAAAATTATCACCTTTGCTATCCGGCGTATGTAAACAAAGATAGACATTTTGCGTTTTATGAGGTGTCAGACAAACAATTTCCCAAGCGGAATAATCCGTTTTTTGCTCCTGGCATTGCTGGTAACAAGTTGCGTGGAAGACGAAAAACCGCCCAAAAATACCATGAGCGAAGAGAAAATGGCGACTATCCTTACAGACATTCATTTGGCTGAGTCGCGGGTGAACCGTTTGCAGCTTAGGTCGCTCGATTCATCGCTGATGATTTTTAACAAACTCAAAAGCGACATTTGGAAAAAATACAAAGTGGATACCGTGGCCTATCGTAAAAGCTACGACTATTACATGACCCGACCGGAAACAATGACGCGGATTTATGAAAAAGTGAACAAGAATGTGGAGATCCGGGAGAAAACCAATAATATTAAACTCTGAAAATCACACATTTAACTAACCCTATCACCTGTTGTGAATAATAGTATTGTAGTAATTCCAACCTACAACGAGATCGAGAATGTCGAGGCCATCATACGAAAAGTATTTAGCTTAACTCAACCATTTCACGTGCTTATCATTGACGACGGTTCTCCCGACGGCACGGCGGCTATTGTGAAAGATTTGATGAAAGAATATGAAGGCCAGTTGCACATTGTTGAAAGAAAAGGGAAACTGGGACTTGGAACGGCATACATTCATGGCTTTAAATGGGCGATGGAGCGGGGTTATGAGTATATTTTCGAAATGGATGCGGACTTCTCCCATCCGCCTGAGGATTTGATTCGCTTACACCATGCTTGCGCCGTTGAAGGTCACGATGTGGCCATTGGTTCGCGTTACATTACTGGGGTTAATGTTGTTAACTGGCCCATTAACAGGGTGTTAATGTCTTATTTTGCAGGTTATTATGTCAGAATGATCACAGGGATGCAGATCATGGACCCGACTGCCGGATTTATTTGCTATACGAGCAAGGTTTTAAAAACCATTAATCTGGACAACATTCGTTTTATCGGTTATGCGTTTCAAATTGAGATGAAGTTCAACTCCTGGAAATACGGTTTCGACATTGTGGAAGTGCCCATCATTTTCACAGACAGGACCAAAGGAGCTTCTAAAATGTCAAAAGGAATTTTTAAGGAAGCGATCCTCGGTGTGATTACCCTGAAAGTGAACAGCTTTTTTAAGCGGTATATCCCTCATGGGTCAGTTCAGAAATAGCCAACCAGCTCATTAAGCCGGTTGAAATTTCCAATGCGCTTTCGTCAATGTCAAATGTGGGCGTATGCACGCCGGAAATGATTCCGCGCTCTTCGTTACGCGTTCCTAATCGGTAAAAACACGAATCCACAACCTGCGAATAAAACGCAAAGTCTTCGCCAGCCATCCAAAGATCAAGGTCAATAACGTTTTCCGCACCCATATAATCCCTGGCTGAACTTCTGACGCGCCGGGTCAATTCTGGATGGTTTTTTAAGAAAGGATAACCGTGTACAATTTCAAATTCGCAGCTTCCGCCCATCGCTTCGGCGATGTTCTCGGCCATTTTTTTCATTCTTTTCAAACCATCTTCCCGCCATTCTTCATCCATGCAACGCCAAGTTCCCTGAATGGTTACTTCGTTTGGAATTACATTGGTAACCCCATCCGCAATAAACCTTCCAAAAGAAAGTACCGCAGGATTGGCTGGATTGCGATTGCGGCTGATGATCTGCTGTAATGCAACAATGATATGCGATGCCATTAAAACGGGATCAACCAGTTGATGCGGAGCCGCTGCGTGGCCGCCTTTTCCTTTAACAGTTAAGTAAAGTTCGTCGGTGCTGGCCATGTACATGCCTTCCCGGAAACCGATTTTTCCAACCGGAATGTTCGGCGCAACATGCTGGCCCACCATGCTCGCTGGTCGCGGGTTTTCCAAAACACCTTCTTTGATCATTAATGAAGCCCCGCCCGGCGCTTTTTCCTCGGCAGGTTGAAAAACCAGCTTAATGGTCCCTTCAAACTCTTCTTTTAGTTGATTCAAAATCCTTGCAGTTCCCAACAGCGACGACGTATGCACATCGTGACCGCAAGCGTGCATCACACCCGGAACGGTCGACTTGTAAGGAACATCATTAGCCTCCAAAATCGGAAGCGCATCCATATCAGCGCGTAAGCCTACGACACGTTTACCTGGATTTCTGCCTTCAATGATCGCAACAACACCCGTTCCGGCAACGCCTTCTTCGGGTTGTAAGCCAATCGCTGTTAATTCAGCAGCTACATATTTTGCCGTTTTATATTCTTCAAAAGATAATTCAGGATTGCTGTGTAAATGGCGGCGGTGCGCTATAATATCGGCGGATTGATCTTTGGCGAGGGCTTTTATTTTTTCTTGCAGCTGAGACATATTCTGTTTGAAATCTATTCTGAGAGACGCTAATCCTTACAAATCATTCAAAGGTAAGAATAAATAGATTGGCGTGCTGCAGTCGGGATACAAAGCAAATGTGCCGTCCTTTTGCGAAGAAGCGGGTTGAGATTGAATGTTGTTCCAAAGAAAAAAGGTAATTTTGACCAGATATATATCAATCAGCCAAGCACAAATGAATCAAAAGGAGTTTTTAGAATCGTTGGTTTGTCCGCTTACAGGAACCGCACTAACAATAGCAGAAGACGGAAAATCACTGAAAAGTGAAGACGGAACAATATATGAAGTGGGTGACACAGGCATCGTTAATATGCTCTATCCCAAAGAGTTGTTGCCAGGAGATGCGCGTGAGCAATATTTGTACGACCAAGCATTCCTTCGCTATGACAAAGGCGTTTCCTGGGTTTTTGAAACATTGAACCATTCAGACGAAGCTTCTACGAGACAGTTCTTTATCGACCTGATGGAATTGAAGCCGGGCATGAAAGCATTGGAAGTGGGTGCCGGAACAGGTAAAGACTCTGCCTTGATTTTAGACCGCGTAAGACCAGGCGGAACGGCCGTTCTGTCCGATCTTTCTCCTAATATGTTGAAACTAGCGCAGGAAAAACTTTCAACGGAAGATGTAAATGTGCATTATTTCCTTGGAAACGGTTCTTACCTGCCATTTCCTGACGATACTTTTGATGCTGTTTTCCATTTCGGAGGCATTAATACATTCTCTGAAAGAAAACGCGCTTTCGACGAGCTTACCCGCGTTGTTCGCCCGGGTGGAAAAGTGGTTGTGGGTGACGAGAGCATTGCGCCTTGGTTACGCAACACGCCTACTTATGCTACATTATTAAAAGCCAACCCGCTTTTCCGTGCCGAAGTGCCTCTGGAAGACGTTCCTGCCAACATTGAGAATTTCAAATTGCATTATGTGTTTGGAAATGCTTTTTATGTGATGGAATACAGGGTTACTGCGAATGCGCCGGAAGTAGACATTGATCTGCCAATCCCGGGTAAGGATTTCGTGGATAACTGGCGTTTGCGCGCTGAAAAGGCGGTTGATTAATCAATAACATTATCATTTCATGTGGGTTAAAAAAGGAGTTATATATAAGCCGGACGGAACATTGCCGCACAGTTTGTCGCACGCGCAGGTTCCGTTTGCATATAAGCACGAAGATTTTTTACGCATATATTTTTCGTCCAGAGACAAAGACGGCCAGTCGCGCCCGACATTCATTGATGTAGATTACGACGATCCTAAAAAGATCCTTTACATCCACGACAAGCCTATTTTGGAACTGGGCGGCCCGGGAGAATACGATGAAACCGGCGCAATGCCTTCCTGGTTTGTAAACCGTCCGAATGGCGACATCTGGCTTTATTACACAGGCTGGAACCGCACCTGGAATTCGTACAGACTTTCAATGGGACTGGCTGTTAGCACGGATGGTGGCATATCATTCAAAAAAATGTTCGTAGGCCCGATCATGGACCGCAGCATTCAAAATCCGCTTTGGGCCGCGCAGCCTTCGGTAATGATTGATGAAGACGGAACCTGGCGAATGTGGTACATTTCTGGACATAAATGCGAATACATTCACGATTATCCTGAACCTTATTACAGAGGTCAATCGGCAACGAGTAAGGACGGAATTCGTTGGGAAATCAGCGACATTCCGGCGCTGGATTTTGACGATTTTCTGCACGCAGTAGGCCGTCCAAGCGTTTTTAAAGAGGATGGCATTTACAAAATGTATTATTCATATCGCCACACGCGTGATTACCGCACAGATCGCAATCAGAGTTACAGACTTGGTTATGCAGAGTCTGTGGATGGCACAAACTGGGAGCGTAAAGATAATTTGGTAGGGATCGCGAAGTCAGATAATCCGGAAGATTTTGATTACCAAATGATTGATTATGCTAATTTTTATCAGCATAACGGTAAGAAATATCTGCTTTATAATGGCAATGGCTTTGGCGCTGCCGGATTTGCTTATGCAGTTTGGGAAGACTAAGATCTGCTTGAAAGGCAACAAAAGTCATTTATTTGATTTCAACAGAAACATAAATTTGAGAACTTATTCAGAGCCGGTTACATTATCTGACTGATTAGGTTCTCAATTTTTTTAAATCAACATTAAAGTGTCATACAAATGAGCACACTGCAGGAACAATTCAATAATGACGGCTATGTCCTTTTAAGAGATTTTTTGGACAAAGACGTTGTCAATAACATTTACACGGACGCAAGAAAAATATTCGCAACGCAAATCAAGCACGTCACAGGTAAAACACCTGACATTGACAACCGCGATGAGTTTGAGAATGCAATGTTCGAGTTTTTTGAAAAAGACTTCAATGCGTTTGTCAACACAGGAAAAACGGTTCAGCATACATTCTCTTTGCACAAACTGGGCCTTGATCCAAAAATTGAAGACATTCTAAAACAAGTTGGCCTTTCCAGCCCTATCATCGGTGCACGCGCTGCGATGCAATTCAACAGCCGTTTCTTGTCAAAAGATGGCAGCAAACACTGGAAACTGGACGCACACCAGGACTGGCGCACAGGCCAGGGCTCATTGGACAGCACCGTAATCTGGTTCCCAATGGTTGATGCTGGTGCAGATATCGGCGCTTTGCAGGTTATTCCGGGCAGTCATAAAATTGGTTTGCAGGAATCAACCACATCAGGTTACCAAGGTGGAATTACTTCATCATTAAAAGAAGAAGATTTCGTTCAAACGGAATTTAAAGTCGGCGACATTCTCGTTTTCTCCGCCTTCCTGATCCACCAATCCGGCAACAACATCACCAACAACATTCGCTGGTCTGTACAACTCCGCTACAATAACCTGGACGAGCCTACATTCATAGAAAGAGGCTATCCAATGGCATACATTTACAAGCCGGAAACTGAGTTAGTAACACCGAATTTCCCTAGCGTGGAGCAACTGAAAGAGGTTTTTAGCTGAGATTTGGCTTGACCTTTCATGAAACACACACAATATTTCTTGTTCACAAGAGAGCGAAGCGATCGTCAGGGAATAAAAGATGAATGGATCCAGCAAGTCTTTCATTTTCCAGAAAAAGAGGAAATTCAGTCAGACGGTCGGATAAGGCGCTGGGCGAAAATTGAGGAGAACCAAAAATATTTACGCATTGTTTTGCTCGACGACGGTGAAACCGTCCACAACGCTTTTTTCGACCGCTCATTTAAAACCGAAAGCTAGTTATGGATATCAGGTATTTTCAAGACACGGATACGCTTTTACTGGTTTTTAATCAGAATGAAGTTGCGTCGACTGACGATGTAAATGAAAACATGCTGGTCGATTTGGATGCGAATGGCAATCCGGTTTCTTTGACTATTGAACATGCGCAACATATGACAAATGTGCATGGCTTATCTTTCCAGCAGATCAGCCAAGGCTCTGTTAAGCAACTCGTTAATATCTAATTGCCTTTTGAAACTTTCCGTTTGCGTTCCTACATATAATCATGAGCGATACATTGGGCAGATGCTTGATGGGGCTTTGATGCAGGTGACGGATTTTGAGTTTGAGATAGTGATTGGGGATGATGCTTCTACGGATGCTACGCCTGCGATTATTCGGGAATATCAGGAGAGAAATCCAGGACGGATACGGGCATTTTTACATTCGGAGAATCAGGGGCCTAAGGAGCCTCGGGAGTTTGCTGGGCGGAATAATGTGCTGCAACTGTTGAAGGTTTGCAAAGGTGAATATGTGGCGATGTGCGAGGGAGATGATTACTGGACTGATCCGCTGAAATTACAGAAGCAAGTCGATTTTCTGGATGCCAACCTGGATTTTGCTATATCCCACCATAATGTTCTGGTGACCTACGAAGACGGGTCGCCAGAACATTTTTTTAATGCGCCGGATCAAAAATTAGTCTCGACCATTGAAGATATTTTGGAAGACAAATGGTTTATGGCGACCGCAAGCTGGGTTTACAGGAATTATTTTCTAGAAAACGACTTCGCCGATTGGCATGCAAAAGCTGCCGCAGGTGACTGGGCGGTGATTATTCAACTGGCTGCGCACGGCAAAATTGGTTATTTTCCAGAGCCTATGGGCGTTTATCGCAAGCACAGTGCCGGGCTTAGTAATGTTCATGCTAGCACTAATCAGAAATTTTGGCAGAACAGACGCGATATGTTTGAAAACGTAGGAAAATGGCTGGGTAACCGCTATCAAACTACTATTGCGAAAACATTGGCGCGCTACGATGAGCAACTATCCTTATTTGAAAAAATTGGCAGTTAAAATTAATAATCTTTAATTTGTACTGTTTTCAACAATTGCAATCTATGAAGCTAAGCGTCGTAATACCAGCATATAATGAGGAGGAATCGATTACACACACTCTTACATCGCTGCACCAAACATTAAATAAATACAATATTCCTCACGAGATATGCGTCACAAACGATAATTCCAAAGACGGAACCCTTCGTGTGCTGGACGAGCTTTCGCTTCAAATCCCAACATTGGTTTACTACACAAATCCGGGCCCGAACGGCTTCGGTTATGCGGTAAGATATGGTTTAGAACGTTTTAAAGGCGATTGCGTGGCCGTTTTCATGGCCGATATGTCGGATGATCCGGAGGACTTGGTTAAGTATTATTACAAAATGCTGGACGGAGATTACGACTGCGTTTTTGGTTCGAGATGGGAAAAAGGCGGACAGGTAATTGATTATCCTGCTCTGAAAAAAGTAATCAACCGCGTTGCGAATTTTATTGTGCGTATGGTCATGGGCATCAAATACAATGACACAACCAACGCATTTAAACTTTATAAAAGAGAAACCATTGAAGGAATAAAGCCTTTTCTGGCCCCGCATTTTAACCTGACCATTGAACTTCCCCTCAAAGCAATGGTGCGTGGTTACAATTATGCCGTTGTCCCAAATAGCTGGACAAACCGCAAATACGGCGAATCAAAGCTGAAAATAAAGGAAATGGGAAGCCGTTACTTCTTCATTTTAATGTATTGCCTCATCGAAAAATACTTCTCGCAGGGGGATTTCATGAAAAAATCCACTGCTCCGAAGAAAGAAGTCAGCCGCTAAGGATCAGCCCTTAATTTTATTTGATCCATTCCTGGACAAACGTCATTTTGTGGGCTATGTAAGAAATGGCAAGGCCCCACACAATAGCGCTGATGGACATCCATAAGAAAATAGCCGGGCGCGGCACTTTAAAGGCAACTGCCAAAATCGGCCCAAAAAGTGGTGTAAATAACGGCGGCGTTAGAAATGCAATGCCTATAATGCCAAAACGCTTCCAAATGTTTACAGCTATACGATTGGTCCTGCTGAATTTTTTAGGAGGCGTCTTCCGACGTTTTTTAATAAAACCCTGAATTGCCCCGCCTACATAAGTAAGGATCAACACGCTGAACATCATGCCAATGGCTGAGCAAATGGCTGTTTCGATCCAGGTTAATTTCAATACAACACCTGCGATGGGGCCCCCGAAAAACTTGAGCGTACTGGCAAGCGCTACTGACAAATATTTTAAAAAGGTGGTTTTCATTAAACTTTTACCTGAATCAGTTCGGAAGCAAAACGCCTTGTCGCTTCGTTTGTTTGAACGTAGTCGGAATACGTTGGGGTGGAAATGTAGGATATTTTGGCAAGGCTTTCAACGATCAGATCCGAAATATCCAGAAATCCGATTTTCCCTTGAAGAAACGCTTCAACTGCAATTTCATTGGCCGCATTAACAATGCAGGCCGCATTTCCACCTTTTTCCAAAACTTCATAAGCGATAGCAAGGTTCCTGAAAGTGTCAAGATCCGGTTTTTCGAATGTTAAGGAAGGATAATCGGTAAAATTGAACCTGGGAAATGCCGATTTCAGGCGCGCCGGATAACGCAATGCATATTGGATCGGCAATTTCATATCGGGTAATCCCATTTGTGCCTTAATGCTGCCGTCTTCAAACTGCACAAGCGAATGGACTATGCTTTGTGGATGCACTATGACGTCAATTTGCGAAGCTTCGAGATCAAACAACCATTTGGCCTCAATCACTTCCAGTCCTTTATTCATCAGTGTGGCAGAATCAATGGTAATTTTGGCGCCCATGCTCCAATTCGGGTGCTTTAATGCCTGCTCCCTGGTGACATGCGCCAGATATGCGCGGTCTTTTCCACGGAATGGGCCGCCGGAAGCGGTTAATATGATCTTTTCGATCCTATTTCCTTCTTCGCCGACCAGACATTGAAAAATGGCAGAATGCTCGGAATCAACGGGGTAAATGTTGACGCCGTATTGCCTGGCAAGGCCCGTTATCAGTTCTCCCGCCACGACAAGCGTTTCCTTATTAGCCAAAGCAATGTCTTTTCCGGCTTTAATGGCATGAATGGTAGGCAAAAGGCCTGCATAACCGACCATTGCCGTAAGAACCGTGTCGATATCATCCGATTCCACAACAGAAACCAATGCTTCAATGCCGCTATAAACATGAATGTTGAAAGTGGAAAGTGCTGATTTAACCTTATCAAAATGCTTTTCATTCCCAATAACCACTGCTTTTGGCAGAAACTTCGCGGCCTGTTCAATCAGCAGATCTGCATTTTCCTGCGCAGTAAGAACACTTACCGAAAAGATCTCAGGATTCGCCCCCATCACTTCCAACGCCTGCGTCCCGATCGAACCCGTTGACCCTAGAATCGCTATATTTTTTTTCATTCTGATGCTTAGGTTAATTACTGCCGGTTGATGTTGATCAGCTCATCTGCGATCTTACGGTCATTCGATAATCGTGGCACTTTGTTTTGGCCGCCTAATTTGCCGTTTGCACGCATGTAATCTATAAAAGAGTTTTTGCGCAAAGGCACCAGTTCCAATTTACGAAGGATACTGCCTAAAATAAGATCTTTGTAATAGATATTGAGCTCGGTAAGCCTTCTGTCAATGTCGGCAACGAATTGTTCCTTATTGTCAGGCTCCACGGCAAATTCCACCAACCATTCATGATAAGGAAGTCCGCCGTTTTCGGAATTTACCATTGGCGCAACCGTAAACTCAACAACCTCAACCTCGGGATGGCGTTCCATCGCGTACCGCAAAGCTTTTTCAATTTCCTCGCCAATGACATGCTCGCCAAATGCGGATATGAAATGCTTGATCCGGCCCGTTACGAGAATTTTATAGGGATTCACAGAAACAAACCGCACCGTGTCGCCCAGCGAGTAACCCCAAAGCCCAGCATTATTATTGACGATCACCGCATAATTTTGCCCGATTTCAACGTCTCCAATCGACAACCGCTTTGGTTTTTCATCAAAAAAGTGTTCAACCGGAATAAATTCGTAGAAAATCCCGGTGTCTAATAGCAAAAGCAGGCCGTCGTCTTGCTGAGAATTCTGGTATGCAAAAAAGCCTTCGGAAGCCGGATACAGCTCAATGGAGTCGATCCGCTTGCCGATTGACTCAAATAATTTGGCGCGGTAGGGCTCAAAATTGACGCCTCCGTAAATAAAAAGTGAAAAATCGGGAAAAACGTCCTTGATTTTTTTTCCTGTTCTTTCAATAATCTTGTCGAAATACATTTGCACCCAAGGCGGAATGCCGGAGATCAATGACATCGGCTGATCGATCGTTTCGTCAATGATCTTGTCCAATTTCGTTTCCCAATCTTCAATGCAATTGGTGTCATAGCTCGGCATCTGATTGGATTTCAGATAACCTGGCACATGGTGATTTGAAATGCCTGACAACCGTCCTGTCAGTACACCGCCGGTCTCTGTCAGTACGGGACTTCCTGATAGAAAAATGAGCTTTTTATCCAGGAACTGCGCTTTTTTAGTCTCGGCTATATACGTCAAAATGGCATTACGGGCGGAGTCAATGTGGTTGGAAATCGAGTCTTTGGAGATCGGAATATATTTGGTCCCTGACGTCGTGCCTGACGTTTTGGCAAAATATAGTGGTTTTCCAGGCCACAGAACGTCTTTTTCCCCATTTTTCAACTTATCAATGTAAGTATGAAGATCCTCATAGTCATGAACAGGCACCGCTTCCTGGAAGTCGGGATAGGTGGTTATGTCTTTAAAAAAATGGTCTTTCCCAAACTGCGTGTGCAAGGCTTTTTTCACCAAATCCTTCCTCCACTTTTCCTGCACTTCTATGCTTCGGGAGATCCATTCTTGCTGTTGTTGTACGATGTATCGAGCCAGCGGCTCACTCAATAGTGCTCTGATTCCCATAGTAAAAACAAAGGTACACAGGTTTTGTAAATTCTATTCTACAACGCGTCGTAAGAGCCGTTTTAAGGGTCAAAACGGCCATATACCGAAATTTTTTAAATGCCTTTGTTTGTGGTTATTTATCTGTAATTTTGCCATCCTGAAATCAAAGTGAGCGAAAATTTTAAAAAAATATATGGGATTGTTTGATTTTTTGACTAGCGATATAGCGATCGATTTGGGGACTGCAAATACCCTGATCATCCATAAAGATACAGTAGTTGTTGACGAGCCTTCAATCATTGCCATGGACAAAACCACAGGCAAAGTTTTAGCCATCGGGCACACAGCTATGCAAATGCATGAGAAGACCAACGAGAATATCAAAACGATCCGCCCACTTAAAGATGGTGTAATTGCTGACTTTACGGCTGCTGAAATGATGATCCGTGGTATGATCAAAATGATCGATACCGGCAGCCGTTTCTTTACACCTTCACACCGTATGGTAGTTTGCATTCCTTCGGGGATTACTGAGGTTGAAAAACGTGCGGTGAAGGACTCATGCGAGCATGCCGGCGCAAAGGAAGTTTATATGGTCCACGAGCCTATCGCAGCCGCAATCGGGATTGGGATTGACATCACGCAGCCCAATGGTGTAATGATCGTTGACATTGGTGGTGGAACAACCGAAATCGCCGTAATAGCATTATCAGGAATCGTTTGCGAGCAGTCTGTGCGGATCGCGGGCGATGTTTTTACAAGAGACATTGTGGATTATATGCGTCGTGAGCACAATTTGCTTATTGGCGAACGTTCCGCTGAATTGATCAAAATGGCCATTGGCTCTGCTTCCCCGGAACTTGAAATTCCATTGGACGATTATCAGATCCGCGGACGTGACTTAATGACGGGGATTCCAAAAGAAATACGCGTTACTTATAGCGAAATCGCCTATTCTCTTGATAAGTCTATTTCAAAAATCGAGGAAGGCGTCATGAAAGCACTGGAAATCTCTCCTCCTGAACTTTCTGCGGATATTTTCAAAAACGGTATTTATCTGACTGGCGGCGGGGCACTTATTCACGGCCTCGACCGACGCATTGCTCAAAAAACTAAACTTCCCGTCCACATTGCGGATGATCCTTTAAAAGCCGTTGTTAAAGGAACTGGTGAAGTCCTTAAAAATCTTGAATTATATAAGCCGGTACTGATTTCGTAGTATTGGATCGTTCACGATGTGAACATTTTAGCCCATGCTCCAACTCGTTGATTTCGTTGTCCGGAATCGTTTCTTTTTGGTATTTATCTTGCTGGAAGTTCTCAGTGTCTGGTTGATCGTGCGCAGTAACACTTACTGGGGCGCTACTTATTTCAACACATCTAATTACTACGTTGCCAAGACACTGGCATTCTCCAATTCTGCGAGAGAATACACCAAACTGGATGAGGTTAACTCAGCATTGGCTAACGAAAATGCCCGGCTGCGCGCAACGGTGACCGCATTAAGCCAGAATAAACCCGCCGATTCACCAGCAGGTTATGTACCTGACTCGTCATTCGCATCCCGTTTCACATTTACTGTGGCCAAGGTTGTTGATAATGAGACGAATAAAACCAATAATGTGCTGACGATCGACAAGGGGACTTCGGATGGGATAAAGCCTGGAATGGGCGTTATTTCTGCAACAGGGGTAGTTGGTAAGGTCCGTTTCTGCTCCGACAATTACTCCGTTGTAACATCTATTCTGCATTCACAATTTATGGTTTCTTCCAAACTGGTGCGCAGCAAGGAAATCGGCTATGCAAAATGGCCCGGGAAGGACCCGAATTTTGTGGATATGATCGACGTTTCGAAGTATACCAAGATCTTTAAAGGGGACTCTGCCGTTACATCGGACCAAAACTCTGTGTTTCCTCCCGGCATCATGGTGGGCAGGGTTGAAACGGTCACCGTGCATCCTAATCAGACGTTTTATAACATTGTGTTGAAGCTTGCAACCGACTTCAGAAACCTGTCCTACGTTTATGTGGTACAAAATCATCAACTTGGGGAGCAGGATAGTCTTAAAATACGTACGATAAATACCAAATGAGTTTACGAGAGGCTATACAATATTCCCTGATGATCCTGCTGTATCTGTTCCTGCAGATCTTCTTCATGCGGAATGTTGTATTGTTTAATTATGCTTTCTGTTTCATCTACATCGCAGGCGTTCTCCTGCTCCCTGCCGACATTGACAGAATGTATTTGTTACTGATCGCTTTCGGCATTGGGTTCACTGTTGACGTGTTTTCCAACACTTTCGGGATGCACGCTTCGGCTACCGTCCTGATCGCTTACCTGCGACCCTTCCTGATTCATTACCAAATGAAGTCGCGCGGAGCTGAACGCGCCGAAGTCGGAATCCGTGCGCAGGGGCTTGGTGCATTTCTGGGTTATGTGTTTCCACTCATTCTGGTGCATCATTCAATGTTATTTCTTATGGAGATCAATCATTTTGGAATGATCCTTTACACCCTCATCCGCATCGGTGCAAGCGCACTGTTCACGACGCTTCTTATTATCCTCCTGGAACTTTTTTCCAAACGTTAAATATGACATTTTGACACGAAAGTTTCGTGGCTCGAAATTTGATGTTGATACATTAAATACGGCAGGAGGCAATTCAATTTTGGAATATTTTAGGAAGCTGTTCCGAGTTGATTTATTTTTTATCGTGAAAATATGGCTGTTAAGTAGCTTCAATAAGCCATTCATCAAATTTTAATTTGTACGATTTGGAGCTGTTGTTAATCTTTGTAAATTCAGCATTCCTATGTTAGTTGCCATGTCAGAAACGATCACGACTAATGAATACACGGATGATCTTCGTTATGAAGTTTTTAACCGTGAGTTCATGCCACACATTGACTCCATGTATAACTTCGCTTTTCGTCTTACTATGGATGAAGACGATGCAAATGACCTGGTTCAGGATACATACTTAAAAGCTTTCCGTTTTATCTCTTCTTTTGAACAGGGAACCAATGCAAAGGCATGGCTTTTCCGGATTCTTAAAAATAGTTTTATTAATGATTACCGGAAGAAAAGCAAAGAGCCCTCAAAGGTAGATTATCAGGAAGTTGAGACTACATATAATTCTGAGGAGGCTTCTGATACAACTTACACGGTCGATTTACGTGCGGATGCAGTTCAGGAATTAATCGGTGACGAGGTTGCAAATGCATTAAATGCATTGCCGGTAGACTTCCGGACGGTGATCATACTTTGCGATATTGAAGGCTTTACATACGAGGAGATGGCCAAGATCCTTGACATTCCGATCGGAACTGTAAGGTCCAGATTACACCGGGCGCGTAACCTTTTGAAAGAAAAACTCAAGAGTTACGCAAGTTCAATGGGATATGATTCATAGGTTGTGAAACTTTTTTTACAACCTCTTCGGTTATAGTGTACAACTGTACATATATTCCATTATTCCTTATTTTTCATTTAATAATGAATGCATCCCCCACAACGCCTTCAATAACTGAAGATGCGCAAAAACAACCCATGAAGCAGAAATGTGAGCATCACGCTGAATGCATGAAGGTAATTCAGGCAATTCTGGATGATGAAGCAACCGAGGCCGAGAAGGATCATTTTCGTGAAAACATGGACAAATGTTTGCCTTGTATCGAGTCGTACAGACTGGAGAAATGCATCAAAGAATCTCTCAATTTTAAAATTGAAAAGAAGCCCTGCCCTGAGAGCATTCTCAAGACAATTATTTCAAAAATAAACAGTTAATGCTGTTCGTGTGAAAGGTAAGCTTATCATATTTTCTGCACCGTCCGGTTCTGGAAAAACAACAATAGTACGGCATCTCTTAAAAAAATATCCTGATCTTCTGGCTTTCTCTGTTTCTGCTTCTACACGGGAACGGCGCGACCATGAGGTGGACGGAAAGGATTATTATTTTATTCCAAAAAGAGAATTCAGAGAGCGCATTGCTACTAATGAGTTTGCAGAATGGGAAGAGGTCTATGCAGGAAACTATTACGGGACTTTTAAAAAAGAAATAGAGCGGCTTTGGGACGAAGGCAAACAGGTTCTGTTTGACGTGGACGTTAAAGGCGGTCTGAAATTAAAAGAAATCTACCGCGAGAGCGCGCTGGCCGTTTTTGTGAAAGTTTCTTCCGAAGCAGAAATAATCCGCCGCCTCAGCGAAAGAGGGACAGAAACCGAAAAGTCACTGGAAACCCGGCTTGGAAAAGTCCGCTACGAGCTTAGTTTCGAGGATAAGTTTGACGTTGTGCTCGTTAATGATGATCTTGACGAGACACTTAAAAAAGCGGAAGCATTGGTTCTGGATTTTATTCAATGAAAATCGGGCTCTTTTTCGGATCATTCAACCCCATCCATGTCGGGCATCTTATCATAGCCAACACCATGGCTACATCCACTGATCTGGAACAGGTCTGGTTCGTGGTCAGCCCCCAGAATCCATTTAAAAAAAATAACAGTTTATTACATGAATTTGACCGCTATGACCTTGTTCAGCGGGCCATTTCTGATAATTCCCTTTTGAGGGCCACAGATGTGGAATTTCATATGCCAAAGCCAAGCTTCACAATTGATACGTTGGTTCGAATGCAGGAGAAGTTTCCGCAGCATGAATTCAGGCTGATCATGGGAGAAGACAATTTGGCACAATTCCCAAATTGGAAAAACCACGACAAAATATTGGAATATACCGGCCTTTACGTATATCCACGCCCGAATTCAAAACCGCATTTATTCGGTAACCATCCGGCCGTAAAATTTGTCGAAGCGCCGCTGCTCGACATATCTGCAACCTACATCAGATCTTGTTTGCAAAAAGGTAAATCTATTCGTTACCTGGTTCCTGAGCCAGTTGAGCAGCTCATTAAGATCAAAAAATTTTATCTCTGATTATAATGGCCTTGACTGATAGGTTATCTCGCTCAGCAACCCTACAGCATTAAATTTCAAAATTACTTTCGGGGCACTCGATTTTGACTTAATGTCAGCGCATTGTTCTCCTTTTGACAGAAAGTAAACGTAGAATTTCTGATTTCGCTCCCCCAGCTGATGAATGTCGGGCCTGCCCAGCAAATCGCCGATATCGTCCGCGAACTTGCCCTTTAATTGCTTCTCTATTGATTTAAAATCCTTTTCCAGGCTCGCGCGCACATCATTACATCCGCCCCTGTCTCCACGCCATTTTACAAGGTCCAGGCTTCCCAGCTTATCGGGAGGTGTAGAGCAGGCGAAAATCCCGGCAAGCGTTGCAGCGATCAAGCTTTTAGTGATCAACTTGTTCATTCAACTATCTTTATTTTATTCCAAAACAAAGACGAATCTACTCATATAATTTCAGGACGTGAATTTGTTTTGATACTTTTAGCGATAACGCAAATGGTCACGCAGCATGAAAACCTTACTTCTTACAATCCTCAGTCTGGCTTTTTCATTCATTGCAAAGGCCCAGACGAATGTTCAGCCCATAGATGGTTTAGATTGTTCTAATCTATTTTTCAAAGCGTTACTGGAAGAAGATGCCAAAGCGTTGGAAAGCCTCATTTCGAATGATTTCAGCGTGATGGGTTTGCAGGGACAACCCATTGAAGGCCGAGCATTAATACAAGCGGTTTCGCAAGGCATTATCGTCGTGGATTCCGGAATGCTTTCCGCAGCCCGGACGCGCACATATGGAGATGTAATGCTTATAAATGGGTTGTGGGATGTGCGGGCGCGGATTGAAAATAACGGATTTCAGGGCGCGCTTTCCTATATGTCTGTCTGCGTGAATTCGGGTGGCAGGTGGAAAGTGGTCGCGGTTCAATTTACGCCGGTGCCATAATGTTATCGAATTACCATGTGTTATGGCACAAAAAAAGAGAACCAGGCCGGTTCTCTTTTTTTTTTATAAATCTCTTATTACTATACGTTCATCAACGATTCACGACGGCGCATTTTGCCAGCCGGAATTCCGAACATCATTTTAAAACGACGGCAGAAATAAGCTGTGTCTTTGTAACCTACATCAGAACCGATTGCACGAATACTTTTCTTGGAAGTACGAAGCAGATCAACCGCTTTTTCCATGCGCTGATATTCGATATAATCCTGTGGGTTAATTCCGGTCAGCATTTTGAAATATTGTCCAACGTAATCTTCGGATACGTTCGCAACATTCGCCAAAACTTTGTTAGAAAGATCCCCACCCAGGTTATCCTTAATGTAAGCGAAGATATCGATCAAACGAGGATCCTTGAAATACGTGCTGTTTGTTACAAGTTGTTCAACAAACAGTTTGTTTTTAAGAATATAACGGATGATTTCGATAACAACCTCTTCTGTCTTAATCTTAATGATACGGCCTTTTCCAGGCGTATCCAGCATATCTTCCGTCAGGATCTGGTTGATCGTGATGGCGATCTGATCATCTCTTTTAATCAGGAACGGCGGAACGTCCAGCGAAGTGAAAAAGTTAACTGTATCAAAAACTTTTGCTTCAAAAGAGATCAAACCGAACGAGTTAGGCAATTTTCCTATCAACGCCGGATCGTGGCCTGCTTCAATGTAATTATCGCGGTTGGTCATGAACTCCTCATTCGAAACAGTCTTGGCAGTTTGTCCGTTACCATATGTTACGGTTGCATGCTTACCACCCGGAATGAACAGCATATCACCTTCTTCAACTTTCTGTGATTCTTCTGAACCAAAAGAAACCTCACCGTCGTATAAAATTGTTAGCGAATTCTGAACGTCGTAAAAGTTTTTGATGGTAATTGGTTGCAAAATTCTGATGTGACGCGCTTTCACAAACTTTACCCCCAGCGACTCAATAATCTTATTATAGTCTTCCATACTTGATATATTTAAGGGCCCTTTTGACCGTTGTTCCAAATTTTGTACAAATCTAATAAATTGTACAAAACTAATACAAGTATATATTGACAAAAAACTGAAAAAAAGTGATATTTCTGTATCATTTTAATCCAAGATTTCGAATAATTCGGCTGCGATCCCGGAAATCGTCCTATTTCAGGAGCTCGCGAGCAATTACAAGTTTTTGGATTTCAGAGGTACCCTCATAAATCTGCGTGATTTTTGCATCCCGCATCAGTCGCTCCACATGATATTCTTTCACGTAGCCATACCCGCCATGAACCTGAACAGCCTCTGTTGTCACCCACATAGCTGTTTCCGACGCATATAGTTTCGCCATGGCCGACGCCTGGATGTAATCCTTTCCCTCATCTTTAAGCCGGGCTGCCTTGTAAACGAGCAGTCGCGCCGCTTCCACTTTTGTGGCCATTTCAGACAGTTTAAACTGAATGGCCTGGTGTTCGCTGATGGGTTTGCCAAAAGTCCTCCGTTCTTTTGAATATTTCAGGGATAATTCAAATGCGCCAGCCGCAATACCAAGTGCCTGCGCGGCTATGCCGATCCGCCCGCCATTCAATGTGCTCATGGCGAATTTGAAACCAAAACCATCGTCTCCAATCCTGTTTTCCTTGGGGACCCTTACATCCGTAAACATCAATGTGTTGGTGTCTGAGGCCCGTATGCCCATTTTGTTTTCTTTTTTACCAACAACAAAACCCGCTAATCCCTTTTCAACAATGAAAACGTTAATTCCTTTATGCTGCTTTTCCGGATGTGTTTGCGCCATCACCAAGCAGATTTCAGCCGTGTCGCCGTTTGTGATCCAGTTTTTTGTGCCATTTAATAAATAGTGGTCTCCCTTGTCAATGGCAGTGGTATGCTGCGAAGTTGCATCTGATCCAGCTTCCGGCTCCGACAAGCAGAATGCTCCGATCACCTGACCGGATGCAAGCTTGGTCAGATATTTCTCCTTTTGTTCAGTCGTCCCAAAGTTTTCCAGGCCCCAGCAAACCAAAGAATTGTTAACAGACATAATCACCCCCGCTGACGCATCGATCTTTGAAATCTCTTCCATTGCAATCACGTATGACAGCGTATCCATCCCGCCGCCACCATAATCCGGCGCAACCATCATGCCCATAAAACCCAGCTCCCCCATTTGACGAAGGAGTTCTTTGTCGAATTTTTGAACCTCGTCTCTATCGATAACGCCAGGCAGTAAGTAGTTTTCAGCAAAATTTTGGGCAGCTTCGCCGATTAGCAAATGTTCTTCACTTAGGTTGAAATCCATCCCGATTAATGGCGCGCTGTGTGACATGATACGATTATTCATGAATGATGAAGAATATCAAAAATATGTTTTTGGCTTATGGTATGCAAGCATACTGTTTATAACGTATTAAAACTTTGCTGATTGCTACCCTATTTCAAGAAAAGTTGTCTTAAGTTTGCTCAAATTTTGCTGCAAAAAATGCCCGTTCTTACTGTTTTTTATATAAAACTCCTTATCAATCTCCTGCTGACGTTTGGAATAATCTGGACTATCAGCAAGTCAGGTCTATTTGCTAAGTGGCAGAAAGAGAACGAGAAAGTGATATTAGGGCTTGCTTTTGTTCTGCTCAGGCTCATTCCCTGGATCGGCATTTTTCTTATTGTCAACGAAGATCCAAGAGGCGACATTCCTTTCTTTTTTTACAAAGCAGAAGCCGCAAAGAGAGGCGGTTTCGTTTATCGCGACTTCTGGTCTTACCACGCGCCGCTATATGCCTACATTATCAGTCTGCCTGTGTGGATCTGGCACAATTCCCGCGCTATTGTACTGTTTATGGTCCTGATGGAGAGTTTTATCCTTTGGCTTACTTACAGCACTTACAAAAGCCGGATCAACAATGCATTACAACTTGCGGTCATTTATTATATGCTTCCTGCCGGATTTATGTACATTCTCGTGGATGGACAGGAAGAAGTCTGGTTTTGGGGCGCTGCGCTGATCCTCTGGCGCTTCACGATTAAAAAACCGGTTAATTACGAAGTTGGTATCGGGTTGCTCTATGCACTTGCCCTTCTGACGATCAAGGTAACCTTTATTTTCCTATTGCCCGCGCTTCTGTTGGTTGTTAAGAAGCCGGTTAAAATGCTTTTGGTCATGGCCGCGGTTGGTTTGCCTGCCGTTGGCTTCCTTTACTGGCAGATCGGCGACTTGTTTTTAATGCCCATTCAGCACACGGAGCAACTCATGACGCCTAATTTGTTCTCGATCACCAGGCCGTTCATTGAGCTTGTTTTTACGGTGAATGAAAAAAAATCAACATTGATCAACTGGATCGGATTGCTATTTACTGTTTTCGTTCCTGCATTTATGGCGTACAAAGCGCGTCATAAGCATATCAATGAAGTGCTTCCGGGGATCTTTATTGCATGTTTTGTTTGCATGATGATTTTCCAGGCCAGTGCGATGGGCGCTTATTTAATCGCCTACTTAATGGCGGTTCTTTTCGAGATCATTGATGTCCGTAAAACATTTCATGTTGTTGTCTTACTGGCGGTGAACTGGCTTACGGTCGTGCAGCCGTTTGTTTGGGTTTATATCAAACAACCTGCTTATACATCACTGGGAATGTTCAGCAACCTTTCCTACTTATTCGAATACTGCCTGCAAATCCTCAATGTGCTTTGCTTTTTCTGGATCTTGCGAGAAACCTACCGCAAAGTAGTTTCTGAAAAACTGATAACTGCATGAGCATAGTCCTGGCAAAACTGGGCATCAGCCTCATTTGTATATTACTTGCTGGAATTGTTCTTTTCAAAAGAGAAACATTGACGTCCTGGCTGGAAAGCAAGTCCATCAAGGCAATGTTAGGCACCGGATGGGCACTTTTCCGGCTTGCTCCTTTTGTTCTGATTTACTTAATAGCCGGCCTTGAACCTACGTCCGACGTAAATGGTTTCTGGGACGAAGGCAGTAAGGCTTCGCTGGGACAGGTTGTTTACCGCGATTTCTGGTCGCCTTACTCTCCGCTTTATCCCTATTTTTTAGGGGCATTCCTGAAATTCTGGTATCACCCGAAAATGATTGTGCTGGTAATGGCCATCATGGATGGCGCGGCACTTTGGGCATCTTATCATTTTTTCAGGCCCTTTCAATCAAAAGGAATTTTTCTTTTCAAATCACTTCTATACTTTCTTTTGCCAGGCGGATTGGTCCTCTGCATCGTCGGTGCGCAGGAAGATGTCTGGATGTGGCTGTTTGTGATCCTGGCTTATCTTGTCCGCGAGCGAACATTGCGCGTTGAATGGTATGCGATCATTTTAGCGATCGGGTTGCTAATGACCAAAGCGATATTTGTCTTGATCCTGGTGCCTTTGTTTATTCTGGAAAAAGACAAGTTAAGGTTAGTGATTCCGATGGCCATTGTGGGTATGATTTCGCTCGCTATTCTTTATCCATTGGTCGGCTGGGAGTTTACGCAGCCGCTGGACGAAGCCAAAACTTTGCGGGCTCCAAACATTCCTTCTATCTTGAATCCCTGGTTTTTCAACCACATTGGAGTTGGAGAAAAGTTCTGGAACTGGATCGGGCTCGTTATATCAGTTGGACTGGCTTGTCTGGCTGCATTAAGGCTTCAAAAAGCGGATTTCAGGGTCATGTTATCGCGAGTTTGGATTGTGCTTTACGCCACAATGATGATCGTGCAGCAAAGTGCTTACAGCAATTACATTTTTCTGTTCCTGATCCCGCTTGTATTCTATGTGATTGATTGGAAAAACAATGTGCAGGTTGCATTGCTGCTGATATTTAATGTGTTGTGCGTCATTCATCCTTCATACTGGTGGCGGCTTGGGATGCCCTGCTATATGACGCCATTTGATACATTTGCCTCATTGGAATTGTTTGTAGATTATGCTATGCAGGTTTGTATCGTTTTGCTGACGGGCTATTTTGTCTGGCTGGCATTTCCTAAAAAAGACGCAGCAGTGTTTCCTTTCAAGTCATAAGTGTTTTTCCAAAAGCATAATTCGCTTTTCTTTAAATCATAAAAAATGCCCTCGCTATTAACGAGGGCATTTTGCATTTAAAAGGTCTGAAACCATTATTCTATAATATCAAAACCACAATAGGGAACCAGCGCGGCAGGAATTTTAACCGTTCCATCAGCCTGCTGATTATTTTCCAGCAATGCCGCCACGATGCGCGGCAATGCAAGCGCTGAGCCATTTAATGTATGCAGCAACTGTGTTTTTTTATCTGCCGTTTTATATCTCAATTTCAATCTGTTAGCCTGATATGTTTCGAAATTAGAAACAGAGCTGCATTCCAGCCAGCGCTCTTGCCCGGCTGACCAAACTTCGAAATCGTATGTAAGCGCCGATGTAAAGCCCATATCGCCTCCGCAAAGGCGTAGAATTCGGTAGGGGAGTTCGAGTTTTCCAAGAAGACTTTTTACATGCTCCACCATTTCATCCAAGGCCTTGTAAGAATCCTCAGCCTTATTGATCTGTACAATTTCCACTTTATCAAACTGGTGCAAACGGTTCAATCCCCGGACGTGTGCGCCCCAACTTCCTGCCTCGCGCCGAAAACAGGGCGTATAAGCTACATTTTTAACAGGCAAATCGCTTTCGGCAACGATTACGTCCCGATACAAATTGGTAACCGGAACCTCCGCAGTAGGAATCAGATAAAGGTCATCCTGTGCGTCATGATACATTTGACCTTCTTTGTCAGGCAATTGTCCCGTAGCAAAGCCTGAATCCGCATTGACTACGATCGGTGGCTGCACTTCTGTGTAACCCGCTTTTCCAGCTTCATCCAGAAAAAAAGCGATCATAGCCCTCTGAAGCCTTGCGGCTTTTCCTTTATATACCGGAAACCCTGCACCCGATATTTTGTTTCCTAACTTGAAATCAATGATAGGCGCCTGGTTTTTGCCGAGCTTCTCAATCAATTCCCAATGCGGTAATGCGCCCTTTGGTAAAACCGGTTTTTCCCCGGCTTCCAGCACATTCACATTGTCATCAGCTGTTCTCCCTTCCGGAACGCTTTCATGCGGCAAATTAGGCAGCTTCACGAGTTCCTGAAGCAGTTTGGCTTCAATGTCCTTGTGCGCTTCGTCCAGTGACTTAGAGCGCTCTTTTAACACAGCAGTTTCCGCCTTCGCAGCCTCTGCTTCCGCTGTTGCGCCAGCCTTCATGAGCCCGCCGATTTCCCTGGCTTTCGCATTGGATTCGGCTAATGTCTCATCTAAATCCTGCTGCAATTGTCTGCGCTTCTTATCAAGTTCAATAATCTGATCTACAACTTCCGCTGCATCCTTGAAATGCTTTTTTGTTAACCCAGCGATGGTAAAGTCTCTGTTCTCGCGGATAAAATTCGTTTGTAACATATTATGGAGCTGTAAAAATGTCTTTCATTGCATCTTCGTAATAAAACAGGCGCTCATTCAGCACATTCAATGCTTCTGCCTTGTATTTGGAATGAATGAGCAGTGACAAGTTATGTTCGGATGCACCATACGAAATCATTCGTATAGGAATATGTTTCATTGCATCAAGCACTTTTAATGCAATTCCTTCTTTGTCCGCACTAAAATTTCCGACAATGCAAATGATATTTTGGTCGCGGTCATGCTCTTCTAAATCAGCAAATTCACGCAACTCTGCACTGATCTGTTCCAGGTTTTCGGAATTGTCAATGGTCACAGAAACCGACACCTCGGAAGTTGTGATCATATCAACCGGTGTTTTGTATTTTTCGAAAATTTCAAACACCCTACGAAGGAAGCCGTAGGCATTCAGCATACGGGTCGAATGTATGTAAATGGCGGTAATGTTGTCTTTTGCGGCAATCGCCTTAATGTCGCGATCCGAAGTTTGGTTAGCGATCAATGTTCCCGGAGCTTCCGGCTGCATTGTGTTTTTTAACCTAACCGGCACACCGCGAAGTTTGGCTGGCGTGATCGTGCTCGGGTGCAAAATCTTGGCCCCGAAATAAGCCAGTTCCGCGGCCTCTTCAAATGTCAGCTCGCGAATTGGAAAAGTCCTTTTCACAATGCGCGGATCGTTGTTATGCATTCCATCAATATCGGTCCAGATCTGGATCTCATCCGCACGGATGGCGCCACCAATCAGAGAAGCTGTATAATCAGACCCTCCTCTTTTCAAATTATCAACCTCTTCTCGCGGGTTTCTGCAAATAAACCCTTGCGTAATGATCGTCTGTTTATCTGTATATTGGTTTAAAATTGTCACCAATTTATCCTCAATTGTAGCAAGTTCCGGTTCGCCGTCTGCATCAATGCGCATGAAATCCAAGGCTGGAAGCAACACGGAGTTTTCCCCTTTTTCTTCCAGATAAGCCTGGAACATTTTGGTGCTCAGGATTTCCCCTTCTGCAACAAGTTCTTTTTCCTGCTTAATGGTGAAAGGTTTGATGCCGATCAGTGATTTGATAAAGCCGAATTCTGTCTCAACAATGTTCTTTCCTTCTTCAAGCCCCGCCTCCGTTGAGTATAACTCCTTAATAAAGAGCAGATAATGTGCCTTCAAATCTTCCGTGAGCGAGTTCGCTTTCGCATCGTCATAAGCTTTTGCGGCTTCGCCGATGGCGATGAGCGCATTGGTAGATCCTGATAGCGCGGACAAAACAACGATTTTGCGATTAGGATCGCCGTTAAGCAGTTCGCGGATTGAATGCATGCGTTCCGGTTTTCCTACCGAAGTCCCGCCAAATTTCCAGACTTGCATATTAGTGAATGAGTGAATTTGAATGACTGAATGAGTGAATGACCGGGTTGCCGGTGCCATGAATGTTAAATTGAGAATCTGGTTTGTGCAACGGCGATTTGGTGCCAGAGGCCGAGCATTTTAATCGCTGTCATGGCGGCTTCGTCTCCTTTGTTGCCGTGAACGCCGCCTGCGCGGTCGAGTGCCTGCTCCATTGTATTGGGCGTCAAAACACCAAAAATGATGGGTTTACCAGATTTCAAACTAACATTGGTAATGCCCTGTGCAACAGCGTGATTGATGTAATCATTGTGCTTTGTTTCACCCTGGATAACCACGCCCAATGCGATGACCGCATCAATATCGCGACGTTCTGCAAACCACTGTGCGCCCAGTGTCAGCTCGAAACTTCCCGGAACATTTCCTCTTTCGATGTTTTCGGGCGTTGAGCCGTATGTGAGCAATGTTTGATAAGCACCTTCAAATAGCCTTTCGGTGACCTCGCTATTCCATTCTGCCACCACGATCGCAAACTTTTTTGAGCTAATGTCCGGCAAGCCTTCCGTATTGAAAACACTTAAATTTTTATCAGCACTTGACATAATTGAAATCAGAGGATAATGTGAAATGATTAATTGGGCAAATAAAAAAGGATAAAACCTTTGTCGGCTTTATCCTTTTCAGAAACAGTAATGGTTAACCATTATTTGCCGACCTGTCCCTCTAAAACACCCATGTATTTCTTCGCGTTTACCACTTCCGAGGAAAGTGGAAACTCGTCAATAACACGTTTATATGTAGACACAGCGTCTGCTGGTTGATTTGCTTTTTCTTGTGCGATTGCCAATTTCATTAAATAAACGGGCGTGAAATATTCGTTTTTCTCGTAATCTGCTGCCTTTTTATAATGAGAAATAGCCTCAGCAGGTTGGTTTTTTTCAAGATACGCGTCACCAATCAAGGATTGGGCACGTGCGTGGATTAAAAGATCGGATGAACTGAATGATTGAAGATGGCTGATCGCATCATCGTATTTTCCTTGCTTTAATAATGCAACACCGGCGTAAAAATTAGCCAGATTGCTAGCGTCCGTGCCTTTATAAGAATCTGCGATAGATAAAAGTCCTTCGTTACCTCCGCTTCCGTTTAATGCTTTTTGCAATGAATCAGCCTCAAAATCGTAAACGACACTTGCAAGTGCATCCTGAGCTGTTCCCTCCTGTCCGTCAATGTAAAAGCGATATCCGGCGAAAGCAACAACAGCTAAAACGATTGCTCCTACGACACCTAATACTATCTTGCGATTTTTAATAAAAAAAACCTCCGCTTTATTGATCTGGCCAGCCAGTGCTTCCGGAGTTTCAATAATTTCAAGCCCGGATTCGTCCGTGTTTTTCTTGCTCATATCAATTAATTCGATTTTGGAGTGCAAAGTTATGAAAAGTAAACGAAATTTTATTGCTAAAAAACATCGGAATAAACAAAAAAAACAGCGCACCGGATAACCGGTGCGCTGCCGCTATTTGAATAACTTAATATCAGAGGTACAAAGGATATTGTTTCATCCAGTTATTGATCTCACTTTTTACTCCGGCAATTTTTGCATCCTGATCATGGTTAACAAGCACAGTATCAATAAAATCCACAATGCGCTCCATATCCGACTCAACCATTCCGCGTGTTGTAACAGCAGCCGTTCCAACGCGGATACCCGAAGTGACCATTGGTGATTTGTCATCGAAGGGAACCATATTCTTATTAATTGTAATGTCTGCCTTGATCAACGTGTTTTCTGCCAATTTGCCAGTTAGACCTGGATTTTGACCACTTTTCGTGCGAAGGTCGATCAGCATTAAATGGTTATCTGTTCCGCCGGAAATAATGCCGTAACCTTTATCTGTAAATGCTTTGGCCATCGCCTGCGCATTTTTCTTAACCTGCACTGCGTAGTTATAATAACCTTCGCTCAATGCTTCTCCGAAAGCAATCGCTTTCGCCGCAATGATGTGCTCCAATGGTCCGCCCTGCGTTCCTGGGAATACACCAGAATCCAAAAGGGATGACATGGTGCGCAGCTGACCTTTTGGTGTTTTGATGCCAAACGGATTCTCAAAATCATTACGCATCATAATCACACCGCCGCGTGGCCCGCGAAGGGTTTTATGTGTTGTGGTTGTTACTATGTGACAATGATCGAATGGATCGTTCAGCAAACCTTTGGCGATCAGGCCAGCAGGGTGGGCGATATCCGCCATTAACAATGCGCCAACCTGATCGGCAATTGCACGCAGACGCTCGTAATCCCAGTCGCGGCTATAAGCCGAAGCACCGCAGATCAACAGTTTTGGACGCTCTCTTACAGCAGTTTCCTCCACTTTGTCCCAATCTATCAATCCAGTTTCTGCTTCTACTCCGTAAAATATAGGCTGAAAATATTTTCCTGAAATGTTAACCGGCGATCCGTGCGTCAAGTGACCACCATGTGCCAGGTTGAAACCCATAATTTTATCGCCAGGGTTAAGGCATGCAAGGAACACAGCCGTGTTGGCCTGTGCACCCGAATGTGGCTGAACGTTTGCCCAGGTAGCGCCGAAAAGCTCCTTCAAACGGTCAATGGCAATTTGTTCGATTTCATCTACAACCTCACACCCGCCGTAATAACGCTTGCCTGGCAGTCCTTCTGCATATTTGTTCGTCAAAACGCTTCCAGCCGCTTCCATCACCTGTCTGGACGTGAAGTTTTCTGACGCGATCAGCTCAATGCCGGATTCCTGACGGTGCTTTTCTCTATTGATAAGATCAAAAATGGTGGTGTCACGTTCAACGCTTGTGAGAGTAGACATGGATAGTATAGGGAAAATGGTGTGATGTTTTGTAGATTGAGATACAAAAATACAATCAATTATTTTGGAATGAAAAAAACGGACGTACTTTCTCCTCCTTGGTCGGGGAGCGGAGCGGCGAATTGGGTCAAGTGGCCCCAATCCGATTAATACGAGTATATTTTTGATAACAGTTATTTTTAAATTTTTTTAATAATATTCGTTTTGAGTTGTATTTTTGCCGATGTTATCCTACCCCTGAACTATTCATAAACTCTTATAAAACAATTCAAGCAGCAATATGAGCCAGCAAACGGTGAATCCACAAACAATTTTGATGCAAGCTTCCAACAACGGGAAAGGTACGCCCGGGACGATAGGCCAGCCAATCACCTACGAAAAAATACCAACTCAAATTTTCGCCGATTCCAAAGAAGCTTCCAATGCGGTGGCAAGGGAAATTGCTGATTTGATCCGTCAAAAGCAGAAAGAGGGTAAGAAATGTGTGTTGGGCTTAGCGACTGGATCTTCACCAAAAACGGTTTATGCAATTCTTGTGCGCATGCACAAGGAGGAAGGTTTGAGTTTCAAGAATGTGATTTCATTCAACCTGGATGAATATTACCAAATGGAGCCGGATTCGATTTACAGCTATCACCGGTTCATGAAAGAGCAGTTGTTCGACCACGTGGATATTGCAAAGGAGAATTATTTCCTTCCGGATGGCACGGTTCCTCCTGCATTACTGCGCGATTACTGCACATCTTACGAAAACAAAATAAACGCTGTGGGCGGTCTGGATTTCCAGCTTTTGGGAATCGGGGGAAATGGTCACATTGGTTTCAACGAACCGGGATCGCTGATCAATTCCCGTACAAGGCTGATCACACTCGACCATTCTACGCGCGTTGCGGCTGGGATGGAGTTTGGCGGATTGCATAATGTGCCTCGTAAAGCCATTACATTGGGTGTTGCGCCTATTTTGAATGCACGCCGCATTGTGCTCCTGGCTTGGGGTGAAAGAAAAGCTTCGGTAATACGCGGCGCTGTTGAAGGCCCGGTTACTGAATTGAACCCTGCTTCTTATTTGCAGGCGCATCCGGATGTTTCGTTCGTTGTGGATGAAAGCGCTGCTTCCGAACTTACCCGCATTAAGACGCCTTGGGCTGTTGATTCGGTAATTTGGGATAATAAAATGATCAAAAAGGCGATCAGCCATTTGTCGAGCTCGCTGAACAAGCCCATTCTTAAATTGACTGATAAGGATTACAATGACAATGGTATGAGCGATTTGCTGGCCCAATATGGTTCCGGCTATGAGATCAATATCAACGTATTTAATCAATTACAACATACCATTACAGGATGGCCGGGTGGAAAACCCAATGCGGATGATACACACCGTCCTGAAAGAGCGCAGCCATCCAAGAAACGCGTATTGATTTTCAGCCCGCATCCGGACGATGATATCATTTCAATGGGTGGAACATTCCAGCGATTGGTGGATCAGGGACATGAAGTGCATGTGGCTTACCAGACTTCGGGTAACATTGCCGTTGCGGATGATGAGGCATTGCGTTTTATCGATTTCGTGGTTGACTTCAACAAAGGTTTTGGCATCGACAGCCCGGACGCAAACAAGCTGTTCCTGGATGCAAAAGAGTTTTTGAAACATACCAAAGACAGTGAAATTGATACGCCTGAGATCAGGAAAGTGAAAGGATTGCTTCGCCAGGGTGAGGCTAAGGCGACTTGCCGGTTTGTGGGCATTCCAACGAGCCAGGCGCACTTTCTGAACATGCCATTCTACGAAACAGGAACGGTTCAGAAAAAACCGATCGGGGAAGAAGATATCCGCATCATTGAAGCGCTTATTGAAGAAGTAAAACCACATCAGATCTACGCGGCCGGTGACTTCGCTGATCCGCACGGAACGCATAAAGTTTGCTGGGATGCCATTGAGGCAGCATTGCAGCGTTCGAAACATAAAAATTTCATGAAGGATTGCTGGGTATGGTTATACCGCGGAGCATGGGCTGAGTGGGACATTTATGAAATTGAAATGGCAGTGCCGATGAGCCCGGATCAGGTTCTGAAAAAACGTCAGGGAATATTTAAGCACCAGTCTCAAAAGGACGGCGTTGTGTTCCAGGGCGAAGATTCGAGGGAATTCTGGCAACGTGCAGAAGAGCGTAACCGCGCAACGGCTCACTTGTATGACGAGCTTGGGTTAGCTGAGTACGAAGCAATGGAAGCTTTTGTAAGATGGAAATTTTAAGGTTTGCTTGTTAAAAGTAAAAGCCCGGTGTTCACACATCGGGCTTTTACTTTTATATGTCATTTTACTACTACAATTCCATATCCATCCACATTCGCTGGGCCATTTTCTCGACCATTTTAACGACGCCTTCAACGGCGCCAAAGATTATGCAAAGCGGCAAAATTATTGGCAAAAATATAAGCCATTGCAATGCCATCGTGAAATTAAATCGTTTTGAAATTGGCGTTTTCATATCAGGTTCAGGTTATTAACATAGGAGTTTGATATCCCCAAGTTAGAGATTTTATTTATTTCCAACAAAGTAATTCACAAAAAACGTTCTCTTAATGTAGAAAATTTTTATATAGAATGTAACTATTCTGTTGAAATTACTAATAAAAGCAAGCGCTACGAGGTTGCTACCCGCCGAAATTGACCCCGCTCTAAAAAAATTTTTGTTTATTTGTTATAGTTAAATAAATCAAAAATCCGATATGCCGTCTTCCGACATCATACAATTATTACCAGATTCCATAGCCAATCAAATTGCTGCCGGCGAGGTTGTTCAGCGACCTGCATCGGTGGTGAAGGAGCTTATGGAAAATGCCATTGATGCGAAGGCGAACCATGTTCAGGTTATTTTGAAAGAGGCTGGGAGGACGCTCATTCAGATCATCGATGATGGCTCTGGAATGTCTGAAACGGATGCCAGAATGAGTTTTGAAAGGCACGCTACGTCAAAGATCCGGCAGTCGGAAGATCTTTTCAGGATCCGTACGATGGGCTTCCGCGGCGAGGCGCTCGCTTCCATTGCTGCTATTGCACAAGTTGAGCTCAGGACGCGTCAGGAGTTTGACGAGTTGGGCACCATGATCCGGATCGACGGCTCGGAGATTAAAGCGCAGGAAGCCGTTGCGTGTTTAAAAGGGACAAACCTTTCAGTTAAAAATCTGTTTTTTAATGTTCCCGCCCGACGAAACTTCCTGAAATCCAATTCCGTTGAAATGCGTCATGTTCTGGACGAATTTCAAAGAGTTGCGCTGGCACATCCGCAGGTTAGTTTCACATTGCACCATAACGATACGGAGGTTTTTAATCTGCAATCAGGCAAGCTGGTAAGGCGGATCATTGATATTTACGGGAAGAGTTATCGGGAGCAACTGGCTTTTTGTCAGGAAGATACATCCTACATTAGCGTGCGCGGCTACATTGGAAAACCTGAATTTGCCAGAAAAACACGTGGAGAGCAGTTTTTCTTTGTGAATGATCGCTATATCAAGCATAGTTACATGCATCATGCGGTTATCAGCGCTTTTGATGGCACTATACCGGAAGGAAGTCACCCATTTTACGTGCTTTTTATTGAAATTGACCCCTCGCACATCGATATAAATATTCATCCAACAAAAACCGAAATCAAGTTTGACGACGAAAGATCGGTTTATGCGATTGTTATGGCAGCCGTGAAAAAGGCGGTTGGCGTATATAATCTGTCGCAGTCTATTGATTTTGATGATAATATCAATTTTTTAAATCCGACAGCCTCAGATCAGAATCATAACCTGATCCCGAGAACAGTAATGCCGGACTGGGCCGCACAATCCAAAAAAGGCGAAGGAGGACAGTCCAGATCGAACCTTACCAATTGGAATAAACTTTTCGAAGGATTACAAAATACCGAAGACCGCAACCGGGAACTGGCTGCATTTGAAATCAATGCGACCACCGTTTCCAGGCCTTCGTTTCAGGAGCAGCCCAAAACCATTGCCAGCAAGATTAACAGGATGGCTTCGGAAGTAATCTCTGCGCCCGAAAGCGATGCTGTGCTTTTTCAGCTTCATAACCGATACATTCTCTCGCAGGTGAAAGACGGCATAATGCTGATCGACCAAAAAGCTGCTTACGAAAGGATCCTGTACGAGCGATATCGTAAAATGCTTACGAACAGAAATGGAGCCTGCCAGCAACTGCTTTTCCCAAAAACGATCCGGCTCACGCATTCGGATATGCAGCTGGTGAACGAGACTAAAAAGGAAATCCGGAGTCTGGGATTTGAATTCGACGAGTTTGGATCCAATGAACTGATCATTAGGGGAATTCCGGCCGACTTACCAGAAGAAAGCGAGCAGGACCTTTTTGAGGAGCTGATTGAGCAACTTAAACAGAGTTATTCCGACCTTAAACTAAATAAACCTGAAAGCCTTTCGCGTTCGCTCGCCAGGCGCTTCTCCGTCCGTTATGCAGTGAAGCTTTCATTCGTAGAAATTCACACATTAATTGATCAGCTATTCGCTTCAACCGACCCTAACAGAACGCCCAGCGGCGAGGCTATCATTGTTTTGCTTACGATGGATAAACTTACGAGTATATTTAAGGCCTAGCGAACAAAAATATAGGGTGATCAGTTATTGAATAAATCTTGATTAAACACAAAATATGTTATCCATAACCCCTACCGTCAAGAACTTACTAATTCTTAATATTCTCTTTTTCGTAGTTGATTCCTACATTTTTAATCTCACAAATGTCTTTGCGCTGCGTTCTGTATTTTCGCCTGCGTTTCTGCCATTCCAGTTTGTAACGTACATGTTTTTGCATGGCAGTTTTGGACATTTGTTCAGCAATATGTTTGGTTTGTTTATGTTTGGCCCATTGCTGGAACGCGGCTGGGGACCGAAGAAATTTTTGTTTTTCTACTTTTTCACAGGCATAGGAGCCGGGGTTCTTTTTTCAGGAATTGACTATTTTGAAAATAGCCAGGTTAGGCAGGCTGTTGAAATATTTACTCAAAATCCGACACCCGACGGGCTCGTGGATTTTATGAGTAAACACGCTGAAAGAATTTACGAAGCCAACCTTGATTTTTTAAATAAGTTTGAAGACAATCCCACAAATTCTGGTTACATTCAACAAAGTGTAGAATTTGTAAATACATACTATCAAAGTTTGATTAATACGCCACTGGTTGGTGCTTCCGGAGCAATTTTCGGTATCCTCATGGCGTTTGGTTTATTGTTTCCGAATACTGAGCTTTTTCTCCTTTTTGTTCCGTTTCCGATTAAGGCTAAATATTTTGTTGCTTTTTACGGTTTGTACGAATTATATGCAGGATTTCAAAATGCTCAGTCAGACAATGTTGCTCATTTTGCGCATATTGGAGGAATGCTATTTGCATATATATTGTTGCGTTACTGGAACACGCAAAAAACAAATTTCTATTGAGAGATGAGCAATATTGTTGATGACGTAAAAAGGGAGTTTGCCAAATCAGAGAATGCACTTGTCAAGATAATCCTTGTAAATACCGCAGTTTTCTTGACATTACTGCTATTGAAGATTATTCTGACGCTTTCTCAATCTTCAAACGTTTATAACGCGGTAATTAATACCCTGCAGCTCCCTGCTGCAACAAACGAGTTTTTGTACAAGCCCTGGACGCTCGTCACTTACTTTTTCACACACGACGATATTTTCCATATCCTTTTCAATATGCTATTCCTGTATTGGTTTGGAAAGCTTATTGATGAATATCTTGGTGCGAAGCGCGTTATAGCACTGTATATGCTTGGTGGAATTGCGGGCGGATTGATTTACATTGTTCTTTACAACGCCTTACCTTATTTCCAGGCTCACGTGGAAGGTTCCAGGATGCTGGGTGCTTCGGCAGCAGCCTTTTCTGTTGCAGTAGGAGCCTCTACTTTACTTCCCAACTACACATTCAATCTTATTTTTCTAGGGCCGATCCGGATCAAGTTCATCGCTCTTTTTTATATTATCCTATCTCTTGCTCAAACTGTCGGGCCTAATGCCGGGGGTAATCTGGCGCATTTGGGTGGTGCATTTATTGGATATGTATTTATCAAATTGTTGCAAAGTGGTACAGACCTTGGTAAGCCGATTTATGCAGTCATGAACGGCTGGTCCCGATTGTTCCGCAAACGCCCTTCTATGCAGGTTACTTACCGTGAAAGACAGGTTTACAGAAGCACAAGCGTGTATTCGTCTACGTCTTCGTCGGGAACGATCGAAATGCCTGATCAAATGGAAATTGATTCTATTTTGGATAAAATTTCCAAATCCGGGTATGAAAGTCTGACGAGAGAAGAAAAGCAAAAGCTGTTCAAGGCAAGTCAGCAAAAATAAAGTCAGACTTAATGTCCTTATTTACTTAATTTTGTCTGCGTAATTACCGCAATTTTTTGATTTCAAAAGCCTGAATATGCTTATAAAACCTGGGAAATTATTAGCTAAAATTGACTCTCCTGAGGACTTACGAAAGTTAGACAGTTCCCAGCTTCCACAAGTTTGTAATGAATTGCGTCAGTTTATTATTGATAATGTTTCCGTCTATGGCGGCCATTTTGGTGCGAGCCTTGGCGTAGTTGAATTAAGCGTTGCGCTTCATTACGTTTTCAACACACCCGACGATCAGCTGGTTTGGGATGTAGGACATCAGGCTTATGGTCACAAGATCCTGACTGGCAGAAGAGATAATTTTCATTCTAACCGCACATACGGAGGTCTTTCAGGATTTCCAAGACGCAGCGAAAGCATTTACGATGCATTTGGGGTGGGACATTCATCTACTTCCATCTCGTCAGCATTGGGTATGGCCGTGGCTTCGGCATTGGAAAAAAATTTTGAAAGACAACATATAGCCATTATAGGAGACGGCGCAATGACTGCGGGAATGGCATTCGAAGGCATGAACCATGCCGGAGCAACCGATTCCAATCTGCTTATCATTTTAAATGATAACTGCATGGCTATCGATCCCAATGTGGGCGCGCTGAAAGAATATTTGACCGACATCACCACTTCGCAGACTTATAATAAGTTTAGGGACGAGGTTTGGAATATGCTTGGTAAGATGAGCAATTTTGGAAAGAGCGCTCAGGAGATCGTTTCTAAGGTTGAAACGGTTATGAAAACGGCTATCCTTCGTCAGAGCAATCTCTTTGAATCATTAGGTTTGAGATATTTCGGACCCATTGACGGCAATGATATTAGCCACCTTACCGAGGTTTTGAAAGACCTTAAAAGCATTCCCGGACCCAAAATCTTGCATTGCCTAACGGTAAAAGGCAAGGGCTATGGGCCTGCTGAAAAAGATCAAACCAAATGGCATTCACCTGGCATATTTGATAAAATAACCGGTGAGATAAAAGTAAAGGTTTACGACCAGCCGCAGGCACCGAAATATCAGGATGTTTTTGGTAACACCATTGTCGAGCTTGCCAAACAAAATCCTAAGATAGTTGGAGTAACTCCTGCTATGCCATCGGGTTCGTCATTGAATATTATGATGGATTTGATTCCTGAAAGAGCTTTTGATGTGGGCATCGCTGAACAGCATGCGGTAACATTCTCGGCAGGCATGGCGACGAGAGGAGAGGTTGTGTTTTGTAATATATATTCAACATTCATGCAGCGGGCTTATGACCAAGTTATTCATGATGTCTGCATTCAAGAGCTTCCCGTTATATTTTGCCTGGATAGGGCGGGGTTAGTAGGAGCAGACGGGCCAACACATCACGGCCTATATGACATTGCTTACATGCGTTGCATCCCGAATATGGTGGTTGCTTCACCTATGAATGAGCAAGAGCTAAGAAATTTGATGTACACCGCTCAGTTGGAAAGTTTTCAATCAGGAAAGCAAGCCTTCACCATCAGATATCCGAGAGGTGCAGGGGTTATGCCAAATTGGAACACACCGTTTGAAGAAATTGTGATAGGTAAGGGCAGGAGGCTGAGACATGGTGAAGACCTTGCTATTTTGTCATTCGGTCCTGTTGGAAATTACGCTTTGAAAGCATGCGAGCAACTGGAAAATCACGGCATTTCCGTATCGCTATATGACATGCGTTTTGCGAAGCCATTAGACGAGCCGTTATTGCACGAAATATTTACTAACCACAGTAGAGTCGTAACAGTAGAAGATGGCTGCTTACAAGGCGGTTTTGGCAGTGCTGTTATCGAATTTATGGCTGACAATGGCTATTCTTCTACGGTTAAAAGGCTGGGCATACCAGACAGCATCATTGAACATGGTGAACCCAACGAACTTTACCGTGAGTGCGGCATCGATACTGAGGGCATTGTTAAAACAGTCACAGAGTTCTTAGATGCAAAGTCACTCGCTAAAACGGTGATGTTGAATTAAAAGATTAATAATGTTATTTAAAAAGGGCTGCTTTGATAAGCAGCCCTTTTTTGTCAATGCAGTATTCAAACTTTATACCATTACATGAAAAAGCCCTTACATTTCTGCAAGGCTTTTTTCATGTAATGGTATTTTGGCGACTACCTACGCGGGCCGACCTAATTTTCCAGGTCGAACCGCGCAGGTTTGATCGGGGATGCCTAATCCAAGTATCATCGCCGGTTTCTGGGCTGGGCGCCCCCGGCTTAGCCAGCCGCTCTTAACTTCTTTGTTCCGGGACGCGTAGTCGGGACGGGGCGCGTAGCCTGGGAAGAGGTGAAGCGAACGTTGCACCGCCCAGGCCTAAGACACACAAAAAGACCATCCTTTTGAGATGGTCTTTTTGTAATGGTATTGTGGCGACTACCTACTTTACCAGGTTTGATCCAAGTATCATCGGCGGTTCTGGGCTTAACTTCTCTGTTCGGGATGGGAAGAGGTGAACACCAGGCCAATAGTCACCAACAAGGTCTTTGTTGGTCTTTTGTGATTATGAAGAGGTGAAGCCAGCGTGGCTCCGAACCGTTCCAATAGTCACCAACAAGCTCTTTGAGTGTGTACAATGTTGATTTGTTCAGCATTGTAAATCAATGTCATATTGGAAGTAGAAGAGATCAAAAATATTAAGATGTTAATGTGCAAGCTCTTGGGTAATTAGTACTGCTCGGCTGAATGTATTTCTACACGTACACCTGCAGCCTATCAACGTCGTAGTCTACAACGACCCTTATGTGGAAGATTCATCTTCGGGCTAGTTTCGCACTTAGATGCTTTCAGCGCTTATCTATTCCCCACATAGCTACCCGGCCATGCCACTGGCGTGACAACCGGTTCACCAGCGGTGGGTCCACCTCGGTCCTCTCGTACTAAAGGCAGCCCCCGTCAATCTTCCTACGCCCACCACAGATAGGGACCGAACTGTCTCACGACGTTCTGAACCCAGCTCGCGTGCCACTTTAATCGGCGAACAGCCGAACCCTTGGGACCTTCTCCAGCCCCAGGATGTGACGAGCCGACATCGAGGTGCCAAACCTCCCCGTCGATGTGAGCTCTTGGGGGAGATCAGCCTGTTATCCCCGGCGTACCTTTTATCCTTTGAGCGATGGCCCTTCCATACAGAACCACCGGATCACTATACCCTGGTTTCCCACCTGCTCGACCCGTCGGTCTCACAGTCAAGCCTGCTTGTACTATTGCACTCCACACACGGTTACCAAGCGTGTTGAGCAGACCTTTGGAAGCCTCCGTTACACTTTTGGAGGCGACCACCCCAGTCAAACTACCCACCATGCACGGTCTCCGACTTAGTCGGATTAGATCCCAGGCCAGCGAAGGGTGGTATTTCAACGTTGGCTCCTGAACGCCTGGCGACGCCCACTCACAGCCTCCCACCTATCCTACACATCCCTGACCCGAAAACAATGCAAAGCTATAGTAAAGGTGCACGGGGTCTTTCCGTCCCGTGGCGGGTAAGCGGCATCTTCACCGCTACTACAATTTCACCGAGCTCACGGCCGAGACAGTGCCCAGATCGTTACACCATTCGTGCAGGTCGGAACTTACCCGACAAGGAATTTCGCTACCTTAGGACCGTTATAGTTACGGCCGCCGTTTACTGGGGCTTCGATTCAATGCTTCTCTTGCGATGACATCCCCTCTTAACCTTCCAGCACCGGGCAGGTGTCAGGCCCTATACGTCAACTTTCGTTTTGGCAGAGCCCTGTGTTTTTGCTAAACAGTCGCCTGGGCCATTTCTCTGCGGCCTCTCTTTCGAGTAGGCTCCCCTTCTCCCGAAGTTACAGGGTTAATTTGCCGAGTTCCTTAGCCGTGATTCACTCGAGCACCTTAGAATATTCTTCTCGACTACCTGTGTCGGTTTACGGTACGGGTTGCGTACAGCTGATGTTTCAAAAGCTTTTCTTGGAAGCGTTTTCGTAAGTTCGCTTCGCCCGTAGGCTCTGCTCAACGCACTATTCCGTCAGTACGTACTTACCACAATACTCCGTCACTTTTTCACACTGCATGCAAGGGCAGGAATATTAACCTGCTGTCCATCGAAAATCGCCTGTCGGCTATCCCTTAGGCCCCGCCTAACCCTCCGTTGATTAGCATAGCGGAGGAATCCTTAGTCTTTCGGTGTGCGGATTTCTCATCCGCATTATCGTTACTTATGCCTACATTTGCTTTTCTCACCAGTCCAGCCCAGCTTACGCCAAACCTTCA